>JAHJQI010000204.1 GCA_018819265.1 Alphaproteobacteria bacterium
GCGGCGCACCTTCGCCAGCGTGACTTCGACGCCGCACTTTTCGCAGATGATGCCCTTGTACTTCATCCGCTTGTACTTGCCGCACAGGCATTCGTAGTCCTTGATCGGCCCGAAGATGCGCGCGCAGAACAGGCCGTCGCGTTCCGGCTTGAAGGTCCGGTAGTTGATTGTTTCGGGCTTCTTGATCTCGCCGAACGACCACGACAGGATGTCGTCGGGGCTGGCGAGTGAGATCTTGATCTGGTCGAACGTCTGCAGCGGCGCCTGGCTTTTGAAGAAGTTGGTGATCTCGTTCATCGGCAGTCTCCTGGCAGGCCCGGGATAGGGGACCGGTATTCATGGGACGCCCACGGTTGAGTGGGACGAAGGCCCGGCTGCGCGAAAAGACGCAACCGGGCTTGGATCTTGTCGCGCGCTATTCGGCGGCGGGCTTCGATTCGAGACGCAGCTGAACGCCCGTCGTCTTTTCTTCTTCACCCGCTGGCTTGTCGGTGTTGATCAACTCGACGTTGAGACCGAGAGCGCGCATTTCCTTGACAAGCACGTTGAAGCTCTCCGGCACGCCGGCTTCGAACGCATCGTCGCCGCGCACGATCGCTTCATAGACCTTGGTGCGTCCGGCGACATCGTCGGACTTCACGGTGAGCATTTCCTGCAAGGTGTAGGCGGCCCCGTAGGCTTCGAGCGCCCACACTTCCATTTCCCCGAATCGCTGGCCGCCGAACTGCGCCTTGCCGCCGAGCGGCTGCTGGGTAACGAGCGAGTAGGGTCCGATCGAGCGGGCGTGGATCTTGTCGTCGACAAGGTGGTGCAGCTTGAGGACGTACTTGTAGCCGACCGTCACCTCGCGGTCGAACGGCTCGCCGGTGCGTCCATCATAGAGTTGCACCTGTCCCGACCGGTCGAAGCCCGCCTGTTCCAGCATCTCGACGATGTCGGGCTCGTGCGCGCCATCGAACACCGGCGTCGCGATCGGCACGCCGGTCTTGAGCTGGTCTCCGAGCCGCTCCTTGTCGCCGTCTTCGGGAGCGACTTCGTCGATGACGTCCTTGCCGTAGACAATTTCGAGCTGCCTGGTCAGCGGCTTCATGTCGCCCGAAGCCCGGTATTCCTCGAGCGCCTGTTCGATCAGGCGGCCAAGGCCGCGGCACGCCCACCCGGTGTGCGTTTCGAGGATCTGCCCGACGTTCATGCGCGACGGCACGCCCAGCGGATTGAGCACGATGTCGACCGGCGTTCCGTCTTCGAGGAACGGCATGTCCTCCTTCGGGACGATCATCGACACGACACCCTTGTTGCCGTGCCGGCCGGCCATCTTGTCGCCCGGCTGGATCTTGCGCTTCACGGCGACGAATACCTTGACCATCTTCATCACGCCGGGAGGCATTTCGTCGCCGCGCTGCAGCTTGTCGACCTTGTCGACGAAGCGGCGCTCGAGGCTCTTCTTGGCGTCTTCGTATTGCTTCTGGATGGCTTCGAGCTCGCCCTGGGCCTTCTCGTCCGCGAGGCCGATCTCCCACCATTGCGAACGCGGGATATCGTCGAGCACGGCGTCGTCGATGTTCGTGCCCTTGCGCGCGCCCTTCGGCCCCTTGGCGACTTCCTTGCCCATCAGCGCATCGCGCAGGCGGGCGTAGACGTTGCGGTCGAGGATCTGCAATTCGTCGTCGCGGTCCTTCGCCAGGCGCTCGATTTCCTCGCGCTCGATCGCCATCGCGCGCTCATCCTTGTCGACACCGTGACGGTTGAACACGCGCACTTCCACGATCGTGCCCGATACCCCCGGCGGCAGCCGCAGCGAGGTGTCGCGGACATCGGAGGCCTTTTCCCCGAAGATGGCGCGAAGCAGCTTTTCTTCCGGCGTCATCGGGCTTTCGCCCTTCGGCGTGATCTTGCCGACCAGAATGTCGCCAGGATGCACTTCGGCGCCGATGTAGACGATGCCGGCTTCGTCGAGGTTCTTCAGCGCTTCTTCCGAGACGTTCGGAATGTCGCGCGTGATTTCCTCAGGGCCGAGCTTGGTGTCGCGGGCCATGACTTCGAATTCCTTGATGTGGATCGAGGTGAAGACGTCGTCGGTCACGACGCGTTCCGACATCAGAATGGAGTCCTCGAAATTGTAGCCCATCCACGGCATGAACGCGACGAGCACGTTCTTGCCGAGCGCCAGATCGCCGAGGTCGGTCGAGGGACCGTCCGCTATGATCTCGCCCTCGCGCACGAAGTCGCCGACGTTGACCAGCGGCCGCTGGTTGATGCAGGTGTTCTGGTTTGAACGCTGGAACTTGCGCAGCCGGTAGATGTCGACGCCCGGCTTCGAGGGATCGGTCTCTTCGGTTGCGCGGATCACGATACGCGTGGCGTCCACCTGGTCGATGATGCCGGTACGCCGCGCCGCGATCGCAGCACCCGAATCTCGCGCCACCACTTCTTCCATGCCGGTGCCGACGAGCGGCGCCTCCGCGCGGATCAGCGGCACCGCCTGGCGCTGCATGTTGGAGCCCATCAACGCCCGGTTGGCGTCGTCGTTTTCCAGATACGGGATCAGCGCCGCGGCGACCGAAACGAGCTGTTTCGGCGACACGTCGATGTAGTTCACCTGGCTCGGCGGCACCAATAGAACGTCGCCCTGGTAACGGCAGTTGACGAGATCGCCCGTCAGCGTGCCGTCGTCGGCGATTTTGGCGTTCGCCTGCGCCACGTAATGGCGCATCTCAGCCGTTGCCGAGAGATACTCGACGTCGTCGGTCACGACGCCGTCGATGACCCGGCGGTAAGGGCTCTCGATGAAACCGTACTTGTTCACCTTTGCGAACGTCGCCAGCGAGTTGATGAGGCCGATGTTTGGACCTTCCGGCGTCTCGATCGGGCAGATGCGCCCATAGTGCGTCGGATGCACGTCGCGGACTTCGAAGCCGGCGCGTTCACGCGTCAGGCCGCCTGGACCGAGTGCCGACAGGCGCCGCTTGTGGGTGATTTCCGACAGCGGGTTGGTCTGGTCCATGAACTGCGACAGCTGGGAAGATCCGAAGAACTCGCGCACCGCGGCAGCCGCCGGCTTGGCGTTGATCAGGTCCTGCGGCATCACCGTGTCGATATCGACCGAACTCATGCGCTCCTTGATGGCGCGCTCCATGCGCAGCAGGCCGAGGCGGTACTGGTTCTCCATCAGTTCGCCGACCGAACGCACGCGGCGGTTGCCGAGGTGGTCGATGTCGTCGATCGAGCCGCGTCCGTCCCTGAGGCCGACGAGCAGGCGCATCACCGAGATGATGTCTTCCGCACGAAGCACCCGCACGGTGTCTTCGGCCTCCGTGAACCCGTCGAGTTCCGACAGCCGCATGTTCATCTTCACCCGGCCGACGGCCGAGAGGTCATAGCGCTCCGGATCGAAGAACAGGCCGTAGAACAGGTTGGTCGCCGCTTCGATGGTCGGCGGCTCGCCGGGCCGCATGACCCGGTAGATATCCATCAGCGCTTCGTCTTTGTTGGCGTTCTTGTCGAGCATAAGCGTGTTGCGGATGAACGACCCGATGTTGACATGGTCGATGTCGAGGATCGGGAACTCCTTGACCTTCTGGTCCTTGAGTTCGGCCAGCAGCTCGGCGTTCAGCTCCGCCCCCGCTTCCGCATAGATCCGCCCGGTCTTCATGTCGACGATGTCTTCGCCGAGATACTTGCCGACGAGTTCTTCGGACGAAACGAGCAGGTCCTTGAGACCGCCCTGCGCCAGGTCTCGCGCGCGCCGCGCCGTGATCTTTTCACCGGCGTCGATGACCACTTCCCCGGTCTTGGCGTCGAGCAGGTCGGAATGGGGAACGAAGCCGCGCCACTTGGTCGGTTCGAAAGGCATTTTCCAGCCGCGCTTCGACTCCTTGATGACGATCTTGGAATAGAACGTCTCGAGGATTTCCTCGTCGTTGAGGCCCAGCGCATAAAGCAGCGTCGTCGCCGGCAGCTTGCGGCGGCGGTCGATGCGCACGAATGCGATGTCCTTGGCGTCGAACTCGAAGTCGAGCCAGGAGCCGCGGTAGGGAATGATGCGGGCGGCGAACAGGAGCTTGCCGGAGACGTGCGTACGTCCACGGTCGTGATCGAAGAACACGCCGGGCGAACGGTGCATCTGCGAGACGATCACGCGTTCGGTGCCGTTGATGATGAACGTGCCGTTTTGCGTCATGAGCGGCATGTCGCCCATGTAGACGTCCTGCTCCTTGACGTCCTTGATCGACTTCGAGCCGGTCTCTTCGTTGATATCGAATACGATGAGGCGCAGCTTCACCTTCAGCGGCGCCGAATAGGTCATGTCGCGCTGGATGCACTCGTCGACGTCATACTTCGGCGGTTCGAATTCATAGCCGACGAACTCGAGCGTCGACTTGCCGGCGAAGTCCGAGATCGGGAACACCGACTTGAACACGCCCTGCAGGCCGTGATCGTTCGGACGTCCGCCTTCCGGCGCCTTGCGCATCAGGAAGTCTTCGTACGAACTCTTCTGCACCTCGATGAGGTTTGGCATCGCAGCCACCTCGCGGAGAACGCCGAACTGTTTCCGCAGACGCCGACGACCATTGAAAGTTACTGCCATGACCACTCCTTGAGATAGTGCGCCGCGCAGCTGACCAGTCTGCGCTGATGGTCCAAGAGCCCGCGAGGGTGAGCCAGGGCCCCTCGCGCGTATTTCCGTTTCCGTCTGGCCCCGGCATCCCGTCGGGGACTTGACCGGCCCGCAGCCGCGGCAAGAAGCCAACGCGGCGGACCGGAAACTCGAAAACGGTTCGCCGGAACTCCCTCTGGCATTGCCGCCGCCAGCCAGGGAATTCAGAGGAACCGTCGTCACGGCGAACTCTCCCCGGGCGAGCTTGCCCGGGGAGAGGATGTCGTTGCCTACTTGAGTTCGACCTTTGCACCGGCCTCTTCAAGCTTCTTCTTGATGGCTTCGGCTTCGTCCTTCGAAGCCTGTTCCTTGACGGCCTTGCCGCCAGCCTCGACGAGATCCTTGGCTTCCTTGAGCCCGAGACCCGTGATGGCGCGGACTTCCTTGATGACGTTGATCTTCTTGTCGCCTGCCGCGACGAGGATGACGTCGAATTCGGTCTGCTCCTCGACGACGGCAGCCGGACCGGCGGCCGGACCGGCGGCAACGGCGACTGCGGCAGCCGCCGAGACGCCCCATTTTTCTTCGAGCATCGTCGCCAGTTCGGCGGCTTCAAGAACGGTCAGCGACGACAGGTCGTCGACGATTTTAGACAGATCAGCCATGGTACTTTTCCTTCGGTTCAAATCGTTGTCAGTGTGCGGCGCCGCTCGTCTGAGTCGGACCCCGCTATGATCTCTTCGCAGGCCTCTCCCCAACCGAGGTGTTGGCCAATGCCGCCCAACACCGGTTTACCGAGTGTTGGCCAAATGCCGCCCAACACGAGTTTCCCCGCTGTTGGACAAAGCCGCCCAACACCGGTTTACCGAGTGTTGGCCAACCAAAACGACACGTCGCCCTAGGCTGCTTCGCCTTGAGACGCCTTCGCCTGGATGACGCGGGCAAGCTTGGCGCCGGGCTCCATGATCGTGCGGGCGATTTTCGTCGCCGGCGCGTTGAGGAGACCGATAAGCTTGGCCCGGAGTTCATCGAGCGAGGGCAGCTCAGCAAGGGCCTTGACGGCCTTTGCATCCAGAACGCTTTCCCCCATGGTGCCGCCGAGAATGACGAGCTTGTCATTCTCCTTGGCGTAGGCGACGGCGACCTTTGCCGCGGTGATCGGATCCTGCGAATAGGCAATGCAGGTCGGTCCCTTGAACAGGTCGGTGATACCAGCCGATGGGGTGTCCTGGAGTGCGAGCTTGGCCAGCCGGTTCTTGGCCACCTTGACGTGACCGCCCGCCTGCTTCATGCGCTGGCGGTAGTCTGTCATCTGGGCGACCGTCAAACCGGTGTAGTGGGCAACGACCACCACGCCCGTGTTGTCGAACACGTCGTGGAGGCTTGCGACGAGCTCACTTTTCGCGGCTCTATCCACTGCTCTCTCCTGGTCTGCGGGGCGCTGTCATAAAAGCGTCCCCGCGGGTTGCTACTTGTTGCTGGCTTGCCTGCACGATGGCCTTCAACTCCAGCAACACGGCATTCACCTGTCCCCGTCGGCCCGCAGGCCTCAGGATTGACCGAGAAGATTTGAACCGAATGTCCGCTTCGAGCATTGTGCCCGGGCAGAAACCCAGCCGTCTCCCATCTCATGCAGGCCGGGCCGAACCGCACCTATTCCGCGCCTCGTCCCCATCCATTAAGCCGGTGGGCTTTCGCCATCCGGCACCTGCAATCTCGGACAGGTCCGTCGCCGCATTGCCCTGAAAACAGGAGCGACTTGGCAACGGGGTCTCCCGGGCTCATCGCCCGGAATTTGTACCCAACACCGGCTTGCCGAGTGTTGGTAGTTAAGTGCCCCAACACCGGCTTGCAGCGTGTTGGAAAGTAAGTCCTCCAAACACCGGCTTGCCCCTCATTGGGCCTGCCAGGTGATGAAGCAAGCTGTGTTGGCGAAACCGGCCGTCGACCGCTGCATAACCAGCCGCCGCGACCCGTTCGCGATCAGCTCGCCGCTGCCGGCAAGACGCTGGCGGCGTCGAGCTTGATCCCGGGCCCCATCGTCGAGGAGATCGAAACCCGCTTGACGTACTGGCCCTTGGCGCCGGCGGGCTTGGCTTTGACCACCGCGTCGACATAGGCACGGATGTTCTCGACCAGGGCTTCCTTGCTGAAACTCGCCTTGCCGATGCCGCCGTGGATGATGCCGGCCTTCTCGACGCGGAACTCGATGGCTCCGCCCTTTGCGGCTTTCACCGCTTCGCCGACATCCATGGTCACCGTGCCGACACGCGGATTGGGCATCAGGCCGCGGGGGCCAAGAACCTTACCGAGGCGGCCGACGAGGCCCATCATGTCCGGTGTCGCGATGCAGCGGTCGAAGTTGATGTTACCGTTCTGAACTTCCTGCACGAGGTCTTCGGCACCGACGATGTCGGCGCCGGCGGCCTGCGCTTCTTCCGCCTTGGCGCCGCGCGCGAACACCGCGACGCGGGCGGTGCGGCCCGATCCGTTCGGCAGAACGCAGACGCCGCGCACCAGCTGGTCGGCATGCTTCGGGTCAACCCCGAGGTTCATGGCGATTTCGATCGTTTCATCGAACTTCGCCTTGGCCCGTTCCTTGATCAGCTCGACAGCGTCTTCGAGCGAATAGGAGGCGTTGGGATCGATGTCCTTGCGCACGGTTGCCATCCGCTTGCCGCCGGCGAGACGAGTTGCTCTCGCGGTCTCGGGAGATACGTTTGCCATGTCTTACCCCTTGACCTCGATGCCCATAGCCTTGGCCGATCCCGCGATGGTGCGGGCGCCCTGCTCTATATCGTCGGTGTTGAGATCGGCGAGCTTCATCTTCGCGATCTCCCGGCACTGATCCATCGTCACCGTGGCGACGACAGTACGTCCCGGCTCCTTCGAGCCCGAACCCGGCTTGCCGGTCGCCTTCAATCCCGCCGCTTTCTTCAGGAAGAAGGTTGCCGGCGGTGTTTTCATCTGGAAGGTGAACGAGCGGTCCGAATAGACCGTGATTTTCACCGGAATCGGTGTTTCCGGCTCGATGTCCTTCGACTTGGCGTTGAACGCCTTGCAGAATTCCATAATATTGACACCGCGCTGGCCCAGAGCTGGACCGATGGGCGGTGATGGGTTGGCTTTGCCTGCAGGCACCTGCAGGTTGATATAGCCGTCGATCTTCTTTGCCACGTTCTTCCCCTGAAGTGTGCGGAACCGCTTTTAACTGGCGGCCCCAGGGTTAGCGGTTAAGCGGGTGCCGGGCAGCTCGCCCTCACCCTCCCGCACGACATGAGACCCGGCGCCGGACATCGGCTGCTGGCTCCCCTTCTGGCGCTCCGGACGGTGCCGGATGCCAAAACTCGAAACTTCTTCGCGCCTCAGCTCGCCACCTTCTCCACCTGGCTGAATTCCAGCTCCACCGGTGTGGGTCGCCCGAAGATGGAGACAGCCACCTTGATGCGCTCGCGCTCCTCGTCGACTTCCTCGACATGGCCTTCGAATGAAGCGAACGGCCCGTCGGAAACCTTGACCGCTTCGCCGACTTCGAATGTGATCGTCGCCTTCGGCCGTTCGACGCCATCCTTGACCTGGTTGAGGATGCGCATGGCTTCATCCTCGGAGATCGGCATCGGCTTGTTGTCGGACCCGAGAAATCCTGTCACCTTCGGAGTGTTCTTGATGAGCAGGAACGCCGGGTCAGTCATGTGCATCTTGACCAGCACGTAGCCGGGCAGGAAGTTGCGCACCGACTGCACTTTGCGTCCGCGCTTGATTTCCACGACCTCTTCGGTCGGAACGACGATTTCTTCGAACAGATCGTCGAGGCCGGCTGCTTTCGCACGCTCTCGGATCGCCTCGGCAACCTTTCGTTCAAAATTGGTGTACGCGTGTACGATGTACCAGCGCTGCGCCATCGTTCGTTCCTGACTCAAGGTTCTTCACGCCGGGACGGCCGGCCAAGGTAATGAAACGGCTCTGTGCCTAGCGTCCGAGGCGCAAGACGAGGTTGACGAGGCCTCCGAGTATTTGGTCGATGACCAGGAAGAAAATCGCCGCCATCGTCACCATGATGAGTACCATCACGGTGGTGATCCAGACCTCTTTCCAGGTCGGCCACGTGACTTTCGCCGCCTCCTGGCGGACCTCCTGGAGAAATTGGAATGGGTTCACGGTTGCAGCGTTGCCTTCTTGGGTAATGGGCTACTCTGACGAGGACCGACGCACGACCTAACGGACACCCGGCTTTCCAGCACGTCCGCCACGCACTCCTGCGATCCGCCGCCCTCTTTGAGCGGATCTTGGGGTTGCGTGCCTAAAAATCCAGTCAGACTGGCCAGTCAACTGGCAGGGGCGGAGGGTCTCGAACCCCCAACCTTCGGTTTTGGAGACCGACGCTCTACCAATTGAGCTACACCCCTAATTTCGCGCCCGCGCGAGCGCGCATCATGCCTGGATCGGTTGGAGGAACGCAGTCCTTAACCGACCCAACAGGACTTGTCACGCCCTAAGTGAAAAAATTCGCTTGAACGTGACATAATGGTCACAAATCAGGGGATTTTCTCGAGCACCACCGCCGTCCCGTAGGCCAGAACCTCGGTCACGGCTGCCGCCATTTCGTTTGCGTCGTAACGCATCGCAACGATGGCGTTGGCCCCCTTCTCCTGCGCGTTCTTCACGAGAAGATCGAAGGCTTCCTGCCGCGCCTGCTCCGCAAGCTTTGTATAGACGCTGATGTTGCCCCCAAACAGGATCTGGATTGACGCCCCGATGTTGCCGACGACACTGCGCGACCTGACCGACAGCCCGCGCACGACACCGATCGTCCGCACGACGCGGTAACCCTGGACTTCGTTGCTGGTCACGACGATCAAGGCCACCTCCTCGCCGAAGTCGAGTGCCTGAACACGAAACAAGGGCGGGTAAGTCGCCGCCCTTGACTTGCTAACCGATTCAGCCGCGCCAACCGGCCAACGCGGCATCGAAGTCAAGGCCGCGACCGCGGTCCGGCAATATCAACACCAGCTTGCTGAGTGTTGAATAAACCCTAGCGCCGCCCCCGCGGAGGCCCGCCCCACTTGGGGCGGAACGGCCGCGAGCGCAAAAACTAGTCCGTGATCGCCGAGACCACGCCGGCATCTGAAGTGGGGTTTACCCCACTTCAAGCCAAAGTCGGCGCCGCGCCAACCGGCCAACGCGGCATCGAAGTCAAGGCCGCGACTGCGGCCCGGCGCTAGCGCCGCCCCCGCGGAGGCCCGCCCAACTTGGGGCGGAACGGCCGCGAGCGCAAAAACTAATCCGTGATCGCCGACACCACGCC
>JAHJQI010000205.1 GCA_018819265.1 Alphaproteobacteria bacterium
CTTCAGGGCAACGATATCATCGGGGAGATCTGCGGGATCAAGCGCCATGACCACATCATAACTGCTTCGCTTGATCTCGCTGGCGCGCTGCCGCCACACCCCTCCTGCGATCTCAACCTGCAATTTCAACCCGCAATTTCTGGCCGCCACGTCTTCTGCGGCGCGCGCCAGTCGATCCCTTCGAGAAGATAACCAAGCTGCGCCGGTGTCATGGAGATAGCGCCGCGTGTCGTGCCGGAGGCCCGCGAACAAGATGTGATCGGCCAGATAAAGCGCCCGCGCTCCAGCCGCTTCATGAACAGACACGCCCCCTGACCGTCGTGCCAGATGATCTTGAGGAGATCCCCACGTCGCCCCCGAAAGACAAACAGATGACCGGCGTGCGGATCCTTCTTCAGCGTTTCCTGGACCAGAAGCGACAACCCCGGAAAGCCCTTGCGCATGTCTGTGTGGCCCGGTGCCAGCCAAACGTGAACGCCCTGCGGAACCGGAAGCATCAACCCTCGACCGCGGCAATGATCCACTTGAGAGCCACAGGTCCGATATCGCTGCCGACACGGATGCGGCGTCCATTGGAGAGCACGATCTCGATTCCGCCGCTGGCTCCGTTGCCTGTCGCGTCAACACTGGCCGGCGAATGCCCCTGATCGGTTGGAGCCGGTGGCGATTGGGTTATGGTCACAGGGACCAGGTCGACGGATTGTTGGGATGCCCCTGATCCAGCCAGCTCTTTCCGCCAGCGATACAACAATGCCGGCTTGAGCCCGTGGCGGCGCGCAACGGCAGAAACGTTGGTGCACGCCCCGGAAGCTTCCTCGACGATCGCCCGCTTCTCTGCCTCGCTCCACCGCCGTCGCGTCTCCGCAACGATCGTAAACTTGCGATCAGAATTATCTCCAGACATACCCACAGAACAAATCTCCTCATGGAACTTCCACAGAGAAGAAATCTGTCTCTTGCTGATCCAACAAGGCGGTCGTCACCGGGTGCTTACGTTAGGTCAACCCGATCATCCGCACCAGTGGACACCGGCAGCGTTCATGTTTGAACCGGTGACCGGCCCGCGCAACAGGCTGTGCAGGCCGGGTTGTTTGACTGGCTCGTTGCGCGCGCCGCCTGAGGGCGTTCACGCGTCAGGATCATCGGGAATCTCATCCTTCGGCGAATAAAGCGCCTCCCACTCTTCCTCTGATAGTTTCTCAGGCACGATGAGGAACCCGTGTTTCGGCGGCCCGTCGCTTTGAGTCGTGCCATACTTTTCCGAAACCTCATCGAATAATTTGGTCGCAGCCATGTGACCAGAAACAGCTCGTTGCTTGAGCGCCATGACCAAAGGCTCGAGCATCGAATACCAAGCCCGGGCTCCGCGTGGCTGGCTGTCGAGCCGCCGCTTCTCACCGAGGACGCGCGTGAGGATCGCTGGCTTGCTTGTCGAGGATTTCGGCCGGCCTTTCGGGTTTCCGGATTGGCCCTTCTTGAAGCGAGTCTCGATCGGTGGCCGACCGTAGCCGACCCGGTTGCCGTCATCGGGGTTCGTTGGTTTACTTGTCATGGCTGTCAACCTCACTCTGCTGCTGTGCCGTTTCGGCCTGGCAGGCCTTGCCCTTTCCGTCTCGCTCTTCGAACCACCGCGCGATGATCATCGCGATGCGGACCCAAGGATCGCGCTGGCCGGGCTCGGGCTGCCAGTCGAAGATTTCCTTCTGGTAGCTTTCGGGGATGTCTTTTGGGATTACGACCACACCGCTGGTTCGACCCTGCGTTGGTTTTCTGATCACGCCGAACCTTGCTGCCTGGCCGAAGAGGTACTTCATCGAGACGACGCACTTGTTCTTCAGCGCCTTTGCAAGGTGCTGGCGAATCTCAGCCTCAAAGGGCGGCATATTTTTCTGCTTGCCGTTCTCGACGGCGCGGACCGGGGCCGCAAGCGACCCGGAAATGTCGAAGGCGCTTTTAGATTTAGACTTGCGCTTGCTCATTCCGCCGCCTCCAGATCTTCAACCTCGGAAGCGCGCGCCTCGCTGATCGCATCGAAGCTTTCGCCCGTCTCGGCCAGCACGGCTTCGAGGCGCGTGAGTTTCTTCATGCGGCGGACGATGACATCGCAGTAGAGTGGATCGAGTTCGATGCCGAAGCCGCGCCGCCCGGTCTTGTGCGCTGCGACCAGCGTTGTGCCGGAGCCGGCGAAGGCATCCAGTACGAGCCCCGACCGCTTCGAGCAATCGAGAATGGCGTCCATGACCAATGCGACCGGCTTCACGGTCGGGTGCATGGCGAGATCGTCGTCCCTGGTCTTGCTGAACGAGTTCGCGCCGGCATAGGACCAGACATTCGTCCGATAGCGGCCATGCTTGCCAAGCTCAACGTTGTTGATGTGCGGCGCCGTGCCCGACTTGAAGACGAAAAACAGCTCATGCTGCGATCGATAAAGCGAACCCATGCCGCCGTTTGTTTTGGACCAGACACAAAGGTTCTTGAACTCGGAGTAGGAGCCTTGGCCGGCTGCGAGCACCTCGGCCATATGCCGCCAATCCATCGCCACGAAATGGATCGCACCATCGACCGATGCTTCGGCGAGGTTGGTGAAGACGGTCGCAAGGAAACCTTCGAACTCGGCAGCCGTCATCTCGCCTGAGGCAAAAGCGAATTCGCGATGCTTCATTTCGCCGAGCCCGCTGACATGGCCATCGATCGGTACGTTATAGGGCGGGTCGGTAAAGACCATCTGCGCCTGTTCGCCATCAAGCAGGTCCGCAAACGTCGCAGGATCAAGCGAGTCACCGCAGATCAATCGGTGTGGGCCGATTAGCCAGATGTCGCCAAGGCGCGTGACCGCCTGATCCTGCAGGGCGGGAACGAAGTCAGCCGGATCGCGCTTGTCGGGCTTTGGATCCAACTCTTCGATCAGAACGTCAATCTCCGGCATTTCGAAACCGGTGATCGTGACGTCAAACTCCAGCTCCTCGCTCATAAGGTACTGGAGCTCAATCGCGAGGATCTCCCGATCCCAACCGGCCTTATCCGCCAGACGGTTGTCGGCGAGGATGTAAGCGCGCTTCTGCGCGTCGCTCAGATGCTCCAGCCCGATCACCGGCACGGTCTCGATCCCCAGCTGTTTGGCAGCCTCGACGCGGCCGTGGCCGGCGACGATCCTGCCCTCCTTATCGATCAGGACCGGGTTGTTGAACCCGAACTTGGCGATACTGGAAGCGATCTGGGCGATCTGCTTTTTTGAATGGGTTCGCGCATTACGCGCATAGGGGATGAGTTCGCCCGGCGGGCGATGATCGATCGAAAGTTTGGACACGATGGCCTCTCAAGGATTGAGAGGTGCCGCATGAATGTGTTCGGTGGAGCCCGGACGCAAGACAGCGACACCTCGTTTAAACAAGGTTGTCGCCATCGATCCGCTTCTTCCTCTTAGTCCCAACCGCATCTTGCAAAACGACCGCAGTCGGCTGGATGCAGCCACAGGGGCATCACGGATCTCAACGCTCAAATCGGCATCAGCACAGTGCCGCAAAGTCGAGCTCACACTAGCAGGCTGCTGAAAAACCTTCCAGTCGACGCGCGCAAGCGAATATGATTCCAATCGAGGCTCCTGCATGGAGGACTCGATGCGCGGATCAGATACCCAGAACGGCTCGCTATTCAGCTACGTGAACCTCGATGAGCGC
>JAHJQI010000206.1 GCA_018819265.1 Alphaproteobacteria bacterium
CCATTTGCTGGTGCCGGGCGGCAGGTGGCAGGCGGTGACGGGAATGCCGATCTCGTCGACGAGCTTCTGCAATTCGACTTTTCACAGCCGCACACGCGCCCCATTCGAGCCACCGCAATCGGCGGTGATCATCAGCCGCCCAGCGTCGGGATAGCGCGCGGGCCTCGGCCGCCGCAAAGCGCCGCCGCGCCTGCTCGTCGAGCACAGGGTCCAAGGCCTCGAAGCGCTGCCTGTGCTGAGATCGTATTCACCTGACAGTTAGGCCGTTAGGCGCAGCCCTTGGCGGGGCTGTGGACAACGGCCATGCCGCGCCGATTGAGCGGATTAGATGGAGGTGCAAACCCAACCTTCTGATTCGGAATCGGACACGACATGACCGCAAAGAAAGTAGCACGAGCCAAGCTGTCATTGCTGCAGCTGGCCAACGATCTCAACAACGTTTCGAAGGCCTGCAAGATCACCGGGTATTCGCGCCAGCAGTTCTACGAGATCCGGCGCAATTTCCAGACCTATGGCGCTGACGGCCTGATCGACCGCCTGCCCGGCGCGAAGGGGCCGCACCCCAACCGCGTTTCAGACGAGATCGAGACGGCGATCCTCGATCATGTCCGACTTCACCGACACCAGCGAACTCGCCATTACGGTCGCCGGCGGCGTGCTCGATCATCGCCTGTATCACTTCCGGCTGGCGTTCTCCGGCTTCGCGCATGCTCATGTCGTGCTTGGCGGCGAGAGCTTCGTTGCCCTGGCCGAGGGCCTGCAGAATGCACTTTGGGCGCTCGGTGGCATGCCGCAGGAGCACCGCAGCGACAGCCTGTCAGCGGCGTTCTGCAACTTGGATCGCGATGCCCAGGAGGACCTGACGCAGCGCTATCAGGGGCTGATGCGCCATTACGATATGACGCCGTCGCGTAACAACCCGGGCGTTGCCCACGAGAACGGATCACCCGGCCCGGATGGGCCATAGCCGGCTGCGCCGGCTTGTGCGCCTCCGCGCAGGCGAAGGTCCGCACGGCCACCTGAAGCGAGCGCTGGAGGACGCGCTGCTGTTGCGCGGCAGCCGCGACTTCGACGACCTCGATGCCTATCGCCGCTTCATCGACGAGATCGTCGGCCGTCAGAATGCCAATAACCGCAAGCGGATCGAGCTGGAGCGGCCTCACCTCGCCAAGCTGCCGAAGCGCCGAACGGCGGACTTCGAGGAGAAGGTTGTGACGGTGACGTCGAGCGGCGGCTTCATGCTGCGCCGGGTGTTCTACACGGCACCGTCACGGCTGATCGGCCATCGCCTGCGGGTTCACCTGTACGATGACCGGCTCGACTGCTTCCTGGGCGCGACGCCAATGATGACGCTGCGGCGCGGGCGACAACCGTCGCCCGACAAGGGCGGTCACGTCGTCGATTATCGGCACGTCATCCATGCGCTGCGTAAAAAGCCGATGGCTCTGAATAATCTGGTCTACCGCGATCAGTTGTTCCCACGCCCGGCCTACCGCCGCGCGTTCGAGACATTATGTGCCGAAGTCGGCGACAGGCGCGCGTGCAAGGTGACGGTGGAGTTGCTGGCGCTGGCGCACGATCGCGCCTGCGAAGCCGAGCTGGCCCAGATTATCGACGATGATCTCGATGCCGGCCGGTTGCCGGATCTGGCGGCCTTAAGCGGGCGGTTCGGGCCAAGCCCCGGATCGGTACCGAAAATCGAAGTGAAGCTGGTTCCGCTCAGTACCTACGACGAGTTGGCGACGATCTATGTCGTCGCGCCGACCTCCAATCTGGAGGCTGTGGCATGACCAGCAAAACCACTGTCGCGTCGGAGGCGCGCTTCCAGCACGACGCCGCCCGCGTCGAACTGCTGCTCAATGAACTACGCCTTCCCGGCATCAAGCTGATGTGGGCCAAGCTGGCCGAGCAGGCCGATAAGGAAGGTTGGCCGGCGGCCCGCTTCCTCGCGGCCATCGCCGAGCACGAGATAGTCGATCGCGGTCGCCGCAGAATGGAACGGCATCTGAGCGAAGCGCGATTGCCAGCCGGCAAGACGCTGGCCACGTTCGACTTCGACAGCGTGCCGATGGTCTCCAAGGCACAGGTGATGGCGCTGGCGTCGGGCGACGCGTGGCTGGCCAAGGGCGCCAACATCCTGCTGTTCGGGCCGCCCGGCGGCGGCAAGAGCCATCTGTCGGCGGCGCTCGGTCTGGCGCTGATCGAGAATGGCCGGCGCGTGTTCTTCGCCC
>JAHJQI010000207.1 GCA_018819265.1 Alphaproteobacteria bacterium
CGTCCGCGACAACATGGCGTTGCGAATGCGGCCCTCGCGATCAATCGTTTTCTGGCCCTTGCGCACGAGGTCTGCGACCTCATGGGCGCCAGCGAGGTCGTGGGCCAGCACACCGTCGAGCACGGCGATCGCTGCCGCGAGTTCCGTGCTGTCGTCCATCAGCACCGCACCGCCCTCGACGTACAGTCCGTCGGGCGCACGCAGCGCGACGCGGGCGGTCGCGACCGGAATCTCTCCAAGATAGAACGTGTCGAGCGCCACGCTTTCCCTGAGGCGCAGCAGGGCGAGGCCTGCCCGCGGTTGCCCGGCCGGGTGCGCGTCATGCTCTTGCGACAGGCGCACTGCCAGGGCGAGCACGGCATCTTCGTCGGCGGCCATCAAGGCGCGGGACCACAAACCGCGATCCGGTAACGTCATTCGTCAACTCCCATTACCGTACCTTCGCGGGTGATCGGGCCGCTGGTTCTTGTGCTTAGATGTCTAGACATCTTAGTTGTCATAATCCAGTCCTTAACGTGATCATCCTCATTCAAGTGAGGTCGACGGACAGCTCGATGCGGTCCGCCCGGAAGCGGGTGACGGCGTACTCGACCGGCCGGCGGGTTTTGGTGTCGATGTTGACGCTCTTGACGCGCAACACCCATTGGTTTGCCGGCAGAGCGAGCAGCGACGCATCCTCGGGAAGTGCTGGAACCGTCGTGATGAGGCTGCGTGTTCTGGTCAGCTGGCGACCCGTGACCTTCGCGATGTGGGCGTGGAGTGAGCCGCCACAGTAGGTATCGAACAGCTCCGGCCCGAGGCTCGCCGGCAGGAAATGCGAGATCACGCAGAATGGTCCACCATCGACCGAGCGCAGCGTCTCGATCGCGAACACCTTGGCTCCATCCTTGAGCTTCAGCTTCTGGGCGACGCCGCCATGCGCCTCCTGGATGGACTTTCTGATGAGCGTGCTTTGCGTGCTGTGACCGCTCTTGGCGAGGCTCTCGGTGAAGCGCGAACCCGATCCGACGGGATAGGCGAGCGGCTTGCCCGCGACGTACGTCCCGGCGCCGTGCCTGCGTGCGACGAGACCGGCGTCGACCAGCATGTCGACAGCGTGGCGGACGGTGTGGCGGTTGACGCCAAACCGCTCGGCCAGTTCGTGTTCTCCGGGCAGCCGGGCGCCGACCTCGTAGGTCGAGCGGATTTCATTCTCGAGGATATCGGCGATGTGCCGGTATCGCGTGATGCCGGAAGCCGGCATCGTCGTCTGTTGCGGCATGAAGGACGGAACTCCGCTCGAATAGTGGGCCGGTCGGGCAGACGCCTTGGCCGGAGCCTTCGACTTTCTGCCGAATCCGCTCGCCGAATCAAGAAGTGCCGTATCGTGTCCAACCGATTTCATGCGATCAGCCGCGCCCTCAGCCGCGCCGAGATCTGGTCGAGCACGAAAACGGTGACGAAGATGACGACCAGGATTGTGCCGACATTACCGTACTCGAAGAGGTCGTAGCGGCCCTTCAGTTCCTGGCCGATACCGCCGGCGCCAACGAGGCCGATCACGGTCGCCATCCGGACGTTGCGGTCGAGAATGTAGAGCGTGTAGGCGATGTAGCTCGGCATGACTTGCGGAAGTACGGCGAGTCGCAGAACGCGGACCTTCGAAGCGCCGAGCGCGCGCAGCGCATCCTGCGGCTTCTTGTCTGCGGCCTCGATGTCCTCCGCGTAGAACTTGCCGAGAAACCCTGCGCCATGGAGCCCGAGAGCCAGGAACCCGGCCACGGGGCCAAAGCCGAAGGCGAGCACCAGGAACAGCGCGCTGATCAACTCGGGGATGGCGCGCAAGAGGCTGACCGTGCCGCGCGCGATCGCGTAGATCGCCCGGTTCGGCGTGTAGTTCGCCGCACCGAGATAGGCGAGCGGGATGCTGAGCAGGACGGCGAGGATGGTGGCCCAGATGGCGATCTCGATGGTCTCGATCATCTTGCCGACGGTGAGCGTCAGATAGCCGAGCGGCTCCACCATCACCTTCTTGGGGCTGACAGTCTCCTCGAGCTTCGTGGTATCCGGATTCATCCGGTACTCGCGGTGTTCGACGGTCTCGACGTAGGCCAGCCAAGGCAGCTTGGCCTCGTCGAAATCCGCAACGCGGCTGACATCGGTGCGATAGGACAAAGTGATCGGGAACAGGTCCTTGCCGATCCGCGCCAGCCCCCGCCCGACCTGGGAGCTTTCCCTGAGCCCGAGCTGGGCTGCGATCGCTTCAGCAGACAGGGCCAGGAACTTGTCGATGTCGACGCGCCGCGCCGAGACCAACAGCAATCCGGCCACGGCGATGAGCAGGACCAGCGTGCGCCAGGTATACGGTGCCGGCAGATGCCAGTTGATCTCTCTGCGCCGTTCGAGGCTTGGCCGCGGCGGGTTGGACATATCCATCAGGCGGCGACGCGGCTCTGCTCGAGCCCGCTCCCTTCGTAGATGCTCGCAACCGTCGAACGATCGAGTGCGTCGGGCCGGCCATCGAAGATGATCGAGCCGGAGCGCATGGCGATGATCCGATCGGCGAAGTCGAGCGCGAGATCGAGTTGATGCAGGCTGCACAGCACGGTCGTCCCGCGTTCGCGGGCGGCATCGCGGAGCAGCGTCAGCACGTCGCGGCTGGTGGCCGGATCGAGGCTGGCGACGGGCTCGTCGGCAAGAATGACATCGGGGTCGAGCAGGAAGGCGCGCGCGATGCCGACCCGCTGTTGCTGTCCGCCGGAAAGCTCGCCCATGCGGCGGGTGAGGTGAAGCTCATCGAGCCCGACCCTGGCAATGAGGTCGCAAGCCCGCTCCCGCAAGGACTTCGGGTACCACTTGAGCAGAACGCGCCAGAACGCCGCGTCGGCAACGGTGCCGGACATGACGTTCTGGGCGACGTCGAGCCGCTCCACCAGATTGAACTGCTGGTGCACCATCGCGACGCGCCGCTGCACGGATCGCAACGATTTCGGCTTCAACTCGACGCCATCGACCGCGATGCAACCGGAGGAAAGTGACGTCAGCCCGTTGAGCGTGCGCAGCAACGTCGACTTGCCCGAGCCCGAGGGACCGAGGATGACGCAGAACTCGCCGCGCGGGACATCGAAAGTCACGCCGTCGAGGGCTTTGACGCCGTCAGTGTACTGCTTCGTGAGGCCGTGAAAGGACAGCATCGGATGATGCTGCCCCTCCGCGCCGCACAATTGTGCGGAACTGGTCATTTCTGGCCTGCCTTGGCGATCATGGACTGACGAACGTCCTTGGAGACCTTGGACATCGTCACGAGCGCAGGCGCCATCACCTCTTCCTTGATCGAGGCGTCGTAGCGATCGACCTTCTTGCCGCCGTAGCCCCGGATCATCTCCGGCTTCACGCCCTCGGCCTTGTGGATGGTGTTGAAGGCATCGCGAAGCTTTTGCTTCACCTCGGCCGGCAGCTTGGTCGACATGGCGATCGGCGGGTTGGGGATCGGGTCGGACTTGGCGAGGACGGAGAACTCGTCTGGCTTGATCGAGCCCTGGTTCACCGCCTTCTCGAGCGACTCGAACGCGGCTGCCGCAGCATCGACATGGCCCTCGCTCAGCGCCTTGAGGCTGTTGGCGTGGCTACCCGTCATGCGCACGGCGGCGAGGTCCTTCGCCGGGTCGAGACCGGCCGCCAGCAGCATGGCGACGGGATAAACGAAGCTCGACGTCGAGTTCGGATCGCCGAA
>JAHJQI010000022.1 GCA_018819265.1 Alphaproteobacteria bacterium
GTGTTCCGGTTTTGACATTTGCTTCCCGGCGCGGCTGGGTTGCGAGCAAATGTCAGAACCATGAGGAACACTAGCAACTCTATGATTCTAGTGTAGCTTTTGCACCTGACGTTTGGCAGCGAACCAAGCCGCAAGTGGGGAGCAAACGTCAGATGCGCTACACTAGCTGAAGCGTGACAGGAACCGGTGATGGACAGCTCGATCTGGGCGATTTTCTACGATCTCGGCGCAGCCGACCGCGACGTTTATCTGCGCTGGTTCCATGACGTGCATATCCCCGAGAAACTGGCGCGGCCGGGCTACGTATCGGCGGGGCATTATGAGATCGTCGCTGCCGACGGCAAACCGGGTTCGTCGACCGGTTCGCAGGCCGCGGATGGCGCAGCCGGCTATGTGGCGCTGTTCGGTGGCGAGGACACGAGCGTTTTCCTCAACCCCAGCCCGGCTCAGATCAAGCCGAGACGGAGCGAAGCGACGCGCTCCATGATGGGGCGGCGGATCGGTTCGCGCAGTTTCATCGCCGCGCAGGAATGGCTTGCCGCCACCAAGGCGGCGCGTGACGAACGCGCTGATGGCGCAATCGTTCTGACGTGCTGCGACACGCCGGAAAAAGACGAGGAATTCGGGGCATGGTGCGTGCAGGATCTGAGACCGGCGCTGCAGGCACATGCCGGGTTCCGTTTCGTCAGCAAGCTTCTCGCAACGACGGGACCAATGAAGCACGCGACCTTTGCAGGCTTCGAGTCGATCGATGCAGCGCTCGGGTTCGCCGCAAACCCGCCGAAGACCGAATGGGCCGAACGCATCGCGAAGTCCCAAGTACCGGTTCCAGGATCACCGCTGGTCGCGCGGCGCATCTGGCCCGCATGAGCGTCATCCGCCTTGATCGTCAATCCACAGCCGTCAATCCATGAGGTCAACCCGTGATAAAATTCTTCTACGCGCCGGGCACATGCGCCCTTGCCTCCCACATCGCCCTCGAGGAGGTCGATGCGACATATGAAGCGGTGCGGCTGGACTTCTCGGCCGGCGAGCAATTGCAGCCGGAGTACCTAGCGATCAATCCGAAGGGACGGGTTCCAGCCCTCGTCACCGCACAAGGCATCCTGACGGAAACGCCGGCGATCCTCGCCTATATCGCACAGACACACCCCCTCGCCATGTTGGCGCCGACAGACCCGTTCGCTTTCGCCGAGGTGCAGGCCTTCAACGCCTACCTCTGCGCCACGGTGCATGTCGCGCACGCCCACAAGATGCGGGGCAGTCGATGGGCCGACGAGGCATCCTCCATCGAGGACATGAAGCGCAAGGTCCCTCAAACCGTCGGCGCCGCCTACGATCTCATCGAAAACGGCATGCTGCGTGGCGACTTGGTGATGGGCGACACCTACACTATTTGCGATCCCTACCTGTTCATGGCGTCGCGCTGGCTCGACGGCGACGGCGTGCCGGCCGACCGGCACCCGCGCGTGCGGGCGCACATGGCGCGGATGGCGCAGCGTCCGGCCGTACAGGCGGCCTTGGCGCAACAGAACGCGAAGTGAGTAGCCAGGTGGCGGTAATGTAGTTCCTACCACTGAATGGGGATTTCATAGTCCCAGGTCGCTGAGTTCGGGATGCTCGTCCGGGCGGCGGCCTTGCGGCCAGAAGAACTTGCGTTCGCTCTCCTTGATGGCAAGGTCGTTGATGGAGGCGATACGACGGCGCATCAGCCCGGCTGCATCGAACTCCCAGTTTTCGTTGCCGTAAGCCCGATACCAGTTTCCGGCATCGTCGCGCCACTCATAGCAGAACCGCACCGCGATGCGATTGTCCTGGCAGGCCCAGATCTCCTTGATCAGCCGGTAGTCGAGTTCGCGTGCCCATTTGCGTTGCAGAAACGCCCGCACCTCGTCGCGGCCGTGCAGGAATTCGGCCCGGTTCCGCCAAACGGTGTCCTCGGTGTAGGCGAGCGCGACGGCATCCGGGTCGCGGGTGTTCCACGCATCCTCTGCCTTGCGCACCTTCACCCTGGCGGTCTCGAGCGTGTACGGTGGAAACGGCGGGCGCGACATGTCGAGGTGCTTTCGAAGACATCGTTTGAAATGTAAAGGCTCGAAGACAACAGCTCCGAAGGCCCGGTCGAGCTTGTCCGGGCCTTCGCGGATCGGGGTCCCACTACCACGATTTGTAGGGGAGGAACTTGCCCGACATTCTGACTTCGATGCGGTCTCCTTTGGGATCGGGGATCTTGTCGACGTACATCTCGAAATCGATGGCGCTCATGATGCCGTCGCCGCCCTTTTCCTGGATCAGCTCCTTCAGCGTATGGCCGTAGACCCCGACGATTTCATAGAGGCGATAGATGCACGGATCGGTGGGGACGGCCTGGTCGAATATCTTGGTAGGAAATTCCGCCAGAACCGGGCCGGCCTCCTGCGGCAGCCCGAGATAGGCGGCGATCCTGTCCGCCTTGTCGCGCGGCATCGAGTTCATGCCGAGGCAGGCGGAGGTGACGAAGACTTCCGACATGCCCGCCGCCTCCGCGATGCTCGCCCAGGTGATGCCGGTCTGCTTCTTCTTCGACAGGATCATTTGCGTGACTTCAGCTTTGTCCATGATGGCTCCTTTGTGGTTTTTACCTGATGGGATCAGCTTGCGACCGATACGAGTTGCGGACGGCTCGCGGGTCGCCGCTCCTGTTCGTCGGGGTCATCGGCGCCAGGGCGCACGGTGACCGGCGGCTCGCCGCCATGATCGCGCACGCCGGAAAGCTGCTTTGAACGCCGCGCCAGGAACTCGACGAGATGATTGCGGATTTTGTAGTAGGCCGGCTGGTGGATGATCTCGGCACGCTCGCGCGGACGCGGAATGTCGATGACGACGCTCTCGGCGACTCGGGCGAACGGACCGTTGGTCATCAACAATATCCTGTCGGCAAGCAGGATCGCTTCGTCAACGTCATGGGTGATCATGAACACGGTCTGTTCGGAGCCCGACCAGATGCGGGTCAGTTCGTCCTGGATCGTGCCGCGCGTCAGCGCATCGAGCGCACCGAACGGCTCGTCAAGCAGGAGCAACTCGGGCCGGATGGCAAACGCCCTGGCGATCGATACGCGCTGGCGCATGCCGCCCGATAGCTGGGCCGGCTTGCGATGTTCGGCCCCGCCCGTCAGTCCGACCATCTCCAGGTACTTCTGCGAGTGCTCGAGAACCTGGGCGCGCGACCAGTCGGGATGCCTCGCGCGCACGCCGAACGTGACATTCTTCAAAGCCGACAGCCACGGCAGCAGCGAATAGTTCTGGAAGACGACGCCGCGATCGAGGCTCGGTCCGGAGATTTCCTTGCCGCCCATGATGACGCCGCCGTCGGTTGGCGTGTCGAGACCGGCGAGTATGTTCATGATCGTGGACTTGCCGCATCCGGAATGGCCGATGATGCAGACGAATTCTCCCTTCTCAATGGAGAAGTTCGCGCTTTCGAACACCGTCAGCGGCTCGCCGCCGTTCGCACCGGGAAAGCGCTTTGACAGGCCGGAAATCTGGATGAATGGCTTCGTCACGATGTGCCTCTTTCCGTTTTCGAAGATTTGTTCTTATTCCTGGAACTGAACGGCGCGCTGGATGTAGGCAAACACCGTATCGAGCAGCATGCCGACGACGCCGATCATCAGAATTGAGAAGATCACGCTGGTCAGATCGAGGTTGTTCCACTCGTTCCAGACGTAGTAGCCGATGCCCGTTCCGCCCACGAGCATTTCGGCAGCGACGATCACCAGCCAGGCGATGCCGATCGAGATGCGCATGCCTGTCAGGATTGTCGGCGCCGCGGCGGGCAGGATAACGAGGAAGGCCGTTTTCAGCTGTCCGAGTTCATGGGTCTTGGCGACGTTGATCCAGTCCTTGCGGACGTTGGCGACGCCGAACGCCGTGTTGATCAGCATCGGCCAGATCGAGCAGATGAAGATGACGAAGATAGCGGACGCCTGGCTGTCCTTGATGACGAACAGCGCCAGCGGCATCCAGGCCAGCGGCGAGATCGGCCGAAGCACCTGAATAAAGGGATCGAGCGCCTTGTAGGCAATCGGCGACATGCCGATCAGGAAGCCGATGGGGATGGCGATGAGGGCGGCCAGGAAGTAACCCGACAGCACCCGGTACAGGGAATAGGCGAGCTGGATGCCGATGCCCTTGTCGTTCGGCCCATTGTCATAGAACGGGTTCGACAGCTCTTTGACCGCCTTTTCTATGACCTGCGAAGGCGGCGGTACGCGTGCCTGTTCGCCACCGCCCCCGGTCAGCATTTCGTATTCGGTGAGTTCGCCTGCGGATTTCACCCCAGGCGTTGCCAGTTCCCATATGCCGAGTATTGCGACCAGCATTGCGATCGACAGCAGGAAGGCTTTTGAATTGTCCGACAGCGCCATCCCGTTCATGAGGCCCGCCCGATCGCAAAGCTCTTCGCGTATTCTTCGGCCTTCTCAGGATCGAAGACTTTTCCCATGATCGTGTAGCTTTGGTAGGTCTTGTCCGGCACCGCCATGCCGAGATCCTTCATGACCTTCGCGCAGTCGCCGGTGAGGTAGACCTTTTCGGCAATGCCCTTGTAATCGATATCGCCTTCGACATAGCCCCAGCGCTTCATCTGGGTGAGGATCCAGACGCCCATCGAATGCCAGGGGAACGGATCGAAATCGATCCGGTCGGGGACGTTCTTCACGTTGCCGAGTCCGTCGGCATATTTGCCGGTCAGCACCTGCTCGATCACCGGCACCGGCTGGTTGAGATAGTTGGCCGGTGCGATTGCCGCGGCGATGTCCTTGCGATTCTCCTGCTTGTGGGCGAACTGCGTTCCATCGACGAGTGCCTTGAGGAGCGCGCCGTAGGTGTTGGGCAGGGTATCGGCGAATTCCTTCGAGCAGGCGAAGGCGCAGCAGGGGTGACCCTCCCAGATTTCCTTCGTCAGGATGTGGATGAAGCCGATCTTCTCCCAGACGGCGCGCTGGTTGAACGGGTCGGGGGAGAGATAGCCGTCGAGGTTGCCGGCGCGCAGGTTGGCGACCATCTCCGGCGGCGGCACGACGCGGATCTGGATGTCCTTGTCGGGGTCGAGGCCGGCTTCGGCGACGTAGTAGCGCAGAAGGAAGTTGTGCATCGAGTATTCAAAGGGAACGCCGAACTTGAAACCCTTCCACATCTTCGGGTCGTTCTTGTCCTTGTGGTCGTTGTGAAGAACGATGGCCTGTCCGTTGATGTTCTCCACCGCCGGCATCAGGAACGGCACTTCGGTCGAACCGGCGCCCATGGTGATGGCGAGCGGCATCGGCGTCAGCATGTGGGAGGCGTCGTATTCCTTGTTGAGCGACTTGTCGCGGGCAACCGCCCAGCCGGCCGTCTTGATGACATCGACATCGAGGCCGTACTTCTCGTAGAAGCCGAGCGGCTTTGCCATGATGATCGGCGTGGCGCAGGTAATCGGCACGAAGCCGACTTTCAGCTTGGTTTTTTCCGGCGGTCCGAGCTTGTCGAGGATGGCGGCTTTCGCCTGCTCCATCGGGAACACCGAACCGATGATGCCGGCCAATGTCGACGCCCCGAGCATGGAAGCAAAGCTGCGCCGCGACAGTTCGCTATGGCCGAAGATCGAGCGGACGACGGCGCTCTCGATGGCGCGCTCGAGAATTTCTTCGCTCGATGGGGTAGAATCGAGCGTGCGTTGCGAATATGCCGAAGCATTGTGCGCTCTGGCGTCCTTTTCAGCATGCTCGCCGTGTGCGTGTTGACCATGGTCGGCGCAGGCTTCGCAGCTGCATTTCGATCCGTGACGCAGGTCGCTGGCGCCGTCGTAGGGGTTGCCGAGGCTTTTGCTCACCATCTCAATTACCCTCCTGGAGTAGTTTTCCTGGCGGAGGTGCCGCCAATAGTTAACAGACAGCAACTCGCGTGCCAGTTGCACAAAAACTGAAAATTCTAAGCCCTTTCAACTTCTTGGCCGGACACCGGAACTTTGCCGAGGTTATGCTTTTAAATAATTTATCAAATATCATAGCGTGTGTTATGTAATTCAATAATATGGGTCGGAGCTTCGGCATCGCCCCCGCGTGCGCTCAAGGAGCAATCCATGACGACATTCAGAAAGCCGCAAACGAAAGCCCCGCGCCGGGAACCCGAGCAGCCGGCCTTGCGGCGACTGGCGGCCTGTTTTGGGGCCCACCCCCTGCCGCATCTCCTGATCTCGCCCTTTGAAAATGCCGTGCTGATCGCAAACCGCGCGGCCGAACGGCACTTCGGCATCGATTGCGAGGGGTTTGCCCACGTCAAGTTCAGCGACCTGTTCGAGCAGGATTCGATTGGCTTCCTGCACGTCGCCACACAGCAGGCAATGAGCCAGGGGTTCGCGTGGACCCGGGCATTGCGGCCGGCCGGCGCCAGCGATGCAATCGGCGCGTTGGAACACTGCCTTGTCGCGGAGAAATCCGAGGGCACGCTGCTGATCTTGATGTCCATTCAGGACGTCGATGCGCACGAGAGGCGCAGCATAGACGACGAAGCCGATACCATGCACCGGGCCGGTTTGAGCGAGTGGCGCCGCGCCGAGAGGTTCCTGCGCGAGATCGAGCGCAGGCACCACTTGATCTTGTCGGCGGCCGGCGAAGGCATCTATGGCGTCGACGCGAACGGCATCACGACGTTCGTCAATCCGGCAGCCGAAGCGATGCTGGGTTATCGGGCTGACGAATTGATCGGGCTGGAGATGCACCAGAAGGTCCATCACAAGCATTCCGACGGCTCTCATTATCCCGTCCATGAATGCCCGATCTACAATGCCTTCCGCTCGAACAAGATCACCACTGTCGACGACGAGTGCTTTTGGCGGAAGGACGGCAAGCCGCTGCGTGTCGAGTATACTTCGACACCGCTTCTGGAGAACGGCGAAGCGGCCGGTGCCGTCATCGTGTTTCGCGACATCTCGCAACGAAAGGCAGACGAAGAACGCCTGCGCGGCGCGCTAAGCGAGAATGCCGCGTTGCGCGAGCGGCTCGAAAAGGAGAACGCCTATCTGCAGGAACAGATTCTGACCCAATCGAACCACCATCAGATTCTCGGACGCTCGGAAGCCATCCAGCGCATCATCCGCCAGATCGATGTCGTGGCCGGGACATCTGCCAACGTGCTCATCACCGGCGAAAGCGGGACCGGCAAGGAACTCGTTGCCGGCGCCATCCATCAGGCATCGGCACGCACGGACCGCCCGCTCATCCGGGTCAATTGCGCAGCCGTTCCCCGTGAACTCTTCGAGAGTGAATTTTTCGGCCACGTGCGCGGCTCGTTCTCGGGCGCCATTCGCGACCGCGTCGGTCGTTTCGAACTCGCCGACGGCGGAACGCTGTTCCTTGACGAGGTCGGCGAGATTCCTCTCGAACTGCAATCCAAACTGCTGCGCGTGTTGCAGGAAGGCAGCTTCGAGAGGGTCGGGGAAGAAAAGACACGGCAAGTCGATGTCCGCATCATCGCGGCGACCAACCGCGACCTCAAGGCCGAAGTCGAGCAGGGCCGGTTTCGCGAAGACCTGTTCTTCCGCCTCAACGTGTTTCCGATCGAGTGCTCGCCGCTGCGCCAGCGTCGCGACGACATCCCGCTGCTCGCCCAGCACTTCCTCCGGCTGTCCTGCCAGCGTCTGAACGTGGCCGAACCGCGACTGTCGCGGGCCAATGTCGAAGAGCTTGAGAGATACACCTGGCCCGGCAACGCGCGGGAATTGCAGAACGTCATCGAGCGGGCGGCGATCCTTGCGCGCCAGGGCCGGCTGATGTTCAACCTGCCAGCGGGCCCCAAAGCCAAACAGCCGACGCGCGAGCTGCCTGTTGCGGGGGTCGCCAGCAGGATCCTCACAGCCGCGGAAATGCAGGACCTGGAGGAACGCAATATTCGCGCTGCTCTCAATCTGACGGGTGGCCGCGTCGCGGGCCCCAACGGAGCCGCAGAATTGCTCGCCATGAAGCCGCAAACGCTGTATTCGCGCCTGCGCAAATTGGATTTCGCCGGTTCAAGCTGATTGCCGGCAAAAGCCGAATGCGGGCGCCGCGCCGACTACGCTTGACACCGCCCGCTCGCCGTCAATCGAAATCATGCACTTCGAACAGGCGCGTCTCCACGCTTGACCGCTCCTGCCTGCCCTTGCGCAAGTCGAGCGCACCCGCAGTCATCACCCGCGCCGGCATCCCGGCGACCTCCGTGCGGAACGGACGATGGATATGACCGCAAAAGAGGCCGAGGACTGGTCTGTGCCGGCCGATCACCGCCAAGGTTGCTTCGGCGTTGGCCCTGCTGAGGAATTGAAACGGATCGGGAATGCCGGGAACGTCAAAGGGTGGGTGGTGCATGAAGATGACGGTGGGCTTTGCTCCCCCCGCCGCCAGCAGCCCTTCGAGATCGTCGCGCCTGTCTTCGCAAACATCGCCCTTATTGCTGCCAGCACTTAATGTATCGACACAGACAATTCGCACCGAATAGTCATCGACGGCGTATTGTACGAATGGAAATCCGTTTCGCGGAATGGCCGGTCCGGAAAACGCTTCGACGAACACCTCGCGGTTGTCCTTGTTTCCGGGGAGAACCAACAACGGCGCTTTCAATCTTTGCAGCAGGCGTTTGGCGATTTCATACTCTTCGACCAGTCCGTCGTGCGCGACATCGCCGCTATGGATCACCACCTCGGGAAGCGGATCGAGTGCATTGACTTGATCGACGCAGCGCTGAAGGTCGAGCGCCCGCGAAGGCACACTGAGCGAGATATGCGTATCCGAGATCTGAGCTATCCGCATGCGTACCGGCTGCTTTCCTGAGAGAAGGCATCGCACGCCATGGCCGAGGTTGCGACGCCGGATCGAATTCGTATTGGAACGCATCCCTATCCGAAGTCGGCGCCGTTCGCCAACCCCAACGCCGGCTTCGCCCCGCCACAACCGCGGCAACCGAATTTTCACCGATTATCGCACGACCGAGGCGACCGAATATCCTGTGGCAAACATTATTGAACAAATCTCTTTTCTTATTGATCAAGCTTCGCAACACGCTTGCTTCGAAAACCTCTCGACACTAGGCAAATAATTTCTATCATGGCGGCTGGACGTTTCAGCCTGCTGCGGTAAACAGAAGACTGGAGAAATACCGGTCGGCCGGAGCAGGCTCGAGCGATTTGGGAACGAAACATCAGTGGGGCAATAATGTTCGGCAGCAATCCTTTTGCTGAAGTGTCAGCGCTTATTCCACCCAGTTTCATGCAGGCTTACGTGGTCTTCATGATTCTCCTGGTTGCAGGTGGAACGCTGTATGACGTCTACCACAAGAAAAGTGCCAGGTACTTCTTCGACAACTGGAAGAAATCCAAGAGCCGCGGCACCAGGACAGTCGATAGCTCGGCCATGCGCTCGATCGGCGTGCAGACGGCGATGCACGATGTTCTGGCGTCCGGCGAATTCTGCAACCCCCGCCGCCGCATGGCGCACCTTTTGACCATGTACGGCTTTATCGCCTATGTCCTGGCAACGATCGTGATGGTGTTCTGGTATCCGACGCCCGCGACCCCAACGCCTGCGATCTGGCCGGTTCTGTGGACGCTCGGCGCGCTGGTGGTCTGCGTCGGCGGCTATTGGTTCTGGTTCTTCATCAGGGTCGACGTCGCCGCCGAAGGCAATCACCCGCTGCGCATTGTCCGCGCCGATCTTTTCATCCTGTCGCTGCTTGCAAGCGTCACGTTCGGCCTTCTCTGGGCTTACCTGCAGTCGGTCGGCAGTTCCTGGACGACCCTGTTCCTCGGCCTCTACCTGATCGCCACAACGGTGCTGTTCGGGTCCGTGCCCTGGTCGAAGTTCTCACACATGTTCTTCAAGCCGGCCGCCGCCTTCCAGAAGCGTGTCGCGGTCGCCAACGGCACGCTTGATGGCCTGCCCCCGCCGGCCGACCGCTCGGATCCGGCGACCCGGAACCGGCATTCCATGGAACTTCTGAAGGATGCTCCGCTCGACATGGGACTTGGCATCAAGCGCGAACAGCCGCGCCACTACTGAGCGACAATTCGAAAAAGTCTCGTACGTTAGAAGGATAGCGAATGCCAACCTTTGTTTACATGACGAGGTGTGACGGCTGTGGACATTGCGTCGACATCTGCCCCTCGGACATCATGCACATCGACCCCACCTACCGGCGCGCTTACAACATCGAACCGGACATGTGCTGGGAGTGCTATTCGTGCGTGAAGGCATGCCCCCAGAACGCCATCGACGTGCGCGGCTACGCCGACTTCGCGCCGCTTGGCCACAGCGTCCGCGTGCGCCGCGAGGAGGAGAAGGGTACGATCTCCTGGCGCATCAAGTTCCGCGACGGCCGCGAGAAGAACTTCGTTTCGCCGATCACGACCAAGCCCTGGGGCGAAGGCATTCCCGAGTTGAAGGACGTCGCCGGACCCAACAAGGACATGCGCGACAGCCAGCTTTTGTACAGCGAGCCGAAGTACATTCGCATGGATGAGGGTGACCTGCACACGCTCGAAAGAGCCGGGCTCAAACTGAAACAGGGAGTATATTACTGATGGCGTACAAGACCGTCGTAGAAGATGATATCGACGTTCTTGTCGTTGGCGGCGGACTAGGTGGCACGGGTGCCGCCTGGGAAGCCCGATTCTGGGGCCAGGACAAGAAGATTATCATCGCCGAGAAGGCCAACATCGACCGCTCCGGCGCGGTCGCGCAGGGCCTCTATGCAATCAACTGCTACATGGGCACCCGCTGGGGCGAGAACAATCCCGAGGATCATGTTCGCTACGCTCGCATCGACCTGATGGGCATGGTGCGCGAGGACCTGCTGTTCGACATGGCGCGGCACGTGGATTCCACCGTGCACCAGTTCGAGGATTGGGGCCTGCCGATCATGCGCAACCCGAAAACGGGTTCGTATCTGCGCGAGGGCCGTTGGCAGATAATGATCCACGGCGAGTCCTACAAGCCGATCGTGGCCGAGGCCGCCAAGAAATCCGCAGACAAGGTCTTCAACCGCATCTGCGTCACCCACCTCCTGATGGACAACGCCAAGGAGAACCGTGTCGCCGGCGCGGTCGGCTTCAACGTCCGCACGGGCGACTACCACGTCTTCAAGTCGAAGACCGTCATCGTCGCAGCCGGCGGCGCATCGAACATCTTCAAGCCGCGCTCGGTCGGCGAAGGTGCCGGACGCGTCTGGTATGCGCCTTGGTCGTCCGGCTCGGCTTACGGTCTCATGATCGATGCCGGCGCCAAGATGACGCAAATGGAAAACCGTATCGTCCTGGCGCGCTTCAAGGACGGCTACGGCCCGGTTGGCGCCTACTTCCTGCATCTGAAGACCTACACCCAGAACGGTCTCGGCGAAGAGTACGAATCCAAGTGGTTCCCGGAACTGCAGAAGATGGTCGGCAAGGAGTACCTCGATCCGGAAGTGTCGCACCGGACTCATCGGCCGATCCCGACCTGTCTGCGCAACCATGCCCTGATCAGCGAAGTGAATGCCGGACGCGGTCCAATCCACATGGTCACCATGCACGCCTTCCAGGATCCTCATCTCGAAGAGGTCGGCTGGGAGAACTTCCTCGGCATGACCGTCGGCCAGGCGGTGCTCTGGGCGGCGACCGACGTCGACCCCAAGAACGAGAACCCTGAATTGACCACGTCGGAGCCCTATGTCATGGGCTCGCATGCGACCGGCGCCGGTGGATGGGCGAGCGGTCCAGAAGACGTCTCTCCGCCGGAATACTTCTGGGGCTATAACCGGATGATGACGGTCGAAGGGCTATTCGGCGCCGGCGACGCCGTGGGCGGCACGCCGCATGCGTTTTCGTCCGGCTCGTTCACCGAAGGCCGCCTGGCAGCCAAGGCCGCGTGCAAGTACATCGATGACGGCAAGGCTCAGGGAATCCGCGTATCCGACGATCAGATCGAACAACGCAAGAAAGAGATCTTCGCGCCGCTCGAACGCTACAAGATCTACCGAAACGAGATCGTCGCGGGCACTGTGAGCCCGAGTTACATCCATCCCAAGCAGGGCCTTGATCGTCTCCAGAAGCTGATGGACGAATATTGCGGCGGCGTAACCGTCAACTACATGACGAACGAAAAGCTGCTGAACATCTGCCTGAAGAAGCTCAACATCATGGAAGAGGATCTTGCGTGTCTGGCCGCCAAGGACCTGCATGAACTGCTGCGCGCCTGGGAACTGAGGCACCGTCACCGGACGGCCGAGTGCGTCACGCATCACACGCTGTTCCGCAAGGAAACCCGCTGGCCCGGCTACTACTACCGCGGCGATGCCATGAAGCTCGACGATGAGAACTGGCATGTTCTGACGGTTTCCCGCCGCGATCCGAAAACGGGTGAGTACACCATGGAGAAGGCGCCCTGCTATCATCTGGTCGATAAGGATGAGGAAAAGCCGGCCGCTGCCGTCGAATTAGTCGGCGCAAGGCAATGAATTGAAGGTTCGGCCTTGAACGTGTTGGAGCGGCAGCCGCTTGCCGCTCCGGCACCTGACCGGACCTATTACTGCCGTCCTGCATCTCCTGGAATTCCGGCCCCGTCCCGCGTTGCCTGCGTTGGGCCGCCACGCGTGGCGTGGAGGATGCGCACAATGACAAAGGCCAACCATGAACATCACCGAAAAGAGCGATGAAGAGATCCTGGCCATTGCCCATCCGATGTGGCGCGATCTCGTCAAGCATTCGAACCAGGGTGACTACGGCGAATTCGTCAAGCACTTCTCGGCTTCGATGATGCTCGCCTTCAATGAAATCGAGGCCGGACGGCAGTTCACGACCAGCGACTTGACCCGCAACCTGTCCGAAGAACTCGATTGCCTTGGGATCATTCGGCGCGGCGAACACGTCACCGTGCTGTATCGCCAGCGCAGCACGAAGAAGCCGGGCGAATGGCTGGGCCGGCTTGTCCTGGGCAATGATGGCGAAGAGGTGAAGATTTTCGGCGCGACGATCTTCTGAGAGTGCGCACCGGCTTCAGCAGGTTTCATGAACGATACAATTCAGGACAACAAGTTCGTCGAGCTCACCTACCAGGTGAGCGACCGCGACACAGGGCAGGTGTTCACCGCCGTCGAGTTCCCTCTGGGCTACGTGCATGGACACAACGACGTGCTGTCACCCCACGTCCTCGAGCAGCTTGAGGGCAAGTCCGCCGGCGACACCATCGCCGTGCCAATCGACTGCACTGAACTGTACGGCCCCCGTGACGAGTCGCTTGTATTCACCGACCGCATCGAGAACGTCCCGGTCGAGTACCGCGAAGTCGGCACCACCATCGTCATGCAGAACGACCAGGGCGAGAACCGGAACTTCATCGTGACGCGCATGGATGGCGACACACTGACGGTGGACGGCAACAACCCGCTATGCGGCCGCCACGTGATCTTCACGCTAAATGTACTGACGGTGCGCGACGCCACGGATCAGGAGATCGCATCGGGCATATCGGAACAGGCAATCGGCGAGATCGACGGCGTGTCCAAGGTGCCGATCTGAGGAACCGCAACTCGCACGGCCACTCATCATCCTACCAAGTCGAATCGGCTCCGAGGCCGGTCGGGCCATGCACATCATGCGCGGGCAGCCAGACCATCGAACTGATGCCCCGCTGCCGAAAGCCCGTGTGTCAGCGCGCCTTCATGAACCCGGAACATGAAGACGTCAGTAGATGCTGTTTCGGCAGAGCTGCTTAGGAAGCCACGCGCCGGCGTTCAACCACCAGCGCGGCAGGTCTTTCAAGGGCGCTTTGGAGTTTGGTATTCGGCCACCTTGTGCGGCGTTTCCCAAATCGTTTCATACCCGACAAAGCCCTTCTCGTTTGGCTTCATCTGGCGAGTTAAATAGAATCTGGTCTTGCCCTCTGGTACGACCACCGGGCCCTTTTGCTCGCTCATGAATCACCTCGAGTTGCGCTGAAGATCATTTGGCTGCCTACCCGGATTTCGGGTTGCGCCTATTGGGTTGGAGCATACAGCCTGACCGCGAGCGAGGAAAGACTTTCGTATGTCGTTCCAGGCGAACGACTGTATCCCGAGGGACGGCTGTATAAATGACCCAACACGAGCATTGCGCACGTCGCCGATTTTCGGTGATATGGCCGCATGTCAGACATATCCTCACCGTCGATTGCCAGCCTTACCACCCGCCTGATCGCCTTCCGCGATGCCCGCGACTGGCGCCAGTTCCATTCGTTGAAAAACCTCGTCGTCTCGCTCAATCTGGAAGCCGCCGAAGTCCTCGAATTGACTCAATGGAAATCGGAAGATCAGTTCGAAGCCGACGTGACAACCCCCGAGACCAACGCCCGGCTCGCCGAAGAGTGTGCCGACGTTCTGCTCTATCTCCTGCTGGTCGCGGAACGTGCTGGCTTCGACCTCAGCAAAGCCGCCGCCGATAAGATCGCCGCCAACGAATTGAAGTACCCGGTCGAAAAGGCCCGCGGCACCGCCAGGAAATACACCGAGCTTTGACACCCCAACTGCAACCGCCCGGTTTCCTCAACCGTCCGTCTGCCCGGCATAGAACCTCTGCAGTATCGCGACGACTTCCGGCCGGCTGAACTCCGGCGGAATGGGGTCGCCGTTTGCCAGCATCTCGCGCTGTTTCGTTCCTGAAATCGAGACCTGGTTTTCCTTGCCGTGCGGACATGTCTTGGCCGTTGCCATGCCATAGCACTTGGTGCAGTAGAACGTGATGCCGATCTTCAGCGCCTTCGTCACCAGCGCACCGTCCCAAAGCTGATCGAAGATTTCCTGCGCGTCGAACGGACCGTAGTAGTCCCCGACACCAGCGTGGTCGCGCCCGACGATCAGATGCGAGCAGCCGAAGTTCTGCCGGATCAGCGCGTGCAGCAGCGCTTCGCGCGGACCCCCATAGCGCATCTCGATAGGGTAGCCGGCCTGGATGACGGTCCCCGGCACGAAATAGTTGTCGATCATCGCCTGGATGGCTTCGGTGCGCACGCTCGCTGGAATATCGCCAGCCTTGAGCTTGCCCAGCACCTGGTGAATGAAGACGCCGTCCGTCACCTCGACGGCGATCTTGGCGAGGTGCTCATGGCTGCGATGCATCGGATTGCGCGTTTGAAACGCGGCCACCTGCGACCAGCCGCGTTCCTTGAACATCTCGCGCGACTGCGCGGGGTGGATATAAAGGTCAGGATACTCCGCCGGGTATTCGCCCTCGGAAACGACGATCACGTGCCCGGCAAGGTTTACGTCGCCCTGTTCCATCACCTTCTGCACGCCCGGATGCGCGATGTCGGTCGTCCGGTAGACGTTCTGGCACTCGTATGCCTTGTCGATTTTGTATTTCTCCCCGACCATCAAGATCCCCATGATCTCGCCGGTCTCACCATCGGCCAAGGCGACTTCTTCTCCAATCCCGATGCCGTCGGCGGTGTCTACGTCCGTCGACAACGTGATCGGGATCGGCCAGAACGTCCCGCTGTTGAGTTTCATGTCGGCACACACGCCGCGCCAGTCCGCTTCGCTCATGAAGCCGTCGAGCGGCGTATACGCGCCCATGCCCAGCATCAGGAGATCGGACACCTCCCGGCTGGTCAGTTTGACGCGTTTGAGACTGGCCGCACGACGCGCCGCGCCAGCGCGCTCGGCTTTCGCCAGAAGCAGCGGTTTGAGCGTGGCCGAGCCATGCGGCGGCACCAATTCGGACATTTCATCTTCCCCAGTTTGTCGGCCATTTTTTACGGCCCATCGCCAACCCACGCGGTGGATTCTGCCGACAGGCCAAACGGTCTTGGTTTTTCAACTTACGTTCAGAAGGCGAACGGCGGCAGCGACTCGAGAACCTTGTCGACTTCGGGACGCACCTGCTTGCGGTAGGCGCGCTGGTGATGGGGAATGTCATGCTTCGCCATATAGCCGCGAACTTCCTCGTTGCTCCAGCGCGTCAGGGCATCGACCCGGACGAGCCGGCCTTCCACATCGACCCTGTGCTGGACATGCGCGGGACGCTTTACATGGTAGGCTGCGCTGATCCAGCAGTCGTAGGGCGCCAGCGTATCGTTGAGATGCATAAGCTCGAACGAACGCCCGGTGCTGTTCTCGTTTTCGACCCACATTCGTTCACAGTGCGAGCAGTCGTTTTTCAGCGGCTTTGCCTCGCGGCCGATCGAGATGGTGATGTTCGTCAGCCCGAAGCGGGCGACGATATCGTCTTGAAACGTCTGGCTGTCGGGAAAGAATTTACCTGGGCGGCAGAAGACCACCGGCGTCGCAGGGTCGATCTGCGAAACCATGTGGAGCACCACGAGGCTGCGGTTCCTCAGCGAGGCCGTAACCACCGTCTTGCCGGGAAACCGATCCTCGATCAGATACCTCAGCATGCCAACGGTATTGTGGCTGGCGGTCACCGCTCGGACCCCACTGAGAAGTGGCATTAGAATATTTCCTGTAGCGTTGCCTGTTCGGTGACATTAGTGCGCAATCGGTCCCGGTGTGTCGCCTCAATTCAAACTATCATATTATCGAATATGTTTATTTTCACGTTACCCGAAGATCTACCCCAGCCGTCTCGACGCCACACAAAAGCGCAGTGCGATAAGGGTCGGTTACGAGCGGCTATGCCACCCCGAGCACCGCGCGCCAAACGAGCCCCTCGCGCGTCCCCGCCCGAGGCCGGTATTCGCATCCAACCCAGCCTTCGTAACCGGTCGCGTCGATCGCGGCGAACACCGCCCGGTAATCGAGGTCACCCGCATCCGGCTCGCCGCGGTCGCCCGGACTGGCGATCTGGTAATGCGCCGTGAGATCGGCGAACGCGGCGATCGCCGACATGGTATCGCCCTCCTCGACCTCTCGATGATAGCAATCGAATTGCAGACCGACATCTTCGGTTCCGACGGCCTCGATGATGCGGCGCGCCTGAACCGTGCGATGCACGAGGTAGCCCGGCATGTCCGTGCGGTTGATCGGCTCGCATAGAAGCTTCACACCATAGTCGGCCGCAATGAGCGAAGCCCGCCGCAGATTGCCGATCAGCGTCGCCTCGTTGGCGCCTTGCGTCTCGAGCCCCGCCATCGCGTGAAGCCGGCGGCAGCCGAGGACTTCCGCATAGCCCAGCGCCTGCGCAAGGCGCCGCGCGAATTCTTGTTCACGCCCCGGGACCCCGGCAAGCCCCCGCTCGCCTGCTTCCCAGTCTCCCGGCCAGATGTTGAACAGCGCCACTTCGAGCCCGTTGTCGCGCGCCAGCGAAGCGAGCAATGCGGCTGGTTCGTCATAGGGAAACAGGAACTCGACGCCCTCGAACCCGGCATCCGCCGCCGCCTTGAAGCGTTCCCGGAACGGCAATTCGGTGAAAAGAAAGCTGAGGTTGGCGCTGAAGCGCGGCATGTCCGCAATCCTCGAATACAAAGCTGACGCGTCTGGCGCAAAAGACGGCCTGCGCAATTTTCCACCTCAGCCCGGATCCGGCTTCCCCTGCCGCATCCGCTTGACGTCGGAGCGATGCGTCTTGGCTTTGAGCCGCCGCTCCTTCGAGGCCCGCGATGGCCGAGTCGCTATCCGCCGCTTCGGCTCGACCAAGGCCTTCTGGATCATCTCGATCAGCCGATCACGTGCATCGGCCCGGTTGCGCTCCTGCGTGCGGAAGCGCTCGGCCCGGATGATGATCACGCCCTCGTCGGTCAATCGCGACCCGGCGAGTCTTTCCAGACGCGCGCGCGCTCGCGGCAAAATCGCATCGCAGCCGGCAAGGTCGAAGCGCAGTTCCACCGCCGTCGACACCTTGTTGACGTTCTGCCCGCCAGGCCCCGACGCGCGCACGAACCGTTCCTGCAGCAGGTCGTCGTCGATATTCAGCGTTTCATTGATCTCAAGGGCCATGGTCTCAGCTCAGCTCCGCGCCAGTCCCCGATAGGCGCCGCGAAAATAAATCAGCGGCTCCCCCGCTTCGCGCCGCCGCCCGGCAACGACGCGGCCGATGAAGATCGAATGCGTCGAAAACGTATGGCTTTCAAGCAGCCGGCAATCGACGCTGGACAGCGCGTCGGCCAACACCGGGGCACCCGTCACCAGGGTGTCCCAGGCCCCGCCCGCAAAACGATGCTCGCCATCGATCCCGCGGCGGCCGGCGAAACACTCCGCCAATTCCTCATGCTCGCTCGCCAGGAAATTGACGCTGAACACGCCCCGGTCGCAAAGGATGTTATGCGCCTGCGTCGCCCGGCCCACGCACACCAGAAGTTTCGGCGGCGCATCCGACAACGAGGCGACCGAGGTCGCCGTCAGGCCGACCCGCGACCCGACTTCTCCCGTTGCGACGACCGACACACCGGCAGCCTGATGGCGCATCAGTTGCCGGTACAGGGTCCCATCGAACCCGTCCTCGAACTCTTCCGGCAACCGTTCGAATTTCAAATCTCGCATCCTTCTTTACACGCGCACTTAAGGCTCAGTCCCTGCAGAGGTGCCTGAGGTAAGCACTTCTGCGTCATCGTCGAAGCATTGGAGATATAGTGGCAGTCCGGCCGCAAAGCGATGCTCGAAGTTGATTCTGACTTGGAACGACCACGGTCGGACTCTTTCGACGTCGTTTCTTCGAGGCAGCAAACGACACCGGAGAAACCCGCACGGTTTCATACCGGCCTTTTCGGCCAATCGTCTTTCCATTCTCACGCACGCACCCTGCCACGCAGGTCCCGTAGCATCTCACGCGCCGCATTGCGCCCCGGCAGCCCCGTCACCCCGCCACCCGGATGAGCGCCTGCTCCGCACAGATATAAGCCTTCGACCGGCATCCGGTAGTCCGCGTATCCGAGCACCGGCCGCGCCGAGAAAAGTTGGTCGAGCCCCATTTGGCCATGGAAGATGTCGCCGTCGACGAGACCGAACTTCTCCTCAAGATCGAGCGGCGAGAGAACCTGCCGGGCAATCACGCTGCGAGCGAAGTTGGGCGCATGCTTTGCCACCGTATCGATCACAACGTCCGCGAATTTCTCGCGCTCGCTTGGGTCGGCCCAAGTCCGCCCGCCGGGCAGATGTGGCGCGACATGCTGGACGAAGAGGCTGGCCACATGCCGCCCTTGCGGTGCCAACGTCGCATCAAGCGTCGATGGGATCAGCATCTCGACGACCGGTTCGCGCGACCAGCCAGACAGCTTCGCATCGAGATAGGCCCGCTCCAGGTAATCGAGCGTCGGCCCGATGACGATGCCGGCGCCATGATGAGCCCCGGTCCCCGCGCCAAGTGACGGAAAGCACGTGAAGTCCGGCAGTTCGCACAACGCGACGTTCATGCGGAAGGTGCCGGACCCGGTTTTCTGGTTCAGGAACGCGCCGCGAACCTCTTCGTCCACCGCGCCAGCCGGCACCAGATCGCGGAACAGCAACTTCGGCCCAACGTTCGCCGCGACCGCACGCGCACGCACCACTTCGCCGCTTTCGAGGCGCACGCCGCTCGCACGGCCATTCTCGATGACGACTTCATCGACTGGAGCATCGGTGCGGATTTCCGCCCCAGCCTCCCTTGCTGCCGCCGCCATCGCCTGCGTGATCGCGCCCATCCCGCCAACCGCATGGCCCCACACCCCGGTCTTGCCGTTCACCTCGCCGAAACAGTGATGCAACAGCACATAGGCCGTTCCAGGCGTCGACGGCGACGCGTAGGCCCCGACGATCCCATCGAAAGCGAACGCGCCCTTCACCACCTCGCTCTCGAACCAGCCGGACAGGAAATCCGCAGCACTCTTGGTGAAAAGATCGAGCAGCAGCCGTTTGTCGGAAAGCCCGAGCCCGGCCAGCCTGCCACCGAGACCGGCATGCCGGATCGCCTCGATCCAGCCGGACCCGGCATTCGGCGGCGTACGCGAGGCGAGGTCCCGCAGCAAACCGGCAGCCCGCTCGAGTGCCGCTTCATAGCCGGGAAGCCGCTCCGCATCGCGCGCCGAGAAGGCGGCGATCGCCTGCTGTCGCGCCGCCAGCCCATAAGGCATCAGCAGATAGCGCGTCTCATCGACCGGCCAGAAGTTCGCCACCGGCCGCTCGACGATCCGAAGACCGTGCCGGGCCAGCTGCAATTCACGGATGATCCCTGGATTGAGAAGACTGACGGTGTAGGAGGCGACCGAATTGCGGAAACCTGGGTGGAACGTTTCCGTCACAGCCGCTCCGCCGACGATATCGCGGCGTTCCAGAACGACGACGCTCCTGCCCCCGCGCGCCAGATAGGCCGCAGCCGTCAGGCCGTTGTGCCCACCCCCGATGATTGCGACGTCGTAAGCGGCGGCTGGCTGAGACATCGTTACGTGACACCTGAAAGTCGAAGCGTCTCGATTTGTGACGCCGCTTAAAGCTTCTGTTCCAATGCGCCGCAATCCTTTGGATGCGACCCTTCGCATTCAGATTTCATTTACCTGTTCAACCGCAATCTGACCTGAGGAGATCCAGAACCAAAGGCTTTCCAGATGAGGACCTCGGTGAAGATGATAGCGCCGCTCGCTCTTGACGCCGCAACGGCCCGCTCCGAGACCCGCTATTCGGCAGCCAAACTGACGGGACTTGTCCTGATTGCGCTGTTGCCGGCCCTGTTCTGGACTGCGGTCCTGGCACTCGTCTCGAACGCCATCGGCCTGGCGCTGTCATCGGCCGCGCTCATCGTCACCGCTGCGGCGATCGCGCTCTTCCTGACTGTCGTCTATGCAGCACTCGCCACCGGCGCCGGTAGCGAATAAGCCGGACCGCGCCGGAAATAACCGGCGCCTCAACTGCCCCAGCCGCACTGCAACCTGCGGCACTTGCCCGACTTCGCACCGATCCGGCACGAGGAGACGACGAAGCGGCAGCTGCGGCAGCTATAGGATGACACACAGCCACGATAGCGCCCGCCGCGGGCAAAGTTGCAGGTCGTGACCGTCTGGCAATCCCTGCCGGGATCGATAACTCCGCCCGGTCCTTCCTGCGCCAACGCTTTGCCGGCCGAAATTGCCGTAAGTCCGGCAAAAAGGCTGGCAATCAATACTCTTTGCATAACACCTCTCCCGCATAACGCCCGGCTGCCACCGGCCCGTCATGAGCCGCTTTGCATGCACGTACGCGATCGCGAGGTTCCGCCAGTCCAACGGACCGTGCAACCCTTCAGCGGTGTTATGGTGGACTGAAGCCCGTGGGATGTGGGCTGCATGCAACGGCGGCAGGCGCCGCTGCCCCCGTCAATTCCGTCCGCGAGCCTTATTCGGCTGTGGCCTTGCTGCCCGGCTGAACAAGTTGCATGTAGTCCATCAGCAGCGTTTCGCTGATGGTCGCCGGCGTGAAACGGTACTCGCCTATCTCGGAAACCGGCGTCACTTCAGCGGCCGTCCCGGTGATGAAGCACTCGCTGA
>JAHJQI010000208.1 GCA_018819265.1 Alphaproteobacteria bacterium
AGCGGTGTTAAGTCGGTCATGGCCGTGGCGCTCCGTTGCGACGCAAGCACGCTCGTCTGGCAACGGTTTGCTACGCGATTTCAACGTCCTGCGCCACGGCCAACGCACGATTCCTCACGCCTGATGCATGATCCGGGCTAGTAAGTCATTTTCGGTGTCACCAGATAATCGATCGTTTCCCTCACCACCGATCAACTGGTCGTTGCCAGAACCGCCCGCGAGGCTATCGTTTCCCGAACCGCCGTTGAGATTATCGTCGCCAGCCTGCCCAGACAGCTGGTCATTTCCGCTGCCGCCAATGAACCGATCATTTCCCGCCCCACCGGCCAGGATGTCATTGCCGCCATCACCAAACAGCTTGTCGTTGCCTGCTCCGCCCACCAGCCTGTCGTTGCCGTTACCGCCGCGCAGCGTATCGCTTCCTCCTTCACCAAAGATACGGTCGTTTCCGTTCTGACCAAGGAGGAGATCGTTGCCGTTGCCGCCCTTCAGCAGGTCATTGCCGCTGCCGCCAAAAAGCCTGTCATTGCCATTGCCACCCTGAAGAATGTCGTTTCCATTCAGGCCTGAAAGGAAATCATTTCCATTGAGGCCGAACAGGCGATCGATCGAGGAAGTGCCCAGGAGCCGATCGTTCTTTGAGGTGCCTCTGCGCGTCGCCATACTAACCTCGAGTCCGAGTACTGACGGGACGCTGCTGGCCAATCAACGGCGTCCGTACATTGTTGTTTCTGCGTTACAGCAGGATGTCGGTGGCCTGATCAAATTGTGCTGCCGACACTCCTTCCAGAACGATCGAGTTACCTGCATGCGTGATGGTCATTTCGCCACCGATTTCGGCAATGATCAAATCGCCAAGGCTGGAGACGGTATTGACGCCGCGCAGGTCGATCGTGTCCTGTCCCGACGAGAAGCCTGCGATCGTGTCCGAGCCCCAATTGTTGGCGAAGAAGTAAGTATCGCTACCGGTGCCGCCTTCAAGGCGATCAGCGCCCTCGCCGCCTTCAAGGCGATCGTCGCCCTCGCCGCCGTCCAGGAAGTCGTCGTTTGCCCCACCTCTCAGTTCGTCCGAGAACCTTGAACCGATGAGGATATCGTTGCCGCGGGATCCATCGACGAAGGCCAGTCCCGTCACCGATTCGAGTTGGCTTAGGTCGATGAGGCTGTCGCTGGAAGTCGCCTGGAGGCCGAAGCCATTCCCGACCCAGTTTTCGATACCGTTCACATTGGTATCGAATCCGACGAGGATAACGCTCTCGCTGCCGAACACACTGATGGTATCGCCGGCGATTTCATCGGGGGTGTCGCCAGCATCGATGTCGTCGAGAAGTGCGTCGAAGCGGCTGATGAAGATCGTATCGTCACCGGACCCGCCGCGAATTGTATCCGTTCCTATGCCCCCTGTAATCTGATCGTTACCTGCGCCGCCATCGAGGAAGTCGTCGCCGCGTCCGCCATCGATGATGTCGCCGGCAAGGCTTCCGGTGACGATGTCGTTGCCACTGCCGACGGAGATGCCGCCGATGCCCGTGGCGCTGATCAATCCACTCAAATCGATCGTGTCGGTCGACGCTGTCCCATTGATGATGCCACCATTTCCGACCCAGTGTTCGATGCTGCTCGCCGCGGCATCGAAAGTTCCGATCGTGACGTCGCCGGTGGCCTCGATGGTATCGGTATCGCCACCGCCGTCGATGGAATCGCCAATCGCATCGATGCCGGAAATGACAAACGTATCGTCCCCCGCACCGCCGGAGGTGATGTCATTGCCACTCCCACCTTGGATGCGGTCGTCGCCGCCACCGCCGATGATGATGTCATTTCCGGCGCCGCCCCGCAGGTCGTCGGAGAACGCCGACCCGGTCAGCGTATCGTCGCCGCCAGCCCCATCGATATAGGTCAGCCCGCTAATGGAATTAAGCGCGCTGAGATCGAAGGTGGTCGCGCCGGAGAGGCCTGCAAGCCCGTCGTTATTGCCGATCCAGACTTCAACGCCGCTTGCATTCGAATCGAACCCTGTCAGTCTTGCTGCGCCTACGCCCGTCACACTTACGGTATCGGCGTTGCCAACTCCGGCATCGATAACGTCGTTCAAGGCGTCCGCGCCCTGGAATACGATGGTGTCCTCGCCGTCGCCGCCAACGATGATATCGATGCCCGAACCGCCGGTGATCGTGTCACTGCCGGCGCCGCCATCAATATTGTCGGCGCCAATCCCGCCAAGAATAACATCATCTTCGGAGGTGCCGACGATCGTGTCGTCTCCCCCCTGTCCGTCGATGGTTCCGACATTCGTGGCAGTCGCGAGGCCCGAAAAGTCGAGCGTGTCAGCCAGTCCGGTTCCCTCCACGCCGGCACTGTTCCCGACCCAGTTCTCGATATCCGACGCTGCGGCATCGAAACTTGCGAGCCTTACGGCAGCGGTACCGTCGACCTGGATGGTATCACCCAGCGTCTCTCCTGTGCTGCCTGCGTTGATCGTGTCGTTCAATGCCTCCGTGCCGCGGATGATGATCGTGTCGTCGCCGCCGCCGCCGAAGATCTGATCGGTGCCGCTGCCTCCGTCGAGCGAGTCGTTGCCGTCTCCGCCATCGATGAAGTCGTTTCCAGCTCCACCCAGTATGGTGTCTTCGCCTCCAAGCCCAAGAAGCGTATCGTTGGCGCCCAGGCCGTCGAGGAAATCGTTTTCTTCCGATCCCGTTAGCGCATCGGCGACGTTCGTCCCAGTCAGGATCAAACCGGGTTCATCGGTCACCGTCAAAGTGATCGACTGCATGGTCGTTTCCAGCCCGTCCGACACGCTCACTTCAACTTCGTAGATGTTATCGCCGTTGGCGTCGGCGGGTGCTTCGAAATCAGGAGGGGTGACGAAAGTGAGCTCACCGGTAAGCGGATCGATCAGAACCAAGGCGGCATCGGCGCCGCCGGAGATGGCGTACGTGAGACTGGCGCCCGCATCGACGTCGGTCGCGTCGACATCGATCGCCACGTCTTGTGTGTTTTCAGCGATCTGCGTATCGACAAGAGTGACGAATTGCGGCGCATCGTTGGCACCCGCAACGACGACCGTTACGGTGCCGGTTGCTTCTGCCGTGCCGTCGGAGACCGTGTATGTGAAGCCGTCGGCGAAGGACTGGCCGACAGGCAGCGATTCAAATGCTCCATTGGGATTATAGGCGTAGGACCCGTCGAGCTGGACGATGAGAAGCGCGCCAGACGCCAGAATTATCGCATCGCCAATTGTGAACGATACGCCGTTGATGCGAGTCAGAGTGAGGTTGGCGTTGGCATCCTTGTCGCGTGCCAGAGCGAGGAGACCTGCAAGGGTAGGTACGTTGACCACGGGACCGTCTTCGTCGGCATTGATGGCGTCGTCATCTTCTTCCGGTGCGTCGTTAATGCCCTGGACTGAAATGACGACGCTGTGCGATGTGCCATCGGCGCTGAGCACTGTGAACGTGTCGAGTGCCGATTCTCCGTCGCCCAACTCCTGAACGGCATCGAGTGTATTGTCGGCCGAGTAGGTCCAGTTGCCGGCGGCATCGATGCTCAGCGACCCGATGCTTCCTGCGATCGTATCGGCTTGGAAGGCGTTTTCCCCAAGATCGATATCGGAAACAAGAAGCTGGCCAACAATCGAAAGCGTCGCGGGGGCGGCGTCTTCCGTCACCGAACCCGTATCAACACCGCTTATCACTGCAACATCGTTCGTCCCGGTAATCGTGATGGCGACGTCGTGCGTCGTGCCATCGATGCTTGCGACCGTGAGCGTATCGGTTAGAGTGGTGCCTTCCGGCAGCTCCTGGATCGCGGTTTGCGCATTGTCGGCTGAGTATGTCCAGCCGCCCAATGCATCGATAACGAGCGAACCGTAGGTCCCGGCAATCGTCGCGGGGACGAATTCGTCTTCGCCAGGGTCCGCATCCGAAATGGTCAACGTTCCGCCGACAGTGAGTGTCGTCGGATCGGCATCTTCCAGGACGCTGCCGGTGTCCTGCCCGCCGATGATTGCAACGCCAGAGCTGACGCCAAGAATCGTGACTACAACGGTGTCGCTGACGCTTTCGTCAAACTCGTCGGTGATGGTGACCGTGAACGTATCTTGGACGATGTCTCCGTCGGACAGAGCCTGGACCACGGGAGAAGCCGTGTTGAGCGTATATGTCCACGCGCCGGTAACTTCGTCGATATCGAAGCCGCCGTAGGTGCCGGTGGCATCGCCGCTGTAGCCGAGGACGGCATTCGCATCGGCGTCGGTGCCGACCACGATGCCATCGAAGGTGGCCGGGTCGTCATCCTCGGCAATGATCCCGTCGAGGACGCTATTGGCGAAGTCAAATTCCGGCACAGTATTCTCGCCGGTCACGGTGATCGTCACAGTGCCGGTGTTGGAGATGGCGCCGTGCTGGTCGCGCGCCTGATAGGTGATCGTCACGTCCTGGCTCTGGCCGCCACCGAGGCCGTCGAACGCCGCGCCTGGATCGAAGGTAATGAGGTTGGCGACGACATCGGCGGTACCCGCCGCCGGTCCCGAGATGATCTCGTAGACAAGCGTGAAGGTGTCGTCATCGGAATCCGCATCCGTGCCGTCAAGGGTGATATCGACCGGGCCGGCCGCGACGGCGGTCGTGATGGCGACATTGCCGACGACTGGATCGTCGTTGGTGCCGGTGACCGTCACGGTCACTGTCGCTGTGCCGGACACAGCGCCGTGGCTGTCGGTTGCCTCGTAGGACATGACGACGTCCGTCGATTGCCCGTCGGCGAGGAAGTCGTAGGCGCCTGTGGGGTCGAAGGTCAGCTCGTTGCCGACAATCGCAGCGATGCCCAGCGTCGGACCGGTCGTGATCGCATAGGTGAGCGTTGCCGGCGTGTCATCGGCGTCCGCATCGTCGCCGGCCAGCGTGACGTTGACCGCGGGTCCATCTTCGCCGGCGGTGCCGATGACGTCCACCACTGTTGGCGCGGTGTTGGCGGCTGTGACTCCGTCAATCGTGATAGTAGCAGTCTGGGGCGTGACGCCGCCATTGCCGTCGACCACGTCGAAGGTGAGGTTGATGACGTTCTGGTCGCCGTTGTTCAGCGGCTCAAAGGCCGAGTTGGTCGGATCGACGGTGAGACTTGTCCCATCCGGGTTGAGCGTCACGCCGGCTGGCAACGCGGAGAGGTTGGCAATCGAGAGAACGTCGCCGACATCCGGATCGGAAGCGTTCTGCAACAGGTCGACAACGAAACTCGCGTCGTCTTCGTTGGCAGCCGCCGTAACCGGCGCCGAGACGACCGGATTTGCGTTCACCGCGCCGCCGCCTGCACCCGTCAGAACGAGTTCGACGAACGAGGTAGACGTGCCGCCGAAGCCGTCGTCGATGGTGTACCCCAGTGTTACCGTCGCGGACTCGCCCTCGTTCAGCGCGGCGAAGTCCGTGCCCGGGTCGAACACAACCTGATTGTTGACGATCGAAACCGTGCCGGTGCCAAGCGTCGTCCCGATCGGGCCGTCGACGAAGTCTATCGTGACTTCGGTGATCGTAAGCGGGTCGCCTTCAGGATCGAAATCGTTGGCGAGTACGTCGATGGTGACGACCTGGTCTTCGGGGATTAGCGGATCGGGTGCGAGAATGTCGGCTCCAGCAATCGATGTCGGTTCACCCAGAGCTTCGTTGGTAACACGGGTAACGGTGCCGTCGAATTCCAGACGGAACACGCCGCCGTCGTTCTCTTCGGTCGGTCCGGCGGTGTAAGTGCCATCTGTCTGGAAGAAGACTTCGCCGTTGTACTCGTTGAATGTTCCACCCGAGAACTCCCCGGTGAAATCGAACCCTGTGAAGATAGTGACTGTCCCGTCACCCTGGACCCACACAACGCCGGTGCCAGGCCCTTCGATGCCATCCAGGGTCCCGTCCGTTACCGTAAAATAGAAATCTCCAGCAGATGAGACGAACGTTTGGAATGAATCGACAACATTACCGGAGACTCCCGCTGTGACGAGGCTCAGTCCGTCATTGAAAGTATCGAGAGCCCAGAGTTGCGGCGCACCGGTCGTGTCTTCCGCGGCCAGGTAGGTCGCCGTACCCGTCGAGAAGATATTCGGCAGATCCTCATCAAAAATATCGCGGCCGATTGGCGTGAACAGATCAGCCGCAACCAATGAAGGTGGATTGATTCCATCGAAGCTGTGAAGCTGATACTCTGCCCCGTTTGGTCCTGAACCGACCTGCTGGAAGAAAAAGACCTTGCCGTTTTCGAAATAGGGTTGTTCGAAGCGTGTCGGCTCACCGAGCGACTCGTCAGTGATCCTGGTTGCCGTGCCATCGCCCTCAAGGCGGAAGATGCCGCCGTCATTCTGCTCGGTCGGTCCCGCAGAATACGTGCCATCCGTCTGGAAGTAGACATCCCCGCTAAGTTCAATGAACCCGCCCGACCAGAATTCTCCTGTGAAGCCAAATCCAGTGAACTCGGTAACGGTGCCGTCGCCCTGAACGCGAACAATACCGGCTCCGATGCCCTCGGTTCCGTCAAGCGTTCCGTCATTCACGGAGAAGTAGAAATCTCCGTTCGAAGATACGAATGTCTCGAGAACGTTTACAACGTCGCCGGATTGGCCCGACGTAACCAGCGTTAGCGAATTCGTGCCGGTATCGAGCGCCCAGAGCTGGGGTGCACCATTGGTATCCTCTGCGGCAACATACGTCGCGGTGCCCGTCGAGAACACGCCTGGCGGGAATGAATCGACCTCACCGCCGATGGCAGTGAAGACGTTCGCCGAGACGAGCGACGGAGGGCTCACGCCATCGAATGCGTAGAGCTGATATTCGTTGCCGTTGGCTCCCGACCCGACCTGCTCGAAGAAGTAACGTTGGCCGTCGATATCCGGTCCGACGAGATTGGTCGGCTCTCCGAGGCTGGCATCGGTAATCCTTTGAACCGACCCTTCAGGGAACAGTTGGAAAATGCCGCCGTCACTGTTCGTTGACGTGCCGTTGAATGAGCCTTCGGTCGTGAAGAAGGTCGCGCCATTCACCTCGGCGAACGCGCCGCCAAGTAGTTCGCCGGTGAACCCGAAACCGGAAAACGCGACAAAGACGCCGTCATTCCCAACGCCGAATACGCCGGTGCCTGGACCGGAAACGCCATCGGCGGTGGCATCGCGCACCGTGAAGAAGAGCTCGCCGACGGAGTTGACAAAGGCGGTGAACGTATCGGAAATGTTGCCAGCAACACCAGCGTTGGCTTCGACGGTAAGCTGGCTGATCGTGTTCGTCGTCGGATCCAGTGTCCAAAGCTGCGGCGCACCCGTCGTATCTTCTGCCGCAATGAGTATGGCGCCACCTGTGTCGAACACGCTCGGCGGCGCTGAGTTTTCGCCGGCGCCGATCGGCGTAAATGTAAGCCCCGAAACCGCTAAGGGTGCGTTAGCGCCATCGAACTGGAACAGCTGGAATTCCGGTCCGTTTGCTCCGGTCCCGACTTGCTCGAAGAAATAGCGGTTGAATGTAGCGCCGGGGACGAAATCCGGATTGGCCTCGGGTGCTGTGTTGCCAGCGCCGGTGTCGATGTAGGAAATTTCGCTATCGGTCAAATCAGCGCTGTCTATGCCGAGAAGAGTGATCGTGCCCGTGCCGTAATCGACAACGGCGTTGCCGTTGATGTCGTTCGACAACACAACGTCGGCGAGACTGAATACCCCCACCGTATCTTCGAAAACCAGCACGTCCTCACCGATCGTAAAATCGGTGATAGTGTCGTCGCCGTCGGACCCCAAGAAAATGAAACTATCGATTCCCGATCCACCCGTGATCAGGTCGTCACCAGCACCGCCTAAGATGAGGTCGCTTCCGCCGAGGCCGTCGATCGTGTCGTTGCCGGCGAAGCCTTCGATGTAGTCGTCGCCTTCGGTGCCGAGGATCGTCTCGGGGCCATCGGTACCGGAAATATTATTGAAAGCGAAGTTATCGATCTGGAAGTGACTCGAGTCGATATCGCCTGAGCCAAGTCCAAGAAGCGTGATCGTGCTGCCATCGAGCAAGCTGATGACGGCATTGCCGCCGCCATCATCGCTGACTTGCAGTTCGCTGAAGTTCGTGACGCCGGTTCCACCGCCCAGTCGAACGACATCCTCGCCGAGAGTGAAATCCGTGATGGTATCGTTGCCGTCGGCGCCAAGATATTGGAACTGGTCGAAACCGGCCCCGCCGGTCAAGTTGTCATCGTCGAACCCGCCGATCAGCCTGTCCTGCCCTGCACCGCCATCGATGAAATCACTACCACCTTCGCCGCGGATCTCGTTGTCGCCTGCATCTCCGTAGAGCTGGTCGTTGCCGGCAACGCTGCCCTGAATGTTCTCGATGCCGACCAGCGTATCCGTCGTACCGTGGCCGTCCTGCGCCGTTCCCTCGCCGATAGCCCCGCCTCTAAGGTCGACGATCACATCGCCAGGGGCATTCAGGTACTCGACCCGGTCGATGCCGCCGCGGCCGTCGATGAAGTCGTTGCCGCCTTCTCCGCGCAGGCGGTCGTTCCCGGACGAGCCGAACAAATCGTCGTCGTGAGCCGAGCCGCGAACGGCGTTGACGCCGGTGAATGTGTCGTTGCCGACGTTGGCCGCAGCGCCACTCTTGGTGGATGCGGTGCCGGCTTCAAGGTCGACAGTGACGCCTTCAGTCGCCTCGGTGTAGGCAACGCGCGTGTTGCCGTTACCGGTTATGATGTCATCGCCGCCGCCACCTTCGAACTCGGTGGCGTTGCTGGCGAACTTGGTCACGACGCCTGTGCCAACCGTATAGGTGTCAGCAAAGTCCGTACCAATGACGCTGTCGATGAACGACAGAGTGTCGGTGCCTGTGGAGCCGTCGCGGCTCGTCACCGTCGTGGTCGCACCGACAGTTACGTCAATGCCATCGGTTGCGTCGGTATACCTGGCGCGGTCGAAGTCCACCGTCGCGATTGCGCGGGAGCCGCCTTGGATGTAGTCGTCACCGGCTCCGCCGACGAACCGGTTCTGGCCGGTGCCGCCGATCAGGATGTCGTCGCCAGCACCACCATCGATCTGGTCAGCGCCGTCGAGGCCTTCGATCAAGTCGTTGCCGGAGGTGCCTATGAGCGCGTCGTCGCCGGGCGTGCCGGTGATGATGTTCAGACTCGGGTCGATGACGGGCGTGAGAGCCGGTTCGAAATTGGAAGGGTTGACCTGCGTAACGATGACATTCTGCAGGCGCACGACGGGGCGGTAGTCGATGTCGGTCTGGGCAACTTCATCGATCCAGCCGTTGTCGATCTCAAGCAGCGTATCGGCGCCGTCCTGGACGAGCCGCAGGTGGCCCGAATCGAACGGGTTCTGCGCGCCGTCCCAATCAACAGAACTGTTACCCTGGGTCAGATAGTCCAGTAGCTGGTCGAGGCCGATGCGGTCTTCGGCAATCGAGAAATCGGTGATGATGACAGTGCTATTTGCAAATGGAACGACACGGAAGATATCGGCGTCCGCACCCAGCGTGACCGTAACCGTGCCGCCGTTGCTGGACGAAGCAGTGACGTCGTCATTTCCGGAGCCGGCATCGACACTGAACGAACCGACAGGCGTTGTTGAAATTCCAGTAAAATCGAAAGATTGGGCTCGGATGACATCGTTGCCATCGCCCGTCATGATGATATCAGGGCTGTCGACGGCACCCGAGTAGGTGTAGTTGTAGGTTCGGAAGAAAACCGTATCGTCACCACCCTTGGTATCGATGGTGACGGTGTCTTCCTGACGCCCAAAACCGGCATAGACGTAATCGCTGCCGGCCCCACCCGTGAACGTATCCGATCCGCGGTTGTCACTGAAATTATTGCCGTCGTCGCCACCGATCAGGATATCGTCCCCGATCCCGCCGCGCAGCGTGTTGTAGCCCGCGCCACCCATCAGGGTGTCGTTACCAGCTCCGCCACTGAGGAAGTCGCCCCCGTCACCGCCGTCGATCTGGTCGCTGCCGAAACCGCCTTCGAGACTATCGTTCCCGATCCCGCCCTCAATGACATCGTCGCCAAACGAGCCATCAACTGTGTCGTTACCGTCACCCGCCTGGATCAGGTCGTCGCCGAGCGTGCCGAGCAAAACGTCATCGCCAGAAGTTCCAGGGATCGTCTCGCCGACGAGCGGTGATCCATCCGCCGACACTTTCGGTTCGAAGTTCGCGCTCGTCAGCAGAGCCGCATCAACATTCTGCAATATCGCAACTGTGCGGAATTCGTAGGTGTAGATCGGGTCAAATGTTACCGGGTCAGTACCCTCGATCTCGACTAGAACCTGGAACTCGCTGTCGGCGCCGTTCTGCGTCAGCTGCAAATATGTCCCGAACGGGTTCGATACCCCGTCCCAATCGCCCTGTGGGCCAAAGAAGTTTCCTGTCGTGATGTATTCCAGAACATCACCTAGACCCAGACGGTCCTCGGTAGCAGAGAAGTCCGTGATGATCGTTGCTGTTGCCGAGGCGTGGATCGTGGCGCTGACGTGGTAGATGTCTGCCCCAGCGCCGAGCGTCACGGTGACGTTGCCGCCGCTCGTCGAGAAGGCGCGAACGTCGTCGTTGCCCGCACCAGCATCGACACTGAACGAACCGACAGGCGTCGTTGAAATTCCAGTAAAATCGAAAGATTGGGCTCGGATGACGTCGTTGCCATCGCCCGTCATGATGATATCAGGGCTGTCGACGGCACCCGAGTAGGTGTAGTTGTAGGTTCGGAAGAAAACCGTATCGTCGCCACCCTGGGTGTCGATGGTGACGGTGTCTTCCTGACGCCCAAAACCGGCATAGACGTAATCGCTGCCGGCCCCACCCGTGATCGTATCGGATCCGCGGTGGTCATTGAAATTATTGCCGTCGTCGCCACCGATCAGGATGTCGTCGCCGGTGCCGCCGCTCAGCGTGTTGTAGCCCGCGCCACCCGTCAGAGTGTCGTTACCAGCGCCACCACTGAGGGAGTCGTCCCCGTCGCCGCCGTCGATCTGGTCGCTGCCGAAACCGCCTTCGAGACTATCGTTCCCGATCCCGCCCTCGATGACATCGTCGCCGAATGATCCGTCAACCGTATCGTCGCCATCACCCGCCTGGATCAGGTCGGCGCCGAGCGTGCCGGTGATGACATCATCGCCAGTCGTGCCGAGAATCTCGTTGAGGTCGGTGACGGAGATCGAGACAATGGAGCTATCGGTCGCGGTGGTCGCGTCGGTACCTTCGATTTGCAGGGCGATCGAGGAGAGCGTCTCGAAATCGATGAGCGAACCGTCGAGGACGACCAACAGGTCGCCATCGATAATGAAGCCACCGTTCGTTGGATCGTTGAGGATCTGCCAGGTGGTCCCTAACCCCAAAATGTCTGACGATAGGGTGCCGATGACGGTTCCGAGCAGCGAACCTTCAGAAACGGTATTCTGCGTCAGGGAAATTGCCATCACAGTTCTCCTCAGCCCCGCACTGGCGGTGCAACAATACAGTCAGCCGCAATATCATTGCGGACGATTATCACTTTCAGGTTCGGCCTCATGGTCCACGAGCCTGAACGCCTACTTTCACCAGGAAGATTGCACCGACCGCCGCAGGGCAATCCGCGGTTCGACCGGAATAAAAGCTCATCGGCCGTTACGTTCCAGCTACCCGCGCTGGCACTTCGACGTGAGCACCCCTTCCCTCAACAAAGCTTGGCTACGCAGCCTTTAGGCTGCGTACCGAACGCACTCCACTCTGGTCGTAGCTCGCCATTTTGACGTCTTGACCAGCAAATTCCTTTTGCAGAAGACGCGACAGCATCTCCTTGATTACCTGCTGCGGGCCGATCGCATCGACGAGCCACACGATATCGCCGCTACTCCACTGATCCGGCCGGAGACGGATAGGATTCTCCACCGCTTGCATGAGTTGTTTATCCGTAACAGCATCGACTCGCGCCCAGAGTGCGACGCCGACCGTGCGAAGGTGTCCGTCGTCGGCCTTAGCTTTCGCAAGAACGAATTGCTTGTTGCGCAATGCGGGCAGGATCAGCCATTCGAGGTCCGCCAACGCCATGTTGCGGTACTTCTCATTGCGCAGAAGAAGCCTGACGATTTCGCCAAGTATGGAGCGCGAATCTCGCATGCGAGATGGCATCTGCGTCTCGGAAACTACCGGGACGACCGCCTCCAGGTCCGTGGCCGATGCCGAGTTCTCACCGACGGCAGCTTGGTCCATCGGCTTCTGCGACGTCGGTTCTGAGGGCGACTTCTTTCGACCAAAAAACATCAATTCCCCGCGGCAATGTCAACTTGTCAACTGACGGGCGGTTCAGACAACGAATGGCTTGCGGACCAACCTTTTCTCCGTCTACGTAAACAGGGGGAGCGAAAATCCGCAAGCTGTTTTTTCGATTGCTTCCCACAATCGTGAGGCCAGAGATGATCTCGCACTTGCGGTCGACTGAGGCTGCAAAAAAATAAGCGTCGATGCCTTGCAAAGGCTACTGGTCGAAAAGTCGAATTCATAATGAGCAACAACACTTTAGGGAAGCCTGCCCGATCTTTGGCGTCACCGAGAGCAAAAAATATGGGGAAGGAACACGGATATCAGATCGAGGGGAAAGGTGCCTCGGCTGCCGCCCAAAAGAAATCGCCGGCCGTCGGTATCGCTTGTTCCCGTGGACTCCCATCGTGGCTTCGGCGCAACAATGTCTCGCTAGCTTTCACTTCTTATCAATCCGGTCGGCTCTACCTGGTTGGCATTTCCGAGGAAGACAAACTCGCGTTCCACGAAAGGTTCTTTGCCCGCGCAATGGGACTATATGCCGATGAACAGCGGTTGGTGCTCGCAACGGCTTACCAAGTCTGGCGGCTGGAGAACACACTTGCGATTGGAGGGGAACACGAGGGGCATGACCGTTATTTCGTGCCGCGCACCGCCCATACGACGGGCGATATCGACATTCATGAGTTAGCATTGCTCGATGACGAACGCATCGTGTTCGTGAACACAATGTATTCCTGTCTCGCGACCCTGTCGAAGACCCACTCTTTTCGCCCGTTCTGGAAGCCGCCCTTCATTTCAAAACTTGCCGCCGAAGACAGGTGCCATCTGAATGGGTTGGCAATGAGGGATGGCAAGCCGAGCCATGTGACGGCGGCTTCGAAATCGGACGCGGTGTATGGCTGGCGGGATCGGCGTGACGAAGGGGGATGCGTGATCGACGTAGCCGCCAACGAGGTTGTCACAGAACAGCTTTCAATGCCGCACAGCCCGCGTTGGTACAAGAATGAACTGTGGGTGTTGAATTCGGGAACCGGTTACCTTTGCGTCATCGATACTTCCACGGGGAAATCTGATCCGCGAGTTTTCTGTCCGGGCTTTCTTCGCGGGCTCGCTTTTCACAACGGCCATGCCATCGTCGGGCTGTCGCGCCCCAGGGACGGCACCTTCTCAGGACTTCAGCTCGATGATGAATTGAAAAGGAGAGATGCCGAGCCGCGCTGCGGCGTCCACATCATCAATCTCGCCAGCGGCGATGTCGTCAACTGGATAGAATTCACAGGCGGAGTCGCAGAGCTATTCGATGTTCAGGTGTTGCCGGGAGTCCGCCGGCCGATGGCTGCCGGCATCCTCAACGACGAAATCCATCATTTCATAACTGTCGAGCCGGAATAAGGCTTCGAATAGCCGGCATGACCTGTGATTGAATGCGCCCCGCCGAACGGCAGTCATACCGCGTCCCACACAGAAGACTTCGCACGTTGGTCAGCTTGTCCGGACGCGCCGATTGAAGCCTACTGACCTTCACCACATAAGAAGTTGCATGTTGAGACTATCGACCCCGGCTCTGGCTGCCGCACTGACCCTCTGCGTTCATGGTGGACAGTTCGTCGAGACGGGCGATCATCACGGCGTCGAGATGGTGCTGACGGGTGCGTCGCTGGTGTTCCACATGACCGAGGACCACGATCCGCTCGAGTTCACGGGATCGAGCTTCCAGGCAATTATTCAGACCGATGCCGGCACCCGCATGGTCGAACTCGAGGCCGAGGGAACGACACTGTCGGCGACACTCGATGCGCCACTCGCCAAGGCGCCAGGATCGCGGTGACAGGCAAAAATCCGCACGGCGAGGTCATCCAGGCCCGCTTCGCAACCGAGTAATCGGCAATCCGACCCATACAGTGCGGGGCAAGTGACCGCATAAGGGTAGCAATAGCCTAAGATCGGAGTGCCAAGTTGTTCTTCGATCGTGACCTTCGAACGGTGGGCATCCAACCGCAACTCATCCTTGGCCATTTCGTGTACGCGACGGTGGGTGCAGCCGTGCGATCCAAACGCCACGCCCTGACGGTGCAGCTCCTTAATCTGCGACCAATCCATGATAGGGGCCGGTTCTCCGTATTTTGCATCCCATTCGGCCCGGCCGCCCACGAAATCGACCGGAATGAAGACGGTTGCAGAAAACCCGTAATGGCGAAGCAGCGGCCAAGCCGTCTCGAAGAAGTCGACATATGCGTCGTCGAAGGTAAAGATCACTGCTTTGCCAGGAAAAAAATCCCGGCCTTCGGCGTAGCGCTTTTGGCAATAGCTGGCGAGGTCGAGACTATGCCAGCCATAGCGCTTCAGCCAAGCCAATAGTCGCTCGAAGCGGACCGGCGAAAGCCGGTAGGGCGCGAGATCTGCGGGTCCATCTTTGGCAATGCGGTGGAACATCAGCACAGGCACTTGGCGAAAGCACCAGAGATTCTCCGCCTCGGCCGCAGTGACAGCGCATCCACCCCATTTGATTTTGCTATGATTGAATTCTGCTGCGTGTCGCACGACGACTTCAGCCGGCGCCGCGTGCCCCGGCTGATCATTATCCGTACGTCGGAACAGTTGCACGCGATAGAGTTCAGTTCGCAATTCGCGAGTAAACTCTAGCCCCTCACAGTGCGCAAAAGTTTTGCCGATGAACTTGGCACCGATTTCGTTGAAGTCGAATCCAGTGGAATCGCGGTCGTCCGAAACCATGTTGGCATGGGTCATCAATAGGTGTCCGCCCATGATGAGGCTGTCTCTTAGTTTTTTGGCGAAGGCCGCGACTGCGGCTCCATCGCGCAAATAGTAAAGAACCTCCGAGCAAATGATGAGATCATAATCATCACCCGGCACCCCATCGTTGATGTCATGCCGCAAAAGGTCGACATGCTTATCGCTCGACAAACGCGCACGCGCCCGCTCCATCGCCGTGGGGGAGATTTCGACCGCCAAAAGCATATCGACGCGGGGTACTAACCCGGATCATGCATCAGGCGTGAGGAATCGTGCGTTGGCCGTGGCGCAGGACGTTGAAATCGCGTAGCAAACCGTTGCCAGACGAGCGTGCTTGCGTCGCAACGGAGCGCCACGGCCATGACCGACTTAACACCGCT
>JAHJQI010000023.1 GCA_018819265.1 Alphaproteobacteria bacterium
GGGTGCGCCAATTCACTGCGAACTTCCCGATCGTCGCACAAGGAGAATTGCCTGATGGTCCAACGCGCTTCGAGCCAATTCAGAAACGGCCTCCTGGCACTTGCCGCAACTGCCGTTCTGTTGTCTGGCGGCGCCCACGCCGAGGACCATCGCCATCACGCCTTGTCGCTCGTCGGCGAACCGCAATATGGACCTGACTTCAAGAACTTCGACTGGGTCAATCCGGACGCGCCGAAGGGTGGAACGGTCCGCGTTGGCGCGCTGGGCTCGTTCGATTCGCTCAATCCGTTCACCATCAAGGGCGAAGTCGCCGACGGCGTCGGCTCACTGGTCTATGATGCCTTGATGGCGACGAGCCTTGACGAACCATCGACGGAATATGGCCTCGTCGCCGAATGGGTGTCCTATCCCGACGATTATTCTTCGGCGACATTCCAGTTGCGCGAAGGCGCCCGCTTTAACGACGGTCAGCCGATCACCGTCGAAGACGTCATCTTTTCGCTCGATGCGCTGAAGAAAGCCCATCCACTGTTCAATCTCTACTACAAGAACGTCGTCGCCGCCGAGAAGATCGGCGAACGCCAGGTGAAGTTCACCTTCGACATGAAGGGCAACCGCGAGTTGCCGCAGATCCTCGGCCAGCTCACCGTCCTGCCCAAGCATTTCTGGGACGCAAAGGACGCCAAAGGCCAACAGCGCGACCTCTCCAAGACGACGATGGAGCCGCCGCTGGGTTCGGGTCCCTACCGCGTCAAGGAGGTCAATCCGGGCCGCGAGATCATCTACGAGCGCGTCGAGGACTACTGGGCGAAGGATCTGCCCCCGCGTCGCGGAATGTATAATATGGACGAGATCCGCTACATCTACTTCAAGGACAACACGCCGGCCTTCGAGGCTTTCCTGTCCGGGCTGGTCGATTACCGTCAGGAATCGAGCGCCAACTACTGGGCGACGCGCTACACGACAGACGCCGTCAAATCCGGCCTGATCAAGAAGGAGCAGTTGAAGGACGGCAGCGTCGCCCCCATGCAGGCGTTCGTCTTCAATACGCGCCGCAAGCAGTTCGCCGACCCCCGCGTCCGCCGCGCGCTCAACTATGCCTTCAATTTCGAGGCGATGAACAAGTCGCTGTTCTACGGCAACTACGTCCGCGTCGGCAGCTACTTCGACAATTCCGAACTGGCCGCCACCGGGCTACCCGAAGGCCGCGAACTCGAAATCCTCACGCCCTTCAAGGATCGCGTCCCGCCCGAAGTCTTCACCGAAGTCTGGAAAAACCCGAAGAACGACGCTCCGACTGATTTCCGCAAGAACATGCGTCAGGCCATGGCCCTGATGACCGAGGCCGGCTGGACGCTGAAGGACGGCAAGCTCGTCGATGCAACCGGAACCCAGATGTCGATCGAGTTCCTGATTGCCCAGCCGATCATGGAACGCATCATCGGCGCCTACATCGAAGACCTGAAGAAGATCGGCATCGATGCGCGTGCCCGCCTTGTCGATTCCAGCCAGTACCAGCGCCGCCTCGAGAATTTCGATTTCGATTCCATCACCGCGAACTTTGCCCAGTCGCATTCGCCAGGAAACGAACAGCGCGAGTTCTGGGGATCGTCGGCGGCCGACAAGCCCGGTTCGCGCAACGTCATCGGCATCAAGAATCCCGTCGTCGACGAACTGATCGAACTTCTGGTGCAGGCGAAAACCCGCGAAGACGTCGTTGCCGCGACCCGTGCCCTCGATCGCGTCCTGCTGTGGAACCATTATCTCGTTCCGCAATGGCACTTCCCCTACGATCGTATCGCCAGCTGGGACATCTTCGGTCGGCCCGAAAAGCTGCCATCGCAAGCGCCGAGCGCCGTCATCGTCAACTGGTGGATAGACGCAGCCAAAGCCGAAAAGCTGAAAAGCCAGCGCGGGATGTGATCGCCGGGCGGCTCTGATCTTTTCACTGAGACGGGAGTTTCGATGCAACGGGCAGCAATGCAGCTCTGGTCCAGGACGGTTCTGGCGGCCGCCACGACCGCGCTCGCTGCCGCCCTGGCTGTCTCCACTGGCGCGTTCGCGGCCAACCCGTCCCATGGCCTCTCCGCCTTCGGGGAGTTGAAGTACGCCCCCGGCTTCCAGCACTTCGAGTACGTCAACCCGGACGCCCCGAAGGGCGGACGCATGTCGATGATCGGCACCGCCGGTCTGCCGACGTTCGACAGCTTGAACAACTTCATCCTCAAGGGCGATGCCGCCCAGGGCCTCGAATACGTCTACGATACCTTGATGACGCGCGCCGATGACGAGCCCGACGCCGTCTACGGCCTCGTTGCCCGATCGGCCGAACTGGCCGACGACAGGAAATCGGTGACGTTCCATCTGCGCCCGGAAGCAAAGTTCGCGGACGGCACGCCTGTTACCGCCGCCGACGTCGTCTTTTCCTTCGAGTCGCTGAAGGAGAAGGGCCATCCGCTCTACCGCTTCGGCCTGCGCGATGTCGCCAAGGCCGAAGCAGTCGACCCGCAAACGGTGCGCTACGAATTCGAAGGCGAACTGCTGCGCGACCTGCCGCTCTTCGTGGCGACGCTGCCGATTCTGCCCAAGGCCTTCTATGACCAGCAGCCGTTTAACGAGACGTGGCTCAAAAAACCGCTCGGCTCCGGCCCCTACGAGGTCGCCGACTTCAAGGCGGGAACCTTCATCACGTACCGGCGCCGCACCGATTACTGGGGCTGGGAACTTCCCGTCAACCGCGGCCGCTTCAATTTCGACGAACTGCGCTACGAGTATTACCGCGACCGCACCGCCGAACTTCAGAACCTGTTGAACGGCACCTTCGATCTGCGCGAGGAATTCACTTCTGTCGATTGGGCAACCGCCTACAACGTTCCCGCCGTCAAGGATGGCCGCATTCTCCGCCTGACGTTGCCGGACGCCCAGCCCTCGGGTGCGCAAGGCTTCATGCTCAACACGCGCCGCGACAAGTTCAAGGACAAGCGCGTCAGGAAGGCGCTCGATTACGCCTTCAATTTCGAATGGTCGAACAAGAACTTGTTCTATGAACTCTACCTGCGCACCGCGAGCTACTTCGAAAACTCCGACATGAAGGCCGAGGCAAAGCCCTCGCCCGACGAGCTTGCCCTTCTCGAACCCTTCCGCAAGTCACTCGATCCGGCTGTCTTCGAGGAGGTCTACACGCCGCCCGTCAGTTCCGGGCAGGGCCAGGACCGGAAACTACTGCGAGAGGCGGATCGTCTCCTCAGCGAAGCCGGCTGGACGCTGAAGGACGGCAAACGCATCGATGCCGATGGCCGCCAGCTCGACATCGAATTCCTGATCTTCTCGCCCTCCTTCGAGCGCATCATCAACCCGTATATCGAGAATCTGCGCCTGCTCGGCATCGACGGGAAAATCCGCCTCGTCGATTCCGCCCAGTACGAGCGCCGCACCAAGTCCTTCGATTTCGACGTCACCACGCGCCGCTACGTCCTGCGCCTGACGCCCGGCGTCGAGATGAAGAACTACTGGGGGTCCTCCACGCGTGATGTCGACGGCAGCCTCAATCTGGCAGGCATCGCCGATCCGGTCATCGACGCGCTGATCGACAAGGCCCTTGCCGCCGGTTCGCGAGCCGAACTCGTCACGGCGACCCGCGCCATCGATCGTGTCCTGCGCGCCGGCCATTACTGGGTCCCGCACTGGTACAAGGCCTCCCACAACGTCGCCACGTGGGATAAGTTCTCGTGGCCAGCAACGAAACCGAAGTACGACCGCGGCATTATCGAGACGTGGTGGTATGACAAGGAAAAAGCTGCCAAGCTCGCAGTGCGATAGCTTACGAGACGACGCACAGCCAGCCGCCCCGCTCCAGCCCGCTTGCAACAGACAGAACCGACCCGCCGATGGCCGCTTACCTGATCAAGAGACTGCTGCTGATACTGCCGACGCTGTTCGGCATCATGCTGGTGAGCTTCGTCGTCATCCAGTTCGCCCCGGGCGGGCCGGTCGAGCGGATCATCGCCCAGATCCAGGGCCACGACGCCGCGATGACGGGTCGGATTTCGGGTGGCGGCGGCGATGGACTCGGCGGCGGCGCGCAATCCCAGGCCGGTCAGGGCTCCATCGACGCGGCCGCTTCCAAGTACCGTGGCGCCCAGGGTCTCGACCCGGAATTCATCAAAAGCCTCGAAAAGCAGTTCGGTTTCGACAAGCCCGCCCACGAACGCTTCGCGATGATGATGTGGAACTACGCCACCTTCAATTTCGGGCAGAGCTACTTCCGCGATACCCCGGTCCTCGACCTCATTGCGGAAAAATTGCCGGTCTCCATCTCGCTCGGGATCTGGATGACGCTTCTGACCTACCTCATCTCCATTCCGCTCGGCATCCGCAAGGCCGTCCACGACGGCACGCCCTTCGACGTCTGGACCTCGGGCGCACTCGTCATCGGCTATGCGGTCCCAGGCTTCCTCGTCGCGGTTCTTCTGCTGGTCGTCTTCGCCGGCTCGTCGTTCTTCCAGTGGTTCCCCTCGCGCGGCCTGCATTCGGAGATGTACCAGGACTTGTCGTTCTGGGCGTGCACGACGAACCTCGGTTGCGTTGCCGACTATTTCTGGCACCTGACCCTGCCGCTCATCGCGCTGGGCCTCGGCGCCTTCACGACTTCGACTTTCCTCACCAAGAACTCGTTCCTCGACGAGATCCGCAAGCAGTACGTGCTGACCGCGCGTGCGAAGGGGCTGAATGAGACGCAAGTGCTCTACGGCCATATCTTCCGCAACGCCATGCTGCTCATCATCGCCGGCTTCCCCTCTGCGTTCATCCATGCGTTCTTCACCGGTTCGCTGCTGATCGAGACGATCTTCTCCCTCGACGGCCTCGGCCTCCTCGCCTTCGAGTCGATCGACAAGCGCGATTACCCGGTCGTCTTCGCCACCTTGTGGATTTTCTCGCTCATGGGGCTGGTGGTGAACCTCATCTCCGATTTCGTTTACACACTCGTCGATCCGCGCATCGATTTCGAAAGCCGGGAGGTCTGAGGCGTGGATGCCAAAACCGAAGACCTTCAACCCAAGGCGCGACCCCTCGGCGCCGCGCGCCAGCCCAAGTGGCCGGCGCTCGCCAAGCGCCTGACCTTGTCGCCGATCAATCGGCGCCGCTGGGAAAACTTCAAGGCCAACCGCCGCGGCTTTTGGAGCCTTTGGATCTTCCTGGCGCTGTTCGGCGTCTCGCTGATCGCCGAACTGGTCGCCAACGACCGGCCCTTGCTCGTCAGCTACAAGGGCGAACTCCTGATGCCCGTGCTGTTCGACTATCCCGAATCAAAGTTCGGCGGCTTTCTCGCCGTCACCGATTACCGCGACCCCGTCAACATCGAGGAAATAGAGGCCAACGGCTGGATGATCTGGCCGCCGATCCGTTATTCGTACACGACGATCAACCGCGATTATCCGCGCCGCAAGGGTGCCGACGACCTCTGTCTCGGCTTTCCCGCTCCGCCACCCTGGGCCTCGAACCGCGCCTATTGCGACGCCCCGCCCGAGCAGATGCAACGTTTCAACTCCGTTTGGAATACGAACTGGCTCGGTCTCGACAACCAGGGCCGCGACGTGCTCGCCCGCGTCATCTACGGCTTCCGCGTCTCGGTGATCTTCGGTCTGCTTCTCACCGTCATGGCGTCCGCGATCGGCATTGCCGCGGGTGCCGTGCAGGGTTACTTCGGCGGCATGGTCGATCTCGTCTTCCAGCGGGTCCTCGAGATCTGGTCGTCGATGCCCTCGCTGTTTATCCTGATCATCATTTCCTCGGTGCTAGTGCCGGGCTTCTGGACGCTGCTATTCGTCCTGCTGCTCTTCCAGTGGGTGTCGCTCGTCGGCGTCGTCCGCGCCGAGTTCCTGCGCGGGCGCAACTTCGAATACATCAAGGCCGCCCGCGCGCTAGGGTTGTCGGATACGACGATCATGTGGAAGCACCTTTTGCCGAACGCGATGGTGGCGACCCTGACCTTCCTGCCCTTCCAGCTCTCGGGCTCCATTTCAGCGCTGACCGCGCTCGATTTCCTCGGTCTCGGACTGCCGCCCGGTTCGGCGTCGCTCGGCGAACTGCTGCTGCAGGGCAAGAAACATCTTGAAGCGCCGTGGCTCGGGCTGACCGGCTTCTTCGCCCTGGCCATCATGCTGTCGCTGCTCATCTTCATCGGCGAAGCCGTGCGCGACGCGCTCGATCCACGCAAGACATTCAAATGAGGTTCGCGAAGCGATGAAACCGGTCGAAACGCTTCTCCAGATCCGCAACCTCTCGGTCGCTTTCACCCAGGGCAGCGACGAAACGCTGGCCGTCGACCGCGTGTCCTTCAGAATCGGCCGTAGTGAAGCCGTTGCCATCGTTGGCGAGTCGGGTTCCGGCAAGACCGTGTCTGCGCTTTCCATTCTGAAGCTTCTGCCCTACCCCGCGGCCTCCCATCCCTCCGGCGAAATCTTCTTCCAGGGCCGCAATCTGCTGGCCTCGAGCGCTGAGGAACTGCGCGAGATCCGCGGCCGCCGCATCTCGATGATCTTCCAGGAGCCGATGACGTCGCTCAATCCGCTCCACACCATCGAGAAGCAGGTCGGCGAAGTCCTCAAGGTTCATCGTGGCCTCGACGATGCCGCCGCCCGCGTCCGCGTCGTCGAGTTGCTGCACAAGGTCGGCATCCAGGATCCCGAACGCCGCCTGCAGGCTTTCCCGCATGAATTGTCCGGCGGCCAGCGCCAGCGCGTCATGATCGCCATGGCGCTTGCAAACGAACCAGACTTGCTGATCGCCGACGAGCCGACCACGGCGCTCGACGTCACCATCCAGGCCCAGATCCTCGACCTTCTGAAAGACCTGAGCCGCGAGATGGGGATGGCTCTGCTGCTCATCACCCACGACCTCGGCATCGTTCGCAAAATGGCGCGCCGGATCTACGTCATGAAATCCGGCGGCATCGTCGAGGAGGGTCTGACCGAAGCGATCTTCAGCGATCCCCAGCACCCCTACACCCAGCACCTGCTCGCCGCCGAACCGAAGGGGGAACCCGGCGCCTTTGATCCGAGCGCTCCCCTCGTTCTCAAGACCGACGATCTCAAGGTCTGGTTTCCGATACGGACCGGGCTCCTCAAGCGCACGACCGATCACGTCAAGGCCGTCGACGGAGTTTCCCTGGAATTGCGCGAAGGCCAGACGGTCGGCGTCGTCGGCGAGTCCGGCTCCGGCAAGACGACGCTCGGACTCGCCCTGCTGAGATTGATCGCCTCGAAAGGGCCGATCTCCTACTTGGGCCGGCGCATCGACGGTCTGTCTTCCAAACAGATGCGTCCGCTGCGCCGACAGATGCAGATCGTGTTCCAGGACCCGTACGGCTCTTTGTCGCCGCGTCTGGCGGTCGGACAGATCATCGAGGAAGGATTGATCATCCTGCAGCCCGACCTCGATTACGATGAGCGCCGCGAGCGCGTCGGCGCCGCACTTGCCGAAGTCGGCCTCGATCCGCTTTCGCAGGACCGCTACCCGCACGAGTTTTCAGGTGGCCAGCGCCAGCGCATTGCCATCGCCCGTGCAATGGTCCTCGAACCGAAATTCATCATGCTCGATGAACCCACCAGCGCTCTCGACATGAGCGTGCAGGCACAGATCGTCGACTTGCTGCGCGGCCTGCAGGAGAAGCGCGACCTCGCCTATCTCTTCATCAGCCACGATCTGCGGGTTGTGCGGGCGCTTTGCAACTATGTCATCGTGATGCGCGCCGGCAAGGTCGTCGAGGAAGGGCCGGCGGAGAGGATCTTCGAGGCGCCGCAGGAAGCCTACACGCGCGCCTTGCTCGCCGCCGCACTCAATCTCGAGGTGGCGCCCGAAGCAGCGCTTGTCGGTATCTGACGCGTCCGGCCGGATCGAGCTGACACCTGTCCCAGAGAAAACTCATATTATTGCGCAGGCGATTGCCCATTATATCGCATTCGCATAACGTCCGCACACTGCCTGCGTGGGGAAGAAAGTGTGCGTCCTGATAGTCCCCCTCGCGGGCATCTAGAGCAACTCAATCCGATTATCGAAGCGCGAAAAGCGATCGCGTTTGGTCGAATGATGCTCGAAAAACGCGGTGAAACTCCAGGGGAAAGTGCAAAAAATGGGAATGCTCACTGAATTTCGGGAATTTGCAGTCAAGGGCAACATGGTCGACATGGCCGTCGGTATCATCATCGGCGGCGCCTTCGGCACAATCGTCGCGTCTCTGGTCAAGGATGTCATCATGCCGCCGATCGGGCTGCTGCTCGGCGGCGTCGATTTTTCCGACATTAAGCTGACGCTGGCCGAAGCGGTGGGCGACAAGGAAGCCGTGACGATGAACATCGGCACGTTCGTCAACAACGTCATATCCTTCCTGATTGTCGCGTTTGCAGTCTTCATGCTGGTCAAGGCCGTCAACACCATGCGCGCGCAGTTTGAAAAGAAGCAGGAGGTAGCCCCTGCCGCTCCCACCGCCACCGAGGCCCTCCTCATGGAGATCCGCGACGCGCTCAAGAAATAAGGCACTTTGGCGCAAGACGCCAAGTCCGATGCGAAACGGCCTTCGCAACCGCTCCGGTTGCAGCCCGGCTCGGTGGAAGGCGGGACCAAATGATAGAGTTACCGCCTTTCGACTGATCGCTTCGATCTATCCCATTACGATCGTTCAAAAATAAGCGTTTGAATCGTGATTTCGAGCAGAACGACGCATTGACCCGACCGCTCCCAATCGGCGATAGAAAGAGGTAGGGGAACCTCGTGGTATTCAACTGCCGGTGACCTCTCTTGCCAGGGTGGTTCGGTTTGCAGTCGTGACGGCATCGCTTTGAAGCGCGTCACGTGCAGTCAACGGAACTCGCAAAACGAAGAATAGCAGATCGGGCCGCCGGGTGACTTCGCCTCGGGGCGCACACGACTATCAGAAACGCGATTGCGTTTGACCGGGCTGCAAGGCCGGCCCGAACCGGACGGCGAACATGAACTTGTATCTTCCGATCGCCGAAATGCCTGTCAATGTCCTGATATTCCTGGGCATGGGCGGAGCGGTCGGCTTCTTGTCAGGCATGTTCGGCGTCGGCGGCGGCTTCCTGATGACACCGCTACTGATTTTTTCCGGCATTCCCCCTGCTGTGGCGATCGGCACCGAGGCGGCCCAGATCGTCGCCTCCTCGGTCTCGGGCGCCATCGCCCAGTACCAGCGCCGAAACGTCGACATCAAGATGGGGATCGTCTTGTTGACCGGCGGTATCATCGGCTCGATCCTTGGCGTGCAAATCGTCAAGGAGCTGCGGCAGCTCGGCCAGTTCGAGCTGTTCGTGTCGCTGGCCTATGTCATCTTTCTTGGCATCATCGGCTCGCTGATGATGATCGAGAGCCTCAACACCATGCGCAAGGCGCGCTCAGGAGCTGTCGTTTCGGCGCGCCGTCCGGGTCAGCATAGCTGGATCCACGGCCTCCCCTTGAAGATGCGCTTCCACCGCTCGAAGCTCTACATCAGCGCCATCCCGGTGATAGTGCTCGGAGCGATCGTGGGCTTTCTCGGTGCGATCATGGGTGTCGGCGGCGGCTTCATCATCGTTCCCGCGATGATCTATCTGTTGCGTGTCCCAACCAACGTCGTCGTCGGCACCTCGCTGTTCCAGATCCTGTTCGTCACCTCCGCCACAACGATTCTCCATTCCGTACAAAACCATACGGTCGATATTGTTCTCGCCATGATCCTGATGATCGGCGGAGTCATTGGGGCGCAGTTCGGGGCCGTTGCCGGTGAAAAGCTGAAGGGCGAGCAACTGCGCTTTCTGCTGGCCGGCCTCGTCCTCCTCGTTTGCCTCAGGGTCGCCTGGAACCTCGTCGTGATGCCATCCGAGCTTTATTCCCTGTCCTCGATTGTAGGGGGGCACTGATGCCAGGCAGAGATCAAATCCGCCAGAAGTTCCGGCAGCGCTTCGAAGATGCGAACCGCTCCATTCGAAAGATCAAGCCCCAGGATCTGCGGTCCGCCATGAGTGGTCGCAACGCAGCCTTTGCACTGGGCGCGGCGGTCGTTGTTATATTGATCTGGGTCTTGAACACCGGCGGCAATGACCCCGACGCCTCCGCACGGCGCCAGATGGGCGCCTCCTCGCCGGCCGCCATCATGGAAGAAATGTCCAAGACGGCGATGCCCGCCGAACAGGCCGATCCCGCTGCCCCGGCAAAGAAGGCCGAACCAGCGGATGCCCAGCATTCCGCGCTCGAGGCATCGGTTGAGAAGACCGAGCAGGAAAAAGCCGAACGCCGCCGCGCGGCCTTGGCCGACAGGACCGTGCAGAATCCGAACTTCGACGAGAGCGTCGAGGTCGACATCTCGACGCGTTCGGTCGCCATCACCTCGGGCTTCTCCGGCCAGCGCATCGTCGTTTTCGGCGCCGTCCACAATTCCCTTCAGGCTTCTCCCCAACAGGGACTCTACGATGTCGTCGTTGTTCTCGAAGGCGCGAAGAGCAAGTTGATCAGCCGCCGCAAATCGAACGTCGCCGGTCTATGGATCAATACCCAGTCCGTCGAGTTCGAGAGCGTGCCAAGCTACTATACGATTTCTTCGACGCGGCCGATTGTGGAAATTTCGACGCCACGTGTCTTCGATGAATACGGTATCGGCTTCCAACATATCCGCATCGAGCCGCGCGCTGCCGATGCCGCCAAGCTAGGGCCGGCTGAATTGCAGTCGTTCCGCGAATCGATCATCCGGCTGAAGGCCGGCGAGGGCCTCTACCAAAGGCGGCCGACGGGTGTCGAATTCATCGGTCGCTCGCTGTTCCGCACCTCGATTGACCTGCCGGCCAACGTGCCCATCGGCACGGTGGTGGCGCGCACCTACCTGTTCCGCGACGCCGAACTCATCGCCGAGAACACCGCCGCCGTTGAGCTGCAGCGCCAGGGCCTCGAAGCCCTGATGCATTCGTTCGCCTTCGATTATCCGCTGCTCTACGGGATGCTGGCTGTCGCAATCGCGGTCGGCGCCGGCCTGGCCGCGTCCGCCGTGTTCAGCCGTGGAGCACACTGAAGCGGGCAATTTTTCGCTGCCGTGCCAGCCGCGCTGACGACATGACTCATCGAATTTGCAGCCGTCCTCGTGCCTTACCCGCACATGGGGTTCGATCAAGGCTGGCAGGCTACTATCTGATAGAGTGACATACCATCCAGCGGAGTCGCCGGAGGCGATATCGGAACTAATCCCTGATTTCGCGTCGCGCGCGAAACAAACCGCCGAGAGGGTCATTTGGCTGGATCGATCAACGTCCCCGCCTACAGCGATGCGCTGGTCGTCCTCGGGACCGCCGGGATCGTCGTCCCGCTGTTGAGCCGGTTCGGTTTGAGTCCCGTCATCGGTTATCTTGGTGCCGGCGCCGTACTTGGCCCGTTGGGCCTCGGAGCCTTTATCGGCGAGGTCCCGTTCCTTTACTGGGTCACTGTGGTCGATGCGAAGAACGTCGCGGGCATCGCCGAACTGGGCGTCGTTTTCCTACTGTTCATTATCGGACTGGAGCTGTCGTTCCAGCGACTTCTGACCATGCGCCGGCTGGTTTTCGGCATGGGCAGCCTGCAGATTGCAATAACCACCGCGATCGTTGCCTCCGTTGCCGCAGGCTTCGGCCTGACGACCCCTGTCGCGTTGATCATTGGTGCGTCGCTGGCCCTGTCGTCGACAGCCATCGTCCTCGAAGTCTTGTCGCGGCAGGATCGACTGGCAACGACGACGGGCCGCCTGAGCTTTTCCGTCCTGCTGGCGCAGGACCTCGCCGTCGTACCGCTTCTCATCTACATCTCGCTGATTGCAGCCAGCAACGGCGGCTCCGTTCTCACCGGCGCTGGCGGCGCCCTCCTCCAGGCGTTCGTCGCGGTCGTCATAATCATCGCGCTTGGACGCTTGACGTTGCGTCCGCTGTTTCGCCTGGTCGCTGCCACGAAGTCTGACGAGATGTTCATGGCCGCCGCCCTTTTCGTGATCGTCGCCACCGGCTTCCTCGCAGCAATCTCCGGCTTGTCCATGGCGCTCGGTGCCTTCGTTGCCGGACTTTTTCTGTCTGACACGGAATATCGCCGCGCCATTCAGGCGCGCATCGAACCTTTCAAGGGCCTGCTTCTGGGCATCTTCTTTTTCACCGTCGGAATGAGCATCGACGTCCGCGAGATCCTCCGCGAGCCGGCCTGGATCTTCGCCAGCGTCGTCGGCCTTGTCGCCGTCAAGGCGCTGGTCGTAATTCTGCTGGCCCGCCTGTACCGCCAGCCGATGCCGGTTGCAGTCGAGTCGGGACTCGTGCTGGGACCCGGTGGCGAATTCGCATTCGTCGGCATCGGCCTTGCAGCAAGCCTCGGACTTCTATCGAGCGAAGTTTCCAACTTCACCCTGACGGTTGCGTCCTTGAGCATGCTTTTGATCCCCGCCATGGCGATGATCGGGCAGTCGATCGCCGCGAAGATCACGCCGCAGCCAAGTCCGGAACCCGAAACGCTGGCCGCCCCCCTGCCGCGCGAAGGCCATGCAATCGTTATCGGATATGGCAGAATGGGCAAGATGGTCTGCGGCCTGTTCCGGGTGCACCAGATACCCTACGTTGCCATAGACTACGATCCCAGATCGGTGACGATCGACCGTCGCAATGACCACGAGGTCTACTACGGCGATGCGACGAACCCGTCATTCCTCAAGGCGTGCGGCATAGATACGGCCGTAAGCGTCGTCATCACTATCCAGTCGCCATCGATAATCGACGCCATCGTCGAGCAGATCCAATTATTGCGGGATGATGTCGAGATCGTCTCGCGGGCCATGGACAACGACCACGCGCGCCACCTTTACGCCACCGGCGTCAGCGATGCCGTTCCCGAAACGACCGAGGCAAGTCTGCAGCTTTCCGAAGCCGCGCTTCTGGGCATGAACGTGCCCGCAGGTCCCGTCATCGCGTCGATCCACGAAGAACGCGAAAGACTGCGCCAGGAATTGCAGCGCGCGGCACAGTCCACAACGCACGGCGACAGGCGTCGTCGCGTTCAATCGTGAGCCCGGCCGGGAATCTCCGCAGTATTTTGGGTCCCAAAAGGCATTTCAGTCGTCCCGCAGCAAACGCGTTGCGATCGGGTAGAGGCCTTCCTGGCCGAGCATCCAGACGGCGAACGCGTCGCCGCCAAACAACGGCTCGAAGGCTTCGTCCATCACGTTGAGGCCGCCGGCGTACGAGCCGAACGCCGGCATGATGAGCCGCACGCCGTTGCCGATGAAGCAGGGCCGCCGCAGGCTGAAACCGTCACGCGCGATTCTGGCGGCAGGATGCAGGTGCCCGGCGATCTCGTGTGTCGTCCACGCCCCGCGCGGTTCATGGCGCAGCGTGATGCCTTCGACCGTCAATTCCGGAACCACGAATCCGCCGAGTTGGTCGGCGATCTCGGGGTCGTGGTTGCCCGTCACCCAGATCCACTCGCAGGCGTCCTGCATGATCCGCAGCTTCTCGAGTTCGGTTTCCGGCATGCGGTCTGCGGCATTGCGATCATGGAAGCTGTCGCCGAGTGCGACAACGGTCTTGGCGCCGAACCTGTCGACCGCCTTCGCGACCTGGAGCAGGGTTTCGCGCGTATCGTAGGGTGGCAGCAATTGCCCCTTTGCGGCAAACGAGGAGCCCTTTTCGAGGTGCAGGTCAGCAACAATGAGAGCCTTTTCCGCCGGCCAGTAGAGCGCCCCTGAAACGTCCGCGACAAACGACTTGCCGCAGATCGAAACGTTCTGCTCCCTGAAGTCGTTTATACCCAGGCGCTCTGGCTTCAATTGCAGCATCGCCAAACCCTCGTGCTTCGAGCGTGAAAGAGAACGCGACTGTAAACTGAGCCGTCCCGAATGCGCACCCTGCGCGCAGGGCTGATCCACGGGTTTCTACTCGCAGCCCATCGCATCCCGGATCAGATCCTCGGCAGCTTCCCGCAGCAGATCCTCGCGGCCGCTTGTTCCAACCGGTTCGCGCCCGATCTCCAGGAGGATCGGCACGGAGAGCGGCGAAACCCGTTCCAGGTCCTTGTGGACGATGGCCCCCCGGATGCGCTTCAGAAAATCGCCGAGCCGCCCGATGTCGAGAAGTCCCGTCGACGCGTCGGCCCGCGCCGCCTCAAGTAGGATGTGGCCGGGGTCATGTTTCATCAGGACGTCGTAGACGAGGTCGGTCGACATCGTCACCTGCCGTCCCGACTTCTCCTTGCCCGGATGCCGCCGCTCGATGAGACCCGCGATCACGGCGCAGTAGCGGAAGGTTCGCTTCATCAGGCTTGATTCGGCAAGCCACGATTCGAGATCGTCGCCCAGCATGTCCTCTTCGAAGAGAGCCGCAAGCGGGACTGAGCCCGATCGGATCATCGCGCCGATATCGCCGCGCGCCCAGATCGAAAGTCCGTAATCGTTGGCGACGAACCCCATCGGCATGACGCCCGCACGTTCCAGCCGGCGGGTCAGGAGCATGCCGAGGGTCTGGTGGGCGAGCCGTCCCTCGAAGGGGTAGACGACCATGTGATGGCGTCCACCCCGCGGGAACGTCTCGACCAGCACCTCGCTGGCGTCAGGAAGCGCCGAGCGTTCGCCCTGCAGCGCCAGCCATTCGGCGACCGGGACCGGCAGGTGCGCCCACGCCTCACGGTCGTGCAGCATGGCGCGGACCCGCTCGGCAAGATGCGTTGACAGCGGGAACTTGCCCCCCGCATAGCTCGGCACGACCGGATCGGAGGCTGACGCCCGCGACACGTAGGCCTCGGTCTCCTTCAGCCCTTCGAAGCGCAGGACCTCGCCGGCGAAGACGAACGCCTGTCCGGGAGCCAGTTGCTCGACGAAATGCTCCTCGACTTCGCCGAGCACCCTGCCGCCGGTCAGCGGACGTAGAGGAGTTGAAGCGCGCGAGGAAGACCCACGCCCGCGCAACCGCCCGCGCCCGATAAGCCGGACCTTGATCATCGGGCTCTCGACGATCGTTCCCGCATTCATCCGGTAGCTTTGCGCGATTCTGCCGTTCGCAACCCGCAGCCGTCCGTCGGCCTCAGGGCGCAGCTTGGTGAACCGCTCGTAGGACTTGAGCGCATAGCCGCCGGTCGCGACGAAGTCGACGATTCGATCGAACGTGGCGCGCTGCAACCATGCGTACGGCGATGCACGCCTCACTTCGGCGAAAAGTTCGTCCATCGCGAACGGCGCCTGGCAGGCCATTCCGAGCACGTGCTGCGCCAGCACGTCGAGCGAGCCGCGCCGCGATAGCGCGACATCCTGCACGCCCGCCCGCGCCGCATCGAGCGCCGCCCGGCATTCGAGAACCTCGAAGCGGTTGCCCGGCACGAGGATCGCCCGGCTCGGCTCATCGAGGCGGTGATTGGAGCGCCCGATTCGCTGCAGGAGACGGCTTGAACCCTTGGGTGCCCCCACGTTGATGACGAGATCGACGTCGCCCCAGTCGATGCCGAGATCGAGCGTCGAAGTGGCAACGACGGCATCGAGCGTGCCGGCCGCCATCGCTGCTTCGACCTTGCGCCGCTGGCCATGATCGAGCGAACCGTGATGCAGCGCGATGCGCAGCCCGTCCTCGTTGACCCGCCACAGCTCCTGGAAGATCAGCTCCGCCTGCATGCGCGTATTGACGAACACGAGCGTCAGCGCATGGCGTTTGATCGCCTGATAGATCGAGGCCATCGCGTAGAGCGCCGAATGACCAGACCACGGCGCCGGATCGTCGGCTTCGAGGATGGCGATCTCCGGCTCCGCGCCGGGCTGCGCAACGACGGTATCGGCAAGCCGTGTCATCGCATCGGGAGCGTCCTGCGCGACGAGATAGGCTCTGAGCTCGCTCGGACTGGCGACGGTCGCCGACAGGCCGATCGTGATCAGCTCGGGCGCCAGCGTCCTCAACCGGGCAAGATCGAGGCTTAGAAGATCGCCGCGCTTCGATCCGGAAATGGCATGCAGTTCGTCGAGGATCACCGTGCGCACATCGGCGAAGAGATAAGGCGCGTCGGGGTGCGCCAGCAGCAGGGCGACCTGTTCGGGCGTGGTGAGAAGAATCTCGGGCGGCTTGGTGCGCTGGCGCGTGCGCCGGCTGGCCGGTGTATCCCCGGTCCGCGTCTCGCACCTGATTTTCAAGCCCATTTCGCGGATCGGGGTTTCGAGATTGCGCGCGATGTCGACGCTCAATGCTTTCAGCGGCGAAATATAAAGCGTGTTGAGGCCGGCACCTTTCAAGGTTGCGCGGTCGCGCCTGGAAAGCTCGACGAGGCTCGGCAGGAAACCAGCGAGCGTCTTGCCCGCTCCCGTCGGCGCAATCAGCAGCGTCGATGTCCGCTTCGTGGCCCGTTCCAGAAGCCCCAGCTGGTGGCTTCTGGGTAGCCAGCCGCGCACCTTGAACCAGTTCGCGAACTCTGCGGGCAACGCTTCCGTCAACCGCTGCGGCGGCGTCCCAGCAGCGCCCGGCCGCTTGGTGCGGTCAGCACCGCCGGACTTCGATCGCTTCTGCGCAACGACCTCGGTTGCCGCGGTGCGTTTGCCCATGCGTGGTCTCTTCAGCCTCTCCGCGGTCCGCTCACTGCGCTTTGCCGTACCCCGCAGGGTCGCCAGCGACGTGAAGCCATGTTAAAGCCCTGCCGCCTTGGATTCCATCGCGGTGATCACTCCCGGCGACGGGCTGGGTCTCGATCTTGGAACCAATCGGAACTCGAATCGTCCTTTTCGGAACGAAAGCTGAAGTCATGGATCGCAATACGCTGTTTGGCGGCAACCCTTTTGGAGTGCTAATCCGCCTCGTTCTGATTTCCATCGTCGTCGGCATAATCCTGTCGGCGCTCGGCATCACGCCACGCAACCTGTTCTATCACCTCGATATCCTGGCGCGCCGTCTCTACGACCTCGGCTTCGGCGTCTTCGAAAACATCTTCGGTTATCTCGTGCTCGGTGCCGTCGTGGTGGTGCCGATCTGGTTTGTCGCCCGCCTTTTCGGGTTGCTGAGCAGCGACAAGTCGGACAGCGGCCGCAAGGGCTGATGGGTCGAATCTGATCCGGATCGCTGGGACTGCGAGGCCTCGTTGATCAGTGATCGCCTTATTCGTCCAACGGCTGGCTCGCCCAGTGCGCGGCCCGGCGTCCGCTGAGTTCACCGATGCAGCCGGCCCCGGCCTCTTCGCAGGCCTCCGCCAGATGGTCCTTGATGCGCCCGATCAGCGGCCAGCCTTCGTAGATAAGCCCGGTGTAAAGCTGGATCAGGCTGGCGCCGGCCTCGAACTTCGCCAGTGCCGTCTCGCCGCTGTCGATGCCGCCGATGCCGATCAGCGGCACCCGCCCGCCGGTCGCCTGATGCACTCTTGCAAGCTTCACCGTCGATCGGTGGAACAGCGGCCGCCCCGATAGCCCGCCGGCCTGGCGGGAAGTCTCGCCGGCAACGCGCGGCCGTGTGACCGTCGTATTGGAGACGGCGATTCCCTCGACGGCGTGCGCCATCAGCCGTTCGCAGATCGGCGCGATATCCTGTTCGGCAATGTCGGGTGCGATCTTGACGATGATCGGTCGAGTGGCTTCGCCCGCCGTGGCGAGCCGCTGGCGCGCTTCCGTCAACCGGCCGATGAGCTCGTCGAGCGCCTCGGGAGCCTGCAGGTCGCGCAGGCCCGGCGTGTTCGGCGAAGAGATGTTGACCGTGAAGTAGCTCGCCACCGCATTGAACGTCTCGAGCCCTTTGATATAGTCGGCGGCGCGGTCCTCGCTGTCTTTGTTGGCGCCGATGTTGACGCCGACGATGCCGCCCTGCTTCGCCCGCGATTGCAGCCTGCGCAGCGCCGCCTCGTGGCCACCGTTGTTGAACCCGAGCCGGTTGATCACGGCCCGGTCCTTGATCAGGCGGAAGACGCGCGGCGTCGGGTTTCCCGACTGCGGGCGTGGCGTCACCGTGCCGATTTCGGCGAATCCGCAGCCGAGCGCGAGGATCGCGTCGGGAACGCGCGCGTCCTTGTCGAAGCCTGCCGCCACGCCGACGGGATTGGGAAAGTCGAGGCCGAACAGGCGCTGCTGCAGCGCTGCCGATCCGGCTTTTTCATCGTGTGGCAGGAGTCCGAGTTCCAGGCCCCGCAGCGCCATCTCGTGGGCGTCTTCCGGCGGCAGCGCCAGCAACATCGGCTGCGCCAGTTTGAGAAGGCCGCCGAACATCACAAAAGTCCCCCCGGAATGAGGGGGACGCCGTCGTCGCCAAGCGGCAGCTCGTAGACCGCCGCCGCCTTGTCGGCCGGCAGGTCTGAAAAAAAGTGTGGAAAAAGTTCGCCCCCGCGCGATGGCTCCCACTTGAGCGCGGGCCCGAGATCCTCGGCCCGAAACGCAACGAGCACCAGATCGCTTTGTCCATGGAAGTATTTGGCTGCCGTCCCGGCAAGTTGCGTTGCCGCCGAAAGATGCACGAAGCCATCGCGCAGGTCGTCGGCCGATCCGGCGTAGAATCCAGCTTGCACCGCACGCTCCCACTCGGCGCGCGGCAGCATCTTATAGACGACCGATATCACGTCGCTGTTTGCAGCCATTGAGATGATCCATCGAGTTTTCGAGTTGCAGGTGGCCGGTGCGGGCAGCCATACTCGACCGGAGACAACATGCCGCCTTGGCGCTTTGTGTTCAAAGGGGAAATGGTTTCTGCCAGATGACGGATAACCCTGCGCCGCCGATCATGCTAGTACCGCCGATCAGAAGTCCCTGTGTCGTATCAGTCAACCGCTTTCAGGGACTTCTGATCGAAAAGCGGTACTAGATTCAATATACTACTAGTACGCTCTGCTTTCAGAAGTTCGTCAATGTGGTTGCCGCGAATGACTCACGAACTTCTGAAAGCGGGTACTAGCTCAGCGGTTCGACAAAACCGAGTGATGCACGTGCGTGCAGCCGAGAACTGGGACCCTACTGAGGCGGAGTACCGATGTTTCAGCCCCTGCCTACCGCTTCCATGTCAGTCAGCCAGTTGTTTGCCGATCCCTACCGCTTCATCATACCTTTCTATCAGCGCCCCTATTCCTGGACCGTGGAAGAAGCCGGCCAGCTCCTCGAAGACATCGCGAACGCCGCCGGGGTCGATGATGGGGAGGTGCTCGAGCCCGATTATTTCTTGGGCGCGATTTTGCTCCTCAATATCATGGCCCGGCCGGTCCGCGAGAACGTCCCCGCGTCCCACGACTTCGAGATCGTCGACGGACAGCAGCGCCTCGTCACACTTGTCATCCTCGCTTGCGCATTGCGCGATCTCGAGGCTTCTCCCGACACTGAGCTGGCCCGACGCCTCGACGCGCTCGCGCGCCCGCAGGCGAATCCGGTTGCCTCGCGCATCATACTCTTGGGCGACGATTGGAATTTCGTGAACGACTATGTTGTCGCTCCGGGCGGCTGTTTGCAGTCGGTGCCGGATGCCGGCACGCTCGATAGCGCGCAGCGAGCCATCATCGAAGCCCGCAACTGCCTGATCAGGAACCTTGCCCAGTTCTCTGCCGGGCAGCGCGCAACCCTGTGCAACTACATCTGCGACAGTTGTCACTTCGTCGTCGTCACCACGACGGATATCGACCGCGCGCACCGCATATTCATGGTCCTCAACGATCGTGGCCGTCCCCTGCAAAAGAAGGACATTCTGAAAGCCGAGATCCTGCGATCGGTCGAACCCGAATACCGCGATCAGGCTTTCGCCATCTGGCGTGACGTCGAAGCGCGCTTGGGCGACCATATGGAAACCTTTCTGAGCCACCTGCGCTCTGCCGCCGGTTATCACCGCCTGCAGGTCATCGCCGGGGTCCGCCGCATCGTCAGGGAATCGGGCAGCGCGCGCGGCTTCCTGCTGGACGTGTTCCGCCCGCTGGCAAATGCCTACGCCATGATCCTGTCGGCAACGGACGCTGAAGCCGATATTCCGGACGAACTGCGTCGCGTCCTTGTCGGCCTGACCCGGCTCAATGGTTCCGAATGGGTGCCCGCCGCGCTGCGTGTCCTCGGCCGCGATCTTCGCCCGGCGCACGCCGGCGTGTATCTCAATGAAATCGAGCGGGCCGCCTTTCTGATGCGCCTCGTATGCCTCGGCTCCGGCAAGCGCCAGACGCGCTTTGCGAAGATCACGAGCCTGCTGTCGCAGCCCGAACTGCCGGCGCCCGAAAGTCTCTACGAGCCCACGCGCGAAGAGCAGCGCGCGATGTCCTTCAATTTGCGCGACTTGCATGCCCGCAATGTCCAGGCCTGCAAGGGACTGTTGTTGCGCCTCAACGACGAACTCCAGCCCGAGGCGCTTTTCGCCAGTCCCACCGACTATACGATCGAGCACGTTTTGCCGCAGCGCCCCAAGGCGTCGAGCCTTTGGCGCCAATGGTTTTCCGATACCGAAGAGCGCATGGCGCTGACCGCCAGCTTCGGAAATCTGGTCCTTGTCAGTCACGAGCACAACGACAATGCCGGCAACGACGAGTTCGATCGCAAGAAAGAGGTCTACGCCAAGCCGACGTCGAGCCGGCTGCAACTTGCGATCACAAGTGAATATCTATCGAGCGAAGAGTGGCGGCCGGAGCATATCCGCGAGCGCGAAGCCGAACTCCTCAGGCTGTTGAACAAGATCTGGCGTCTTGAGCTGGAACCCGCAAGTATCGACGAATCCGTCGCGTAAACCGGCGTTGACGGCTTCTGGCAATCAGGTTTATTGACTCCGCCCTGCCCTTCCGACTTTCTTGATACGAAAAGTTTGTATTCATCAAACCGGTTACCATGACAAGTGCATTGCGCTGTGAAGACGTTGCTGTCGGCGAACTGCTCAGCGGCCAGAACCTTTACGAGATCCCTGCTTTTCAGCGCGACTATTCCTGGGGCGAGACAGAAGCCCAAAGGCTCTATGACGACATCGTCACGGCCTGCGAGACGGCCCGGCAATCGGTAGAACCGCTGCCGTTTTTTCTCGGCACGATGCTGTTTGTGGGACCCGACGAGCCGCAATCGATCGTCCGCAGCTCCCTCGTGATCGATGGCCAGCAGCGTCTCATCACCCTGACCATCCTGATCGCCGTGCTGCGCGACCTCATCGCCGAGCCGGATGCGGCCACGCTTCATGCCCGGATCGCGCTCCAGAGCGACACATTGCACGTGCGCCCACGCCACGTCGACTCGCACTTCCTGGAGCATGCCGTGCAGCGCCCAGGCGCGACGCGCCTGCCCCGCGGCAAGTCCGACCTGAAGCCGGAAAACGAACCGCAGCGGCGCATGGAGGCGGTTCGCGGCTTGTTCGCCAAGCGCCTCAAGGCGCTCGAACAGGATCGCAGCTACGCGATCGCGCGCTTCCTTCTCGAACAATGCCGGGTTTTGCGCATCTGGGCCCCCGATATCGACTACGCCTACCGCCTCTTTCTTTCGATCAACAAACCGGGCCTGCCCCTCAGCGACGAGGACATCGTCCTCGCCGAAGTCATCGGTCCGCTGGCGCTGGACCAGCGCCGCCGCTACGACACGATCATCGCCCAGATGTCTCGCTATCGCGAACCGCAGCCGAAAGGTCGCCGCCAGGACAAGACGTTCTTTACGCATCTGGCTGTTGCCCAGCGGTGGACGAGAAGCGACCGCATGATCAGCCTGTTGCGACGTGTCGTGGCCCGTGAAGGCGGTCCGCGGCGGTTCGCGGCAACCGTATTCGAACCGATGGCGCAGGCCTATCTGGCGACGCGCGGTGAGGGGCCGCGGTCCCCCGGATCCGAGGCGGTATCGGACGCAATCGACAAACTGCGGGTTTTGGAGCGGTTCTGCTGCAGCGAATGGGTCGCCCCGGCGATGATAGCGCTGGCCCGCCTCAGGGACGACGAAGAAAAACTGCTGGCTTATCTTCGTGCACTCGACCGGTTCGCGATTCTGCTGGCATTGACGCGGACCACCGCCGACGACCGCCGCGCCGCCTACCGTCCGGTGCTTGACCTGATCTGGCAGAGCGAGGTCTTCCCCGACCCGGCAGTACTGTTTGCCCTCGACGAACAGCGCCAAGCCGCAGGCATCCGCCGGATCGCGCTGAAGCTGAAGGACGCTGCCAACGGCGCCGACAAGGCCGTCCTGATCCGCCTCGACGCCCACCTGTCGGGGCGCCCCTTGTCAAACTACCTCGACCTCGTCGAAAAGAGGTTCGTTGGCGAGAATATGCTGACCCTTGAACACATCGTGCCGAACGGCGACACGCTGGAGAAGGACAGCATGTGGCGACCGCAGTTCTCTCCCATCCGCTACCGCAAGACGATGGCCAATAACATCGCCAACCTCGTTCTCCTGGAGGCAAGCCGCAACAAGGCGGCAGGCCAGTTGAACTTCGCGGACAAGAAGCAGATTTATTTCCCCGGCGGCGACCCTCACGATCTGTACCTCACTGATCAGATCCGTGCCTCGAACGACTGGAACCGCGAAACGCTTCAAAGCCGTTATCGGATACTCATGGCGGCAGCCCTTGAGACCTGGGGCTTTTCGGGCCCGATCCCGGACCTGCCGGCCCCCCCCGGAAAAAGCGGCGATGAGCCATCGGACGGCGGTGAGGGGCCGCCAGCTGGCGAGCCTGATAGATCCTTCAGGCACGTCCGTCGCGCACCGCGGGCTGTCCGCACCAAGGACACCGACGAACCGAGTTGAATGCGAAGCGTTACTAGTCTTCCGGTTCTGACATTTGGTTCCCTTGCGGCACGGTGCAGAGCAAATGTCAGAACCATAAGGAACACTAGCAAGCCTATAATTCTAGTGTAGCTTTTACATCTAACGTTTGGTCGATACGCCATCCGCTAGTGGGTACCAAACGTTAGATGCGCTACACTAGCGCGTTAAACATCCCGATGCCAGCCAACGCCGCGGCGCAATCGAGAGATTGCCAGCACTTCGCCTGCGCAGTAGCGTTGCGGGCCACAAACGACGACCACGAGCGCGCGTTCTTTCCGGGATCGGGACGGCGTCGCACTCTTAACCGGCCCGAATTGAATGTTCGACGGCACCACGATTATTCTCATAGCGCTGGGTTATGTCAGCGCTCTATTCGTGCTGGCGTGGCTCGGCGACCGCATGTTGACGGTTTCCAGCACCATGGGACGGCCGCTGATTTATGCGCTGTCGCTGGCGACCTACTGCACCTCGTGGACCTTCTTCGGCAGTGTCGGCCTGGCCGCCGGGACCGGCTTCGACTTCGTTCCCGTTTACCTCGGTCCGATCCTGATGTTCACGATCGGACTGCCGCTCTTGTCACGCATCGTGCGTCTCGCCAAAGGTCAGAATTCGTCTTCGATTGCCGACTTCCTCGCCGCCCGCTACGGCAAGAGCCAGGCCGTCGCGGCGCTGGTGACGCTCGTCGCCATTGTCGGCACGCTGCCCTATCTCGCCTTGCAGCTGAAGGCCGTGTCCGCCTCGATCGAGGTCATTCTTGGCGGCGGGCAGCTTGTGCCGATCGAATTGCCGCGCGTCGGCTTTGCCGATACCGCCTTTCTCATTACGATTGCGATGATCGTCTTCGCCATCCTGTTTGGCACGCGCCACGTCGACGCGACCGAACATCAAGAAGGCCTCATGCTGGCGATAGCCGCTGAATCGCTGGTCAAGCTGATGGCGTTCCTGGTGGTGGGCCTCTTCATCGTCATGACCTGGAACGGCGGCCCGACAGGCCTCTACCAGCAGGTTCAGGCGACTCCAAAGGTTTCCGAGCTCTTCTCCCAGCCCTTCCACGGCGGCACCTGGCTTACGGTCACCTTCCTGAGCTTCGTCTGCGCGATTCTGCTGCCGCGCCAGTTCCATGTCGCCATCGTCGAGAACAATTCGCAGGACGAACTCCGGCGCGCGGCCTGGATATTCCCGCTCTATCTGGTGCTGATCAACCTGCTCGTCGTGCCGATAGCGGCGGCAGGACTGCTGGCCTTCGCTGACGGCAGTGTCGCCCCCGACATGTTCGTCATGAAGTTGCCGGTCGATGCCGGTGTCGAGTGGGTCTCGATGACGGCCTTCATCGGCGGTCTGTCGGCTGCAACCGCCATGGTCATCGTTGAATCCATCGCGCTGGCGATCATGGTGTCGAACGGGGTCGTCGTACCGCTTATCCTGCGCAACCGCGTCGCCGATTATGTCGCCCAGGAGGACATGGCCGGTCTCCTTTTGATGATCCGGCGCGTCGCCATCATCGTCGTCATGCTGCTGGCCTATGGTGTTTTCAGGGCGCTCGGCGACGCACAGATCCTCTCCACGATCGGACTTATTTCGTTTGCAGCGATTGCCCAGCTTGCCCCGGCCTTCTTCCTCGGCCTGTTCTGGAAACAAGGCAACGCCAGGGGAGCGCTCGCCGGGCTCGCGGTCGGCTTCGCCATCTGGTCCTACACGCTGCTTCTGCCGTGGATCGTGAAAGCCGGCTGGATCCCTGCCGATATCCTTCTGAACGGGCCGCTCGGCTTGAGAATGCTGCGCCCCGAGGAGCTGTTCTACCTGAACTTCGAACCCCTGACCCATGGGGTGCTCTGGAGCGTCTGCCTCAATACGGCGACATACATCGCCGTCTCCATCGTCCATAAGCCGGCCCCCATCGAGCGCCTGCAGGCGCACGTCTTCGTCGATGACGACCGCCGCCCGCCATTGCCGCAGCCGACCTTCCGCCTGTGGCGCTCCTCCATTACCGTCAACGACATGCAGGATACGGTCGCTCGCTATCTCGGCCGCGAGCGCGCGGAACGATCGTTCCACGAATATGCGGCGAGCCGTGGCATCGCGCTGCGGCCCGATGGCGAGGCCGACCTGCAACTTGTCCGGTTCGCGGAGCATCTCCTTGCCAGTTCGATCGGCGCGGCCTCCTCAAGGTTGGTGCTTTCCTTGTTGCTGCGCCGTGAGAACATGACCGGCAAGAACGCCTTGCAGCTGCTCGACGATGCCTCCGAGGCGCTGCAGTACAACCGCGATCTCCTGCAGTCGGCGCTCGATCAGGTGCGTCACGGCCTCAGCGTCTTCGACAAGGACATGCGGCTCATCTGCTGGAACCGGCAGTTCCGCATGATCCTCGGTCTTCCCCCCGAACTGGCGCGCGTCGGTGCGCCGCTCGACCGCATCCTGCGCGCGCAGGCGGATCGCGGCGACTTCGGACCCGGCGATACCGAGGAGCAGGTCGCCGACCGTCTCCTGCGCCTGGCCGTCACCAAGGAAACCTTCCAGGAGCAGTTGGCCGGCGAACGCACCATCGAAGTGCGCACCAGCCCGATGCCCCAGGGTGGCATCGTCACCACCTTCTCCGATATCACCGATCGCGTCGCCGCCGCCTCCGCACTGGCGCGCGCCAACGAAAACCTTGAGCGCCGGGTGCGCGAGCGGACCGCCGAACTGCTTGAACTCAACGCCGCTCTTGAACAAGCCAAATCCAAGGCCGACGAAGCCAATCTCGATAAAACCCGCTTCCTCGCGGCCGCCAGCCACGATGTCCTGCAGCCGCTCAACGCCGCCCGTCTCTACGCGACCAGCCTAATGGAGCGACCGCTCGATGGCGCTTCATCCAATCTCATTCGCAACGTCGATGCGTCCTTGAACGCCGTCGAAGAAATTTTCTCCGCGCTGATCGACATCTCGCGAATGGATGCCGGCCGCCTGACCTTCGAAATCGAACCTGTCTCGCTGGCCGAGTTGTTCGAGAACCTGCACGTCGATTTTGCCCCGGCGGCCCGCGAAAAAGGTCTCGATTTAAGAATCGTGCCGACCTCGCTTTGGGTTCACTCCGACCGCCGGCTGCTGCGCCGCGTTCTGCAGAACTTCGTCTCCAATGCCATCAAGTATACCCGCTCCGGACGTGTCCTTCTCGGGGCCCGCCGCAATGGCGGATCGGTCGCGATCGAGGTCTACGACACCGGCCCAGGCATTCCCGAAGACAAGCGCGAGTTCATCTTCCGCGAGTTCCAGCGCCTCGAAGGCGCCGGCAGCACCGTCAGCGGTCTCGGCCTCGGGCTGTCGATCGTCGAACGCATCTGCCGCATTCTCGATCACCCGATCGGCCTTGTCTCCGAGGCCGGCCGCGGTTCCGCGTTTTCCATTCTCGCACCGCTCGCCGAAGCCCGTCCGCGCACTGCAAGCGCGCTGGCTCCACGCCCGCAGATCGGCACCCTGGAACGCCTCAGGGTCATCTGCATCGATAACGAGCCCGCAATCGTGGCAGGCATGGAGACACTGCTGACCGGATGGAATTGCAACGTCCGCACGGCGGCGAGCACCGCCGAAGCCCTGCGCAAGTTCAACACGGGCGGACCGGTCGATATCATTTTGGCCGACTATCATCTCGACCTCGGCACCGGCCTCGATGCAATTCGCGCATTGCGAAAGTCAGCCGCAGTACCGCTGCCTGCAATCGTCATCACCGCCGACCACACTCCCGAAGTCGAACGCCTGATCAGGGATGCGGATGTCGGCCTCCTGCGCAAGCCGCTCAAGGCCGCGGCCCTGCGCGCTCTGATGACGCGTATCCTGCAAAGCCGCCGCGCCGCCGCCGAGTAACGCGGCAACTGCGACGAGATCCCCGACAGAATTGGCCCCGGATTTAATTCGCCGCGCTCTGCCAGTCGCGATTGTCGATTCTGCTGATCGCGATGACGGCCTGGGTGCGGCTGTCGACGCCGAGCTTCTGCAGAATTGCCGAGACGTGCGCCTTGATGGTGGCTTCCGAAACCGAAAGCTTGTAGGCGATCTGCTTGTTCAAGAGCCCCTCGCCGAGCATCATCAGGACACGCACCTGTTGCGGTGTCAGCGACGACAGGCGCCCCAGCATGTCGGAGGTCTCCTCGTCGAGTTCGCCGCTCAAGTTGACGTCGGGGGGCGTCCACACCTCGCCGCCGAGCACTTTCGCCACCGCCTCGCGGATCTGCTCGATCGGCTGCGACTTCGGAATGTACCCCGACGCGCCGAACTCGATGCAGCGCCTGATGGTGCCGGGATCCTCGTTCGCCGAACAGACCACGACGGGGATTTCCGGGTATTGCGCCCTGAGGAACATCAGGCCCGAAAGGCCCTGCACCCCTGGCATGTTCAAGTCGAGCAGGACGAGATCGACGTCCTTCGAAACGCCAAGTTGCTCGTTGAGTTCATCGAGCGAGCCGGCCTCCTGGAAGGCGGCGTCCATGGAGGCACTCAGCGCCTGGTTCAAGGCGCCGCGGAAGAGTGGATGGTCATCCACGATGGTGATGCGGTATTCCGCCATGCCACGCCTCCCTGGCTTTGGCTGTTGCTTGTATGTTCGTTGGCCTCCCGCCGCAGTGAAGGCCGGCGGGCGGGTCGCTCGCGGCAATTCCGCCGGATCGGATGTAGCTCTAGACCAACGGCGGGAAGACGCGGAAGTAAGACCGCGTCTTAGAACCGACATAGATCATGAATTAAGCAACAAGCCGGGTCTTGTGGCAAGTTTCCCATTGCCACGCGATCCGTTATCCATGAACGCGCATGTGGGCAATCCCGCAGGCACTAACCCGGACCGGTCATTTCTGATATTTGTCGGTCGTATCTGGAGCAAGTCGATGATCGAACGCAAGGAACGCAAGCCTTACTGGCGCCATACGAAATGGCAGATGCTGGCCAGCCTCATTCCGTTCCTGATCGTTCTGATCGTTCTTCCGCTTTATGCGGACGGTCTCAACCACAACAAGTTTCTCGGTTTCCCCCTGGGCTATCTCCTTGCCGCCCACGGACTTTTCTTGATCGCGCTGATCACGCTCGGCAGTTTCGTTAATCGGCAGGACGCCATCGACCATTGGCACGGTGCCCACGAGGACAACTGACGCGGCGGTGCCGGCACGCTCTTGTACCTGGGCGGGTTCCGGGAGGAGGGCCGGAACGAGGCCGGAACGAGTCCGAAGAACGGGGAATTAGGAAGAAATGACCTTTACGCCTCGCGGCCGGTTGATCAATCCGCGCCTCGGCATCTATTTCGGGATTTTTGCCAGCGGCTTCATTTCGCTGGTCCTCATCCTTTTGATGTTCGAGCAGATGGGTGCTTCGCGTGGGCTCCTCAGCGGACTGATGCTCGGCGGCGCCTTGAGCGCATTCCTCATCATATCCGTGGCGGGGATTTCGCGAGAACCGATCGATTTCTTCGCTGCCGGCCGCCGCGTTCCAGCGGTCTATTGCGGCCTTGGCCTTGCCGTTTCGACGATGGGCGCCACCGGCATGGCCTGCCTGACGGGCGCGTTCTTCCTGATCGGTTTCGACGCCATCTGGATCATGTCCGGCGGCTTTGCCGGGTATGTGGTCATGGCCATCCTGCTGGCGCCCTTCCTGCGCAAGTTCGGCGCTTTCACCGTGCCGACCTACCTTGGCCGGCGTTTCGACAGCCGCAATGTGCGCATCGTCTCCGCCGCCCTGTTTTCGGTGCCGACTCTGTTGATCCTTGCTGCTGAGATCGGGATAGGTGCCAAGGCAGTCGATTGGTTGCTTCCGCAGGGTCCCGCGGTCGCGACCGCAATCATGGTGCTCGCCGTGATCTGCGGACTGGTGTTCGGCGGCATGCGCGCCCTGACCTGGTCGGGAGTTGCAACGGGCGTGGCAGCACTCCTGGCACTCGTCGTCCCCGTCGCCATCATCGCTGTCCTTCTCGGCTACCTGCCCTTGCCGCAACTAAGTCACGGGCCGATGATCCGCGGCATCGGCCGCTCGGAAGCGATCGCCGGCATGCCGATCGGGCTGCAGCCGCCATTAGGGCTGCTGTTGCCATTCGACGGCTTCCAGCCGGTCTTCAAACGCATCGCTGAACCGTTCGGCGCGATCGGGCCGGTGGCCTACTCGCTGGCAACACTGTCGGTCATGATGGGGATTGCCGCGGCACCTTGGATTCTGCCGCGCATAGCGACCACTCCGGGCGTCTACGAAGCCCGCAAGGCGCTGGGCTGGGCGTGCTTCTTTTTCGGCTCGATCATGCTGACTCTCATCACGATCGCCGTCTTCATGCGCGATTACCTGATGCAGGCCGCCGGCAGTTCCATCGCCGCCCCGCCCGAATGGCTGCGCGATCTCGTCACGCAACGGTTTGTTCAAATCTCGACCCGCGGCAACCAGATCGGCGTCGGCGAAATCGCATTCGACCGCGACAGCATCCTGTTGGCGCTGCCAACTGCGGCCGGGCTGCCGGAAGTTTTCGCTTCCCTTGCCGCGGTCGGGATACTTGCCGCAGCCTTCGCCGCCGCCAGCGCCGCCGCGCTGACGCTCGCCGCCATGTTGTCGGAGGATATCGTCAACGGCCTCAACTGGCAGCCGCCCGCCGCCCCGCTGCGGCTCATCGTTGTCCGCGTCATGATCGTCGTCGTCGTCTCGTTCGGCGGCCTGATCGCGGTGATGGCGAATGGAGACGCACTGAAGCTCATGCTCTGGGCGCTGGCATTGACCGCTTCGGCGGGGTTTCCGGTACTGGTCGCTTCGATCTGGTGGAAGCGTGTCAATCAGTATGGGGCATTCGCTGGCATCGTCACGGGGTTCGCCGTTGCGATTCTCATGATCCTTGCTTCGGAAAGCAGGCTGATCGAGCTATCGAGTGCGCTGGCAGCCATCGTCGCAGTGCCGGCGGGGGTTGCCGCACTCGTTTCCGTAAGCTTGTTGACGCTGCCGCCGACCCGGCATTCGCTGGAACTCGTTCGCGATGTGCGCGTTCCCGGCGGGGAAATCCTGTACGATCGCGAAATGCGGATCCTTCGGCAGAAGGAGCGTCGGCGGACATGATGCCAATTGGGATACATCGGGCCAGTGCGATAATCGATCCGTTCGCCGTCGTTTGCCGCAGGCGGACTTCGCGATTTGGGCAACGAAGCCGCCCTTCAGATCCTCCGGGGCGGACCGTCGGCTGCATGCTGGAATCACATGTCAGGCCGCTTGACCGTATCAGCCGATATGCATTTCGTACCCCTTCTTGCGCAACCTCGCCGCCCCGCACGATCACGGCGCCATTTGCTTTGAGAAAGGCGGGCTAGTGGACTTCACCGAACGAATTGATCTTTTTCCGCCGATAGAGCCCTTTAGCTACGGCCATCTCGACGTCGGCGATGGCCATGAAATTTATTTCGAGGAGTGCGGCAACCCGCGCGGCATCCCAGTCGTGCTGCTGCACGGAGGCCCCGGCGCCGGTTCCAGCCGCACGATGCGCCGCTTCCACGATCCGCGCCATTACCGTATCGTTCTGTTCGACCAGCGCGGCTGCGGCCATTCGCGGCCCACCGCAAGTCTGAACTGCAACACGACCTGGCACCTTGTCGCTGATATCGAGCGCCTTCGCACCCACCTGGGCATCGGCCGCTGGCAGGTGTTTGGCGGCTCCTGGGGCTCGACGCTGGCGCTGGCTTACGCCGAAAGCTATCCCGAGCGCGTCACCGGTCTCATCCTGCGCGGCATCTTTCTTGTCCGCCGGGCCGAGATCGATTGGTTCTACACCAGCGGCTGCAACTGGCTGTTCCCCGACCAATACGCACCTTTCGTCGAGCACATTCCGCAAGCCGAGCGCGGCGACATCATTGCTGCCTACTACCGCCGGCTGACGCATGCGGACAGGTCTGAGCAACTTGCGGCAGCCCGCATCTGGAGCGCCTGGGAAGGCTCGACGTTGAGCATATTCCCGGAGCGCACGCGCCTGCGTTCGCTGACGTCCGATCAATACGTGCTGGCCTTTGCCCGCATCGAGTGTCACTATTTCGTCCATTCTGGATTTCTCAATCGCGATGCCCAGCTTCTCGATGACGCCCACCGGCTTGAAGGTATCCCCGGCGTCGTCATTGCCGGCCGTTACGATGTGATCACGCCGGTCAAATCCGCCTGGGAACTGTGCCAGGTCTGGCCCGACGCGGAATTGCGGATCGTGCCCGATGCTGGCCACGCCATGACGGAACCGGGCACGCTGCACGAGCTTGTTGCTGCAACGCAAAGGTTTGCGGCAAGAGGCCGTTGACACGTCATGAGCCGGTCCCCCGACCGACGCCACTTTCAGTCTGCCTTCAATGTTCCGATGAAATGCAGCGCGATTTCGCGCCGGTGCGGGCGCGCGCGATGTTCGACGATGTAGAGCCCCTGCCAGGTGCCAAGCGCCATTCGGCCCGCCCTTACGGGAATCGCCAGTGAAGTTGCCGTCAACATAGCCTTGATGTGCGCCGGCATGTCGTCAGGCCCTTCGCTGCTGTGCCTGTAATTGCCGTCTTCAGGCGCCAACTCGTCAAGGCGGGTCATCAGGTCGCGCAGAACGTCCGGATCGGCATTTTCCTGAATGACGAGCGACGCCGATGTATGGCGGATGAAGACGGTCAACAGACCTTCCCGCGCGCCTTGGTCCGCCAGCCACTGCGACACGCGCCTGGAGATGTCGGTGAAACCCGCGCCGGCCGTCTCAATGAGGAGCCTTCCCGTCGACTGCTGCAAAGAAGTGCTCATGGCCCTGACGTGCGCCCGTCCGCTATAGAGGGGTGGAGCCGCGCGAATCGCGATTGTCGCGGTGGTCATTGGGGCTCGGCCGGTCGCGCGGACCCTGCCAGTCACGCTCGCCGCGATCCCCGTGCGGAGGTCGATCCGGGTCGGTCTTTTCTCCGAAGTCCTCGAAGCGCTCACGGAACTTGCGAATCATCCCTTCGAGATAGTCGACGGCCTTGTCGACGTCCTCTTCGCTCGGCAGCTTCATTCCTGGCGGCAGCCCGCCTGGCGGGCCGTCCTGCGGCGATTGCAGCCCCTCGCGGCCGTCGCCGCCATCGCGCTTGCCGGTGATGAAGGTATCTTCCAGGCGGCGAACCTCGTCTTTGAGTTCGGCGTTTTCGGCTTTCAGCCGGTCGACCTCGTCACGCAGGCCGCGCTGGTCGTCGTCCATCGGCGTGCAGGCCCAGCCGTCCGGCTGCTCGGCGCTTGCCTTCTTGGTGCAAAGCGACATGGCGCCTGTGTCCTGGTCAAGTCGCACAAAGCCGCCGTCGACGGGCGACATGGTGAAACGACCGGGGGTTTCGGCGGCAGCCTGACCGGCGCACAAAGCGAGTACTGCGGCTGCGAATGCGGGGCGGACGCGCGGGATTCTCAACGGAGGTCTCCAGCTCTGCGGGCTTGCTTGCCCAAGAAGCGATTACGACACGCAAGGAATATAGTCGCAAACTGTGGCAATTCCAGCAGAGCCGATTGAAATCAAATGGCAACCGCGCCCGGCTGGGAAGCGGGCGCGATGCGCGGCTGACCTGCGGCGCTAACCTTCGCGGGCACTGGCAACAGTCGTTTCAGCGACATATGCAAGTCGTCGGAAATTTTGGTGGGGTCTCAGTTTGAAAACTAAATCAGTCAGTTGCGCTGGAACTGCTTCATGAAATCAGGAATCTTGATGCTACCCCAACATTTTTGAGACAAGTGACTTCCAATTGGGGGGAAAGCGCCGTGCATCACCTTGATGCCCTTTGCCTGGAGAAATTCAGCAACGGGGACAAAATCACGATCAGCCGACACCAGAACTGCCACATCGTAAGAGTTGGACCATGCCAAACTAATCATATCGGTGACGATTCTTGTATCGACTCCCTTCTCCTCGGTCCCACGCAGATCATGCCCGCACTTATTACATTTCTTGGCTTCCTCTTGGCAGTCTGGACACTTCGGATACCCCTTCTTCTTCTGCCGCTCCAAAAGGGCCACGTGAACACCAGGCATCTTGTCAAGCTTGTTTGTGAACCAGTTCTTGAGCTTTGCATCGTTGCTCTTGGCAGGATCAAACGACCCATAGACATGCATAGCTTCAAATGAAGCCTTGGCATTGGGGTCAACGAGCTTGGCCGCTTCAGAGCTAAGCAATGTACCAATTGCCGACCAGTCGGTCATGAAGGCCGCGTCTTCGCGCTTGAGAGAGAGAGAGACTGAAGTTCCAAAAATCTACAAATATTCGCACACGTATCGCATGGCCAGCGCTGCCACTTGGTTCAGCCATCGAGAAGTCCAAAAGAATACGGGGACACGCAAGGTGTCCCCGGGGTCATAATGCTCGGTTCACCAACTCCGACGATGCGGAAGGCTTCCCGAGGGGTCTTGAACGAATCATATGTGGCGACACGTCTGTAATTGTCAAGCCCCATACGAAGCCCTCCAAAGCCTACATCAAACAGGCCTCGATGCCCTTAATGTGCTGATTCTAGTGGCTAAACAATGTCGAAAGGCACCAGAGTTAGAGATAAGTCGCCATGGCTTACGTGGAGAGTTTGAAATCTGACGCCAACACCGAAATTTTTCGAGACTTTCCGCTCAGTCGTCCGAGAACAGGAAGCTATTTAACCGAACATTTACTGCCACCTGACAGTTTTCTAGCGTCAGGTTCCAAAATCGTGGCGCGTCTGGATCCCAATTTTCTGCTCGAAGACCGACCGCCGCTAGTGGGCACACGCCCGCCCCCTCCCTCATCGGAGCTGCCGGCCTTCAAGAGCGCAGACCGAGTGATAGGGGACTTGGAAGAAATGTCGATCAAAGACGATCAGACTACCCGCATTGTAGCGCAGGCGACCGAGGTCAACGCTGCCGAGGCCACGGTGATGGCCGACGACATGCGCACCATCCTCAAGCTTATCGCCACACAGCTCGAGGATTCCGACCGCCGTCAGTCGGAAGTCCTCGGCGACATGCATCGGCGCCTTGCAGAGATGGGCAACGACGCCCGCCGCACGCGCGCACAGGTGCCCGAGACATTCGCACCAGCCTTCGAGCGCATCGAGGAGGGCATCGGGCAACTCGCCCGCCTCGTCGCCGCCGCCGAACTGCATCAGCCCGGATCTTCGATCTTCGGGTCCGCTTCCGCCGGTGAAGTCGATGCTGGCCAGTTCATGACCGGTCGCGATTTCGAAACGGACGAAGATGCCGACTGGCGCGCCACCATCGAACGCGCTGGCGCGGTCGATCAACGGCGTCGCGCAGAGTCCGGCGTCGAAGACCTTCCGGACCATTCCGAGGAACGCTCTAAACAAGGCGTGGCGACCTTTGCGCCGGTATCGAGCCTGTTCCGGTCCGCCGGCGAAGCTTTCGATTCCGAGTTCCTCCCCGAACGCGAAGCAGGCGCCGAAGACATGATGATTACCGATAACGCCGCCGACCGCTTCGATTTCTACGCCGATGCCGATGCAGATGAGTGTCACGAATCTTTCGATGCTTCGGGAACCGGTCAAGCAGACCAGTCCGGGTCTGAAACCCGCGCCGAGCCCCCGGTCTTCGCGAATGCAGCCTTCGAGTACGATTCGGCGCCCCCGCATCACGAAGCTTCCGAAGAGCCGCACGCACACTGGGACCGCGACCAGGCCGAAGCCTTGACCCGCATCTATGAAGCCCACCTCGCCGGAGATGATGTCGAGCCGGCTCCGTTCGCTCCCCGCCAGGTATCTGGCGTCGCCGCCTTGGCCGCGGCGCGCACGCTGGACGGCATGAACGACGAACTGCCCGAAGCCGCCCGCCCTACCGGAAAAGAGGACATGCGAGTGCCCATGCCGGAAAGCCGTTTGCAGAATGGTAGTCAGCCATGCGTGCCGACGGCTGCACCGATCATCGAGCAGGCCTGGCTCGAAGCGCGCTTTGCCGAGATCGCAGCCAAAATCGAGGAATCGATTTTCGAACTGCGCGATGACCAGGCGCTCCTCACGCTCAGCGACCGGTTTGGCGAATTCGAGGAGCGGGTCGGATTGGCACTCGAGGACGTGGCAACCCGCCATGATGTCGACGCCCTCAGGTCCGCCGAAGCCCAGATCGACTCGATGGTCGGCTACTTCGAGCGCGTCGAAGCACAACTCGGCCGCATCGATAGCCTCGAAGGTCACATGGAGACGCTGCTCGACCGGCTGTCCGACGACAACATCATGCAGTTCGTCTCGGGGCAGGGCGGGTCGGCCGAATTCGACTACACCGCCATAGCAGAGGCCGCCGCCGAGAGCGTCGCCCAGCGGTTCCTTGCCGAATTCGCCAACGGCGCGATCGGCGGGCACGGCGACAGCGAAGCCGTCGGCGACATGCGCGAAGCCCTCGATGCCTTCATCACCGAACGCCGTGAGCGCGACGAAGAAGCCGCCGGCATGCTGGACACCATCCAGCAGGCGCTGATCCGCGTTCTCGACCGGGTGGAAGTGCTCGAAGCCGGCTACGAGAACCCGCCGATGACGTCGCCACTCGATGACGATTTTGCCGAAGTCGAAGTCGATGCCGCCGATAAAGGGTCCGAACCTGCGGCTGCCTTGCCCGACCGGCGGACCGAGCGCCCACGCCCGCAATCCGACTATTCCCAGACCCGTCTCGAGTATCCGGCCGCCGTCATGGGCATTCGTCCCGCCGAAGCGAAGTTCGGCGTCGAGCCGCAGGTCCAAGACGAACCCGAAGTGTCCGGATACGAACAGGCCGAGGAGGTTTTTGGCGACAATTACGAAGCCGCCCGCGATGCCCATGCCTTTGGCGAGGCACAGGCCGGCGCCGAGCATGACGCAGCTCGATACAATGACCAGCAAATTACCGCTGACGGACCGCAAGTCCAGGCCGACCTGCGCCCCGACTGGCAGCCCGACGAACGCAGCGAAAGCGCGCTCAGCCCCATCGACCGGCTCCGCCAGGAGTTCATCGCCGATGCCCGCCGCGCCCGCGAACGCGCCGCCGAACAGGCCCTTTTGTCCGAAGCCGGTGTGGAATCCGAATCGGCACCGGCAAAGTCCAGGCTCTCCTTGCCCGGTTTGTCGAGCCTCGGTGCCAAGGTGCGCGGCACCGCTTCGGCATCAAAGGCCCAGATCCCCGCGCCGGCTCCCGGTAAATCGCCAGCCGAAGCCTCCCCCAAGGCGCCCGCAGCGGCCAAGCCTGCCGGCCGGCCGAAGGCGCTGCCCGGCGATGCCGCCGCAGCCGCCGCCGGTTCTCGGTTCGCCCTGCCTCGGAGCAAGCTGCTTGTCGGTGCCGTGATCGTTCTCTTTGCGACCGCCGGTGCACTGCTGATGATGCGCAGCCCCTCCCAGCCGATCTCCGACGTCGCGCCGCCGGTCATCGAGCAGACCTTCGACAAGGAGACGCCGGGCCCGCAGCTCTCCGGACCGGAGGAAACGGTCCCCGCCCTGAAGGGCGAGGAAGCCCCCGACCGCCGTGGCAGCCTTGACGGTGGCCGCATCTACGACGGCGAGTTCAACTATGATGTGCCCTCCAGCGATGAACTCCGCCCGCTTGCCTCCGGCCTTGCCGGTGTCGCGGTTGCCGATCTCGACACGCAGCCCAACCCCGCGGCCGTGGCCAGGGCCCAGCGCCAGCAGCGTCTCGCCAGGATGTCCTCCGACCTCGGTGCCGCCGCCGCCTACGCGACGCCCGCCAACCTGATCACCGAGCAGCCGACGGTCGAGCAATCTGAGGCAGCTCAGGGTCCGCTCGCACGCGCCGGCGACGGCAACCACCTCGACCTGCCGCCGGCCACCGTCGGCCCGCTGTCGCTGCGTCTGGCCGCCGCGAAAGGCGATCCCTCCGCGCAGTTCGAAGTCGCAGCCCGCCTTGCCGGCGGAACCGGCACCCAGCAGGACCTGAAAGGCTCGGTGCATTGGTACCAGTTGGCCGCCGCCCAGGGTTTCGCCCAGGCCCAGTACCGTCTCGGGACGCTGTACGAACGCGGCCTCGGCGTCGACAAGGATCTCGCGCGCGCCGGAGTCTGGTATGAGCGCGCCGCCGCGAAGGGCAACGTCAAGGCGATGCACAACCTCGCCGTCGTCAGTGCCGGCCGCGACGCCGGCGGCCCGGACTACACGAGCGCCGCCAAGTGGTTCGATGCCGCCGCCCAGTACGGCCTGAGCGACAGCCAGTTCAATTTGGCGGTGTTGTGCGAAAACGGCCTCGGCGTCGAGAAGGATTTGAAGCGCGCCTATGTCTATTACGCGCTCGCCTCCACGAAGGGCGACGAGCAGGCAAAGACCCGCCGCGAAGCTGTCCGCGCCATGCTTTCCAACGACGACCTCGAGGCCGCGGAGCGCCAGGTGCAGGCGTTCCGTCCGAAGACGGCCGACCGCATCGTCAACGATGCCCGTGTTGCGGGAGAGGACTGGAAGAAGCGCGCCGATGGCGGCTACTGACCGGGCACCACGGCAGCGATTGGCCAAGCGGGTCGAGTGAGCGCGGGCATCCAGACGCTCAACGCGCAGGGCTTAGGATCAGATAGATGAAGCGTGCCACCTCGCTCTCGAGGGGGAAGGACAGCATGCCCATCACCGAATAACCCAGTAGCCACGGCATCGCGTAAAAGCGGAACATGTAGAAGAACCATGCCACGAATAGCGGCACCAGCGGCTCGACCAGGAAGCCCGGAGTAATCGGCCGGAACAGGCGGATCAGAGGATCCGTCATCTGCACGAACGCCTTCATGAAGAAGAAGTCGGATGTTGTCGGCAGGAACAGGTTCATCGCCGCTCGTCCGATCAGCGTCCACATGATGGCGCCGAGCACGAAGTCCAGGACGATTACCCAGAACGGAAAAGGCAGGGGTTCCATGGTGGATAAGGACCGTTCAACTGTCGATGAGAAAAAAGCAGGGGCAGGACGTTGAGGTCCGGCCCCTGCAAGAAAGTGAGGCGACTGCCGGCCACGCTACGAGGTGGCCGGCGGTCTGATTACGTCAGTGCTGTGCGGCCAGGATCGATTCGCCGCTCGGGATACGTGTCCGGTCGACCATATCCTGCACCTCTGCGCTCGGTGCCGGCGTCAGTAGCGTGACGACGACCATGGCCACGAGGCTCACCGGCATGCCGATGATGCCGAAGCGCAAGTGATCGATGGCCCACACCGGCTCCATGAGGCCGTTGTAGATCATGTAGAGGTACCACGTGCCGGCACCGAAGCCGAACACCATGCCGGCAATGGCGCCGGCCGTGTTGGCTCTCTTCCACCACACGCCAAGGACAAGCGGGAAGAACAGGCCCGAGCACGCGAAGCAGAAAGCCCACGCGACCGCACCCAGGATCCCCGTCAGCTTCAACGAAGCAACGAGCGCCGCGGCGACACCGATCACCACCAGAAGTACACGAGCAACGATCAGGCGCTTTGAAGTCTCCGCCTTCGGATCGATGATCTTGTAGTAGAGGTCGTGGCTGAGCGCGTTGGCGATGGCGAGCAGCAGCCCGTCGGCCGTCGACATGGCTGCAGCCATACCGCCGGCGGCGACGAGGCCGGAGATGACGTAGGGCAGCCCTGCGATTTCAGGCGTTGCCAGAACGACGATATCCGGCCGCATGAAGAACTCGTTGAGCTGAAGGATACCGTCACCGTTCTGGTCCTGCACGGCAAGATAACCGACCGCGCTCCAGTTCTTCACCCATTCAAGGGCCTGCACGTCCGCGATCGCCTTGCCGATGACCGACGTTGCGAGGTTTGGATCGAGCAGTTGCAGCTTCGTCAGCGTGGCGAGTGCCGGTGCCGTGAAGTACAATAGGAAGATGAAGAACAGCGACCAGCCGACGGAGCGTCGGGCTGCCGTTACCGTCGGCGTCGTGAAGTAGCGCATCAGGATGTGCGGCAGCGAGGCCGTACCAGCCATCATGCACAGTGCCAGCGTGGCGAACTTCCACGAGTCGAGACCGCCCTGCGGATCGAAGTGCGGAGTCGTCAGCACATTGAGGCCGGCGATCTTTGTTGCAGCAGCAGTGAGGCCGTACTGAGCTTCCAGTTCCTGGACGCGCA
>JAHJQI010000209.1 GCA_018819265.1 Alphaproteobacteria bacterium
GGAATGCGCCCCCGGTTCAGCCGTTCACTATCCTGGACTTAGTTACCGGAAGCAGTCACTCGTTGCACTAAGCAGCAAGGTCCTGACAGGGCGGAGAACGGACATTTGCTGCGGTCGGCACGAATGACCGAAGAGGGGCCGGAAGCGGACTGATAGCTTGGGGCCATGTTGCTGCGAAAGCGGACTTTCTGCACATACGGTGCGACATGGTCATGATCGGACCGGTGGCTGTCGTTTAGGGGCCGAAGAGCAAACTCGAAACTGGATAAAACTTGGGGGCAAGGTCACTGCATGTAAGTGACCAAGGTGGCTTCACAAACCTCCGCGCCATGGCGTGAAAGAAGGTCGAAGTCGTCTTCCGATATTCGGGTCAAGTTGGTCGGGTAGTTCAGCGAGACGGCGCCCTGCTCGTCGGTGAGCCGTTCCGCGAGTGCAGTGGAATCCATCTCGAACTGCCGCATGGACACGCCCATTCGTACCAGAACGCCCTTCACTTCTCCACGCAAGATCGATCCCATCAGCATGCGGGAACGCAGTGCCCGTATCTGATCGCTTGCAATGTCGAAGAGCCGCGGCGAGTTGAGCCTGCCCTGAAGCATCCCGGTGATCGAAAAAGGCCTTGGCGCAGTCAACGGACCCGAGGCATCGCTGCAGATGAGGAAGTCACATCCCTGAAGGCCGTCAGCGGGCTTGTAGATAGCCTCCAGACCCATGTTCTCGTACGCCCCACCATCCCAGAGCCGAACGCGCGGCATAGGGCGTGAAATCTTCTCCTGTGGTTTTTTGGTCGCCCGATCCGTCTTCCACCAGCCATGTTCCGGTAACTCGAGCCGCAGGATGCCAATCGCGTATGGAACCGCTGCCGACGCCGCAATGGCCTTTGCGATCGGGACGTCCGGGCTGAAGTGACGCCCGAACTGCCAGTCCCCCATCAACCTCTTCGAGAACCGCCAGTTCTTGCCGGTCTCGAAGCAGGTCGTGTTGATATGCCATTCCGGTGTGTCAGGCAGATCCTTCACGGATCCTCTGACACCCCAGCGAGCGGCGAGAAGCTTCGGAAGGATTTCGGCTCTTCGAAAAAGGATTCGAATGTTCTCGCGAAGGATTCCGCGCCAACCCAGGGCGGTGAGGCTGAACAGGTCGCCGGCCGTGAGCCTCTTGCGAAGTTCGGGATAGATATCGTCCAGGAACTGTCTGGAGGTCGGCCATTTGAGATCAGCGTGGGAGAAGATCGCGCCCACGATCAGGCTCCCTCCGGACACGGTCGAAATCTGCGTGACTTCCTCGAGGCGGCCCAACATTGAAAGATGCCGGAGAACGCCCAGGTGAAACACCGCCGCACGGACACCGCCGCCCGAAAGAGCGAGGCCCAGCCGCAGCCTGTCTTTGACGCTATCCATTTGCCGACCTCCTCGTTCCGGCCAAGAGCACCGACATGTCGTCTTCCGCAACGATCAATGACACGGCAGGTAGGCCGTCGAGTTCCATGGCGTCCCTTAGTTGCCTGATCTGTTCGAGATCGGTGCCGCTTGGACGTGAGGAACGGCCGGCCGGATGCGAATGCCATTCGCCGATGTACCGGATCTGGTTACCTGTCCGGGCGGCAGCAGCCTCGATGTCCGTGCGCAGCCGGGAGATGCCGCGAGTAAACGACGACGAAGTGCCGACGCTGTCGCTGGGCGGAGGAAGTGCTCCGACGACGTCGACGCGACGGCGTTCGAAATCGAACATTCCCATCAGCGATCCACCGGTTTCCGATGGCAGCGCCGCCGAGCGGCGTTGGCGGACTTCAAGCTTCAAAGAGGCTGGCAGGACGACCGACCAACCCTCGGCCTTCGTCGTCGCCATGGTACCGGACACCGTAGTGATCCTTACGCCATCCTCGTTCATAGTCCAGATCTTGAGCGCCGCATTCGTCGTCCTGACACCGGATGCGATCCCTGCAGCGATCAGGCCCGAAAGCACCTGTATCGACGCCATCGGGATCCTGTTCGTAAGCGCCCTGCACGCCCCGGTATACTGCATCCGGTCGACGGCACCGAGGTGGCCTTCGAGAGCGGGGTTCTGCAACACCTCGCGGAGATACAGCGTCTCGAGATCGCGGAGTGTCAAGGAGCGCGCCTCGTCCTCGATCATGAGAACCGCGGACTTCCCATCGGGCGTGAAGAACGCGCAGAGACGCCGGGCAGCGCTCGGCAGGTCGGACGCCCACCGGGAAACGGGAACAGAGGCAGAGGCGTCGAGGATGAATTCGGCGTCGCCGATCTGCTGATCCAATACCGCCTTGTCGATTGGGGTCAGGACGTTGTCGACGACAGGACGCGCATCAACGTCGTCCCTGATCCCCATGAGCATGTTCGCGAGCCCGATGGCCTTGCTTCTACCGACGAACTGGCTGTTGAGCGTATGCCTCGCCACGTTGTGCGGAAGCAGAGTGTCGTCGTCTACGATCGTCCATTTGAAGAGCCCCTGTCGGGCGAGTATTTCCGAGATCGCCGAACCGGCGGATCCAGCGCCGATCATGAGCACTCGACGGTCGTCGGCATGGGGCTCGCCAGAGAGAAGGGCCGCACCGGCTGCATCGAACTCCTTGTGAACGAAGGACATGGATACCGGAAGGTCGCGCACCGCATCCATCGATACGCCCGCGCCGACACTAGGGAGGAAGTTGACCTCCTTCGCCTCGCCGGAGACGTTGCGCAAGAGGAAGCCCATCTTCTCGCCGATCTCTCCGGGGCTGGATGCCGTCACGAACGCTACCGTCTCGGTCGTTCCGACATCACCGGTGGTCGGATCGATCTGGGGCATTGTCACCAGAAAGCAGGTGATACGCTTGCCGTCTCCTATTTCCTTCTTGCCATTCACCCAGTCCTTGATGGACTGCTGGAGCAGAATCGGAAAATCGACCCCAGCATCGACCAGAAAGTCCGACAACTGTCCGAGGTCTCGGGGCGCCCTCTTCATCCGCTTCATCTGCTGTGGCTCGATCACGCAATGGAAGGCCATCAAGCGGATATCGTCGCCTCTGACACTCGACGGCCTTGATCCCCCAATTAAGATGCACTGGGCTTCTTGGTCGACGGCCCAGATGAACAGGCTCGAGCCGAGCCGAGCCGCCTCCCAGAAATCGTTCTTCAAGATAATCTGGCTGAAATTGTCCGGAAGGAAGAGAGGGTCGAGGGGCTGACCTGCACCGTGAAGCTCGCCTTGGCATGCCTTCTCGAACCAGCCACTCAGACGACCCATGAGTTCGGCGGCCGTGTAGAAGCTCCGAGTGTCCTGCCATGGCCGGTCGTCGATGCAGATGCAGGCGGGGAATCCTTCCGGCATCAGGTTCTGATGCGGAGTGTCGGGAAAATCCGGGCGGGCGACGAGGACCGCAAACGACATTGAGCCGGTCCGCGCGAAACACACGGTCAATGATTCCACAGGCAGTATGTCATAGACGGGACGCTGCGGCCGCTCGACCACTAGGTCGAAGGAAAGAAGATCGAACTCTCCGAACCGTCGGCACTCTCCGAGGGTAGTGTAGCTGTCGCCCGGCCCCACGACATAGTCGTGAAGCGCCTTCGCAAGAGGATTGGCGAATTCTTGGACGTCGACGACGTCCGATCCTTCAGGCTGCCAATACATTCCGTCAGCCGTTCCTGCCGGCCCGCGTAGGTGTCGACGCGGCGACGCTTGTAGCGGTCGCCGCCGCCGCGAGCATGACAGCGACACCTTGGGCGGTAATCTTCAGATGGATAGGCTTCGGCCGGGCTTCACTGGGGGTCTCCATCGTGACCAAAAACTTGCCGTTGGAATCCTTGATGATCTTTTGGTAGTAGGCCGCGGCCTGACGATGCGGAGGCTGCACGTCCTTATCGGCGTCCGTACCCTTCACCGGGATCGGCTTGCTGGGGGACACGATGATTTCGTTCTCGCGAGCGAGCTCTTCGAATAGCCACCTCACGTCGTCGACAGGCTCCGTCATGTCCTCGCCCTTCTCAGGCGACAGCGACAGGTAGGAGCAGTGGTGGAACAGCTTCAGGACGTCCCAGTGCAGGCGGTCCTCGTTGTCGTGTTCGCGGCTCGTCCGGACGATCTGAGAGAGGCTTTCGTGATCGATGTCCGCACCGAGCAAGACATAGGACTCCTTCAGGCCTTCGCGCAGAGTCATCTGCACGACGATCGATCCCTGATTTCGGTCGACCAGGCCAGCATCCGTGCGCCAGGCGAAAGGACTGTGCACGAAGAACTCGACAGACTCCGAACCCCACTTGTTAAAACCAGGAACCAGCTCGCCCGCATTGACGATGCAGTGCATCCGGGACTCAAGCGTAAGACCGTTGTCCGCAAGGTAGGATTTGAGGGCATCCGGACGAGAGAAAACCTTGATGCCCTTCCCTTCCTTCAGACGGTGCCGGGCTTCCTGCCGGATCACGCGGGCATCGTCGTCGAGAGCGACCTCCGTCAGGACGCCGGCGGGCACCCAGAGCTCGTCGATCTTCATGCGGTCGCCGCCTTGATAAGCGGCCGCATGTTCGAACCAGAAGAACTCGCTGGAACGGAAGATATGGTCCTTGTCGAGATGAGTGAAGGCAACCACCCGGAAGGATTCCTGACCGGCCTCGTCCATGGCATCCCGGATCGCGGTCGGGAGGTCGATCCGCTTATCGAAGGGGTCTTTCTCGTTGCGCATGTGCGCGTAGTCCATCAGGACGACCTGATTGTTCGCAAGCTGAATAAAGGTCGTGTCAGCATTCCCGGTCGGGAAGAACTTCATGTGTGCCGTCATCTGCAGGGATCCTCGTCGCCGCGCCGCATTGGTTAGAATTTTACATGTCAACCGGAAGGTGGGGGTGACATGAGCCGACTGCAAGAGGGTGCGTTCACTTTTGTTCCGTTTTCCACTTGAGAACTCACCACTCAGAGACATGGCATGCATGGCACGACAAGTCTCTGGCGCGGTTGACGTTTTAGAACTCCGTGAAGGTATCGATGCCGGGATGGTTCCCGCGTCTTCACTGTGCTCAAGCCGACGTACTGACCTTCGGTGAATTATCTTCGCACTTGAAGCAGAATTCGCGAAATGCGTGCAATAAGCTAGCGTGCCGACATGACAGCTAGAAATTGACGTTCTGTGCTTGCAGTTGAACCTGAACCGCCTCCGCATGAATCGTTACGCTAGATGCAAGCCGTCAGCTCGTGCTTTTCTGATATATCTAACGACGGAGCGCCGCAAACGCTGCTCCGGAAGAGCAGCTCGTAGGGAAGCCCCATAAAGAAGCCTCTCGGTCGCCTACTAACCCTGACACAGAAGGCTACCGGTCAGACCTAACGTCCGCTTTCAGGCAATTGCTATGTCGCTTGGAACGACTGAAGTGGGGGCGCAAAGCCGTCGTACAGTTTCGCAAGGTCCAACGGCAGCTATGGGCCGAAAGTGCCCGTGTCTACACCGAAATCGAATGTCCGCACTTCACAGCTTACCGGTGAATGCAGTCTGTCCGAATCCTGTCCTGAAAACTGCTGATTTGCGAATGGCCCCTTGATGGATCTTATGTGATCATTCGGGGCCGATTCACATATTGTAGGTGATTTTGGAAATCCCATTTATGGTATCTGTTGCCCAGGAAATTCATTTTTTGGTATTAATCCAATGCGAATATGATACCGTTTAATGAATGTGACTGGTCTGCAATGGTATAAACGGTATGAAGCCTCTCCGACTGAACGCATTGCCGGGCGATGTCCGGCAGCAATTGATCGACACCCGAAAACGCAAGAACCTGACGCAGAAGGAACTCGGCGCGCGGATCGGCTTGTCCCAAAAGCACGTGTCCGAAATCGAAAATGGAAAGATCGCGCCGCGCTACGACACGGTCCTTGAACTTCTGCGCGTCCTCGATCTCGATCTTGTGGTCGCTCCCAAGCGGCTGGTGCCTGTGATCCGAAGCATCATTGCCGATCATTATGGAGATGATCGGCATCAGCAACATGAAGATGATCGTCCCTTGTATGGGAGAGGTGCCGACGTGGATGCCGATGATGATCAAGAAGGCGAGCTGTCATGACAATCGACATCGCCAATATCCGCCAACTGGAAATCAGGCTCCATGGACGGCCTATCGGCAACATCACGCGCTTGGCGAGTGACCAGCATGTCTTTGGCTTCGATGAGGCCTATCTGGTGGACGAGGATCGAGACACACTGAGCTTGTCCTTTAAGCGCCGCGGAGGTGGCCTGCTGGAGACGACCCGCACTGTTCGCCAGAGGTTGCCGGAATTTTTCTCCAACCTTCTTCCGGAAGGCCATCTGCGCCAATACATCGCTGAAAAAGTTGGCGTTCATGCTGACCGTGAATTTGCCCTGCTTGCCTATCTCGGGCAGGACCTGCCTGGTGCGATCACGGCCGTGCCTGTGGGCGATGACGGTTCCACTTCGACAGGTGCAGATCCCGGCACGGCAGACGCCGATGCCGATGAGGGCGCGTTGCGGTTTTCCCTAGCCGGCGTTCAACTGAAGTTTTCTGCGGTGATGGAAGCCAATGGCGGCCTGACCATTCCAGCCGATGGAATTGGCGGCAAATGGATCGTCAAGTTGCCATCAAACACCTATCCATCCGTCCCGGAAAACGAATACGCCATGATGGAACTCGCGCGCGCTGTCGGGATCGAAGTTCCGGACATCAGCCTCGTTCCGATCGACAGTATCAAGGGCCTTCCTGCTCCGGCCGCAAATATGGAGGGTCGGGCCTTGATTGTGCGGCGGTTTGACCGGGCTGCAGAGGGAGGTCTAGTCCATATCGAAGATTTCGCCCAGGTGTTCAGCATATTTCCGTCCGAGAAATACAGGCATCGCAGCTATGCCAACATTGCTGCCGTCATCGCGGCAGAATGCGGTTCGGGGGCAGCCGAAGATTTTTTCCGCCGTATCGTGTTTACGACCTTCATCGGCAATGGCGACATGCATCTGAAGAACTGGTCCCTGATCTATCGCGACCGGAAAATCCCATCGCTTGCCCCGGCCTATGACTACGTAGCGACGCTTCCCTATATCCCGGGCGACAGCCATGGATTGAGTTTCGGTAAATCCAAGGACCTCCATACCATCACGCGTGATCAGGTCCGGCGCTTTGCTGACACGGCCGGCCTGGCCCCAGCTCCTTTGTGGTCGATAGTGGAAGAGGCCATTGAAACCATTCCGGTTGCATGGAAAACCCATGAACCGCGTGCCGCGCTCTCCGGACAGCTGGATGATGCCATTGATCAGCATATTGGTGCCGTGGCGATTGCCATTGGTTCGCAATCGTGAAAATTGGGGATGCCAGAACGAATAAAGAACATTTGGGCTGCCTGATGTTGATTTTGATGTAGTATTTCTCAATACCGCAGCGATTCGTTCGGGGCAGAAATGGCAAAAGACATCCTCATATTTTCAGACGGTACCGGTCAGATCGGTGGCTTGCGCCCTGATCAATGTCTTTCGAATGTTTACAAGATGTATCGAGCAATGCGGCCAGGGCCGGATTCGCCAATATCTCCAAACGAACAGGTCGCGTTTTACGATGCTGGTCTTGGCGCCGGAGAAACGGGCGGGCTGACCTTCAAACGCGTCAGGAATTTCTTTGCCGCTGCCGTCGGTACCGGCATCGATGAAAACGTGATCGATTGCTATGCGGCTATAATCGCTAATTATGAACCGGGTGACCGGATACATCTGTTCGGGTTCAGCCGCGGTGCTTACACCGCAAGGACTGTCGCCAATGTGCTCAATCTGTGCGGTGTTCCTACAGAAGACGGAAGAGGGCGACCGGTACCTCGGTTTGGTCCGGCCCTTCGCAAAATCGCATCCGATGCTGTGCGGTATGTCTACAATCACGGAGCCGGCAAGAAGCGCGACAAGTACGAGGATCAGCGTGAGGAGAAGGCCCGGCGGTTCCGAAAGAAATACGCCAGTGAGGGCATCGGAGCTGAAGGCGAGGGTCAGGGAAACGTCCAACCGACATTTGTCGGCGTCTTTGATACCGTCGCAGCTCTCGGTAGCCGCGCAGCGACTCTGGTGTCATTGTTCGCGTTCACCGTCGTCTTGCTCCTTGCCATATATATATACTCGATTGCACCAATTTGGTTGTGGCTGCCATTTGCCCTTCTCCCGGCGGTCATGGCTTTCTGGGCGCTTGGCAGCTTCTTCAGTCAGTTCAAATATTTCTTCAAAGATGAATCGCGTCGTTTGCGATTGTGGAATCCACTCGATTGGATCGCTGCGGTTCGTCATGGTCACATGGCTTGGTGGAGCGGAAAAAACTACGACCGCTATGTAGATCGCGAGGTACCGTTTCTCCGCCATGCGCTTTCCATCGACGAAGCAAGAACGAAGTTCCCACGGGTAGGATGGGGCCGAGGTGAGGATGTTGCCTGGAACGCTGAGCGCGGAAACTCCGGATGGATCAAGCAAGTGTGGTTCGCCGGAAACCATTCGGACATTGGCGGAAGCTACCCCGAGGAAGAGTCCCGCCTGTCGGATATCGCGCTGCAATGGATGGTCGACGAACTGGTTTCTGCCGTCCCGACCGTGAAAATCCGCCGTGATTTGCTCGTGACGTCACCAGATCCACTTGCACTTCAACATGACGAAATACAGGCGGTTCTCGATATGCAACCTGGCTGGTTCAGAACGGTCACGTTCGACAGGCTTACATGGTCGCGAAAGCCAAGGCAGATCCATCAAGAGGCGGATCTTCATCCAACCGTTCTCGAACGTCTTGATGCTGAACATGTCGCGCAAATGGACAAAACTATGCGGTACCGGCCAGCAAATCTGAAGCAGCATAAATCTGCGGCGCGTTACTTTGCGGGCTGAGATTGTAAGGCGGCAAAAGTCGAATTCAGCTCAGGGAAAACAGCGAACCGGCCGAATCTCTGCCGATCTTCCATTTCTGATAGAATATTGATTTAAAACGGCATTTGTCGATTTATCCCCCGCGTTTGCCGATCTTTGTTACCGATGTCTTCCAAGGTGGGCGTGCGCGGTTCTTCATTTGAAGGCAGGGCTCAGAGTTGGGCAATGGTGTTGTGCGGAATGCGCGTGAGCGCTTATTCAAATCTCCGGCGCTTCAGAATTTGGGCTAGGAAAGTGCGCACCCATGGCCTTTGCGAATTTGCCGTTTCAACGGGCGTGCGATCGCATCTCGATCATTTTTGCAGATCAACTTCTCGAACATCAATCAACTATTTGGCATAATTTCGCAAAAGCGCCAGAAAACTGAACAAGATCGATCGTCATCTGCAACCACGATTATTTATGCGTGACCGCGCCGCTTCGATCATGCAGAGTACTTGTCGGGTCTGAAATATTAGGGGGCGTTTCTCATGCTGAAAGCTTTCGCAGCCTTCTTACTGCTCAACATGCCGGGTGATTTTACAACCATGGTACCGGTTCAGAGTAATGGCGAAATGCAGCTTGCAGGCTGTAGTGGGTGTGGTTGCCGTGGAGGCCCTGGCTGGCGGTCGAAAAAGACCGGCAAATGCGTCAGCGACAAGCAGTTGCGCAAGCAATGCGGTAGTCCACCGTCGAAAAAGCTCTGCACCAAAGAAAACTGAACCGCCCCCGGTTTGCCGGAGGCTCCAAGTTCCAAATAGGATGGAGCCATCATGAGCAAAACGACGAACAAGTTTTCCCCCGAAGTGCGCGAGCGCGCTGTCAGATTGGTGCTGGATCACGAGGGCGATTACCCCTCGCGTTGGGCTGCCTGCCAATCGGTTTCGGCCAAGATCGGCTGCTCGGCGCACACGCTGCTTGACTGGGTCAAGAAGACTGAAGTCGACAGCGGCAAGCGGGCCGGCATTTCCACGGATGTCGCCGAGAAGCTGAAGGCGCTGGAGCGCGAGAACCGCGAACTCCGGCAGGCCAACGAGATCCTGCGCAAGGCGAGCGCTTATTTTGCCCAGGCGGAGCTCGACCGCCCGTTAAAACGATGATTGCTTTTATCGACGATCACCGTGGAGCCTATGGGGTCGAGCCGATCTGCAAGGTATTGCCGATTGCCCCCTCCACATATTTCGATCACCGGGCGAAGCAGGCCGATCCCGCGAAGCTGTCGGCAAGAGCGCGCCGGGATGCGGCGTTGCGGCCGAAGATCAACCTTGTGTTCGAGCAGAACCTCAAGGTCTACGGGGCTCGTAAAGTCTGGCTCCAGATGAACCGGGAGGGCATCTCTGTTGCGCGATACACGGTCGAGCGGCTCATGCGCGTCATGGGGTTGCACGGGGTTATCCGCGGGAAGGCGATCAAAACCACGACGCCAGACAAGGCAGCCCCTTGCCCGCTGGATCATGTGAACCGCCAGTTCCATGCCCCGGCACCGAACCGGCTCTGGGTCTCCGACTTCACCTATGTCAGCACCTGGAATGGTTTCGTCTATGTGGCCTTCGTCATCGATGCCTATGCCCGACGGATCGTTGGCTGGCGCGTATCGCGAACGCCGCATGCGAGCTTCGTGCTTGATGCGCTCGAGCAGGCTTTGCACGAGCGCAGGCCGGTCAATCGCGGAGGACTGATCCACCACAGCGATCGTGGCAGCCAATATGTCTCGATCAAGTACTCGGAGCGTCTGGCTGAAGCCGGGATCGAACCCTCGGTCGGCAGCGTTGGCGACAGCTATGACAACGCACTCGCCGAAACAATCAACGGACTTTACAAGGCCGAGGTCATCCATCGGCGCGGGCCCTGGCGATCCTTCGAAGCTGTCGAGTTCGCTACCCTCGAATGGGTCGATTGGTTCAATCACCGCCGCCTGATGCGCCCCATCGGCGATATCCCGCCAGCCGAAGCCGAGGAGCGCTACTACGCCATGCTGGACCAGCCAGCCATGGCCGCATAACTTAACCCAAACGGCCTCCGGCAAACCGGGGGCGGTTCAAACTGACGGGAGGATGCGACGATGAAACTCGGAATGCGAAAACCCAGTCTGAAGAAGAGCCTTGCGGCCCGGACGTCTTCAAAACGGATCATCAAAAACAGTCTTGGACTGAGAGCACCGCGCGGTTCAGGCATGATCCTCAATCCGAAGAAAGCCGTGAAAGCGAAAATCTATCGGAAGACAACATTTTCTCTGTGGGGGCTATTGGGAAAGCTGTTCCGATGAGCGGCTATGACAAATCACCCGACTATGGTGGTCCGCCGTTCCGCTGGCGGGAATTGATCATCCCGGCAATCGTGATCATTGCCGTTGCCCTGGTATGGGTGTTTTGGCCTTCAAAGGCGGGTGCTGGAAGCCAAGTTCGCGTCGTCGATGGAGACACCATCGAGCTTGACGGGGTGACCTACCGGCTACACGGCATCGATGCGCCGGAAGCTGGCCAGAAATGTCGAAAGGCGTCCGGCGGATGCTGGCCCTGCGGGAAGGATGCCATTGCCGTTATGGAAAGCTTGGTCATTGGCGAGGCGGTAACCTGCGACAACCGGGGCATTGATGACTACTCACGCGTCATCGGTGTTTGCAGCGTCAACGGGCAAGACATCAATGCGCGAATGGTCTCGAAAGGTTATGCATGGGTGTTCCGGAAATATTCGCTCGACTATGCAGCCCTTGAAGACACGGCAAGAGCGGCGCGCCTCGGAATCTGGCAAGCGGATACCCAGACGGCTTGGGACTACCGCGCCGAACGATGGGACGTCGGTGTACAGGAATCGCCGGAAGGTTGTCCGATAAAAGGCAACATCTCGAAAAACGGGCGCATCTACCATGCGCCGTGGTCGCCTTGGTATTCGCGTACGAAGGTTTCCGTCGACAAGGGCGAGAGATGGTTCTGCGATGAAGCAGAAGCGCTTCAGGCCGGTTGGCGTGCCCCCTATTGGGGGCGATGAAATTTGAGAGAAGAACCAGTTCCGCAAGAACAGCGTCCTGCACCCAGAGTGGCAAACGAGCTGGTGATAGGGTTTGCCGGCCACGTTGGCCGAGGTGGGCGTTGCCCTTTGGGCCGGGCTGTCGGCAGAGCTGAAGCCCGCGAGCGGTCTTCCCCATCCGGGCTTTTATCCCTAACGCGATAAACAAATCCCATGGCAGTCAATTTCGGCGGACCTGCCGCTTGCGCGCAGCGGCCGGCAAGGGAAGCTGCGCCGCGCCTGATGCGATCATCACGCCCCGGCAGAATTGCCGTCTTTCCAGCCGCGCCCTTGCCTGCCTTGCTCTTCGCGGCCTTCGGGTTGCGACCCTTCGGAAAAGGGAGCGGAAACCCGAACGGAAGGGGCGCGAAGAAAATATGGAACAGTCAGAGCTGGAAGAGCTGAAGGAGAAGGTTTTCTGTCCGGCGGTGCTGGAGACCGCGGGCTTTGCCATCGACAAACGCGAAAGCACCCGGTTGGCGGTCAAATACCGCCGCGACAATGAGATTATCATCGTCATCCACGGTGGCAAGGGCTGGTTCGATCCCTTGTCCGATGCCAAGGGCGACGTGCTCAGTCTGGTCGAGAACCTCGAACGTGTTCCCTTTGCGGCCGCGCTTTCTATCGTCGCCGACCTCGTCGGCTTCATCCCTTCCACTCCAGTCTGTAACCGGCCGGTACAGAACCGAGCCGCGGAGCAGACGGTTGAAGAACGCTGGACTGCCCGCCGCAAGCCGCGACCCGGTTCGGCCACCTGGCGCTATCTCACCGAAACACGCGGCATTCCCGAAGCTGTGCTGCGACAGGCGATTGCCGCGGACGCCCTGCGCGAGGGGCCACAGGGCAGCATGTGGGCTTGCCACCGTAATGAGGACGGCCAAATCACTGGCTGGGAAGAGCGCGGTCTCGAGTGGCGCGGCTTTGCGAGTGGCGGTGCCAAAGTCCTGTTCCGGCTTGGACCTGCAGACGCCACGCGGCTTTGTATCACCGAGGCAGCGATTGATGCCATGAGCCTGGCCAGCATCGAGCGCCTTCGCCCCGGAACAGCCTATCTCAGCACCGGCGGTGGCTGGTCGCCTGCGACCGAGGCGGCGCTGCGTAGCCTTGCCGCGCGCCCGGATGTCCTGCTGGTCGCGGCCACAGACGCCAACGATCAGGGCGAGCGATATGCAGAGCGCCTTCGCGCACTCGCGGAGCAAGTTGGTTGCAATTGGCAGCGGCACCGGCCGCCGGCCGAGGACTGGAACGCCTGTCTGTCCAAGGAGAGATGAGCGGGAAGGAGGAAAGGGACGAATGGGAGGAAAGCGAAAAAACTGCCGCATGCCCGCCTTCCGCCTCAAGGGTGGCGCTGCGCCCGGCTGACGCCGGCCCTTGACTCAGGCAGTCGGAGAGGCGGCCGTGGGGGAGGGGTCCGGAAGGGCTGAAGAGGATGGTGATGCCGCAAAGGCGTACCGCGCTTGCAGCCCGTGACAGGCTGCAAAGGAGCCCGCCATGACCCCATCCATCCGCAAGATCCAGTTCGGAATTGTCGATCGCCGCCAGATGTACCGTCTCTTTGACCGCCATGCCCAGCGTCCGAACCGCTGGCAGGAAGATGGCAGCGCGCTCTATACCGGTGAGTGGTTCGAGATCGCCCGTTCCGAACATGACCATATGCTCGAGATGCTGCCGCCGCTCTGGATGCGCGGCGAGATGTTTGCCATGCGCGAGTTCCTGACCGGGAGTGTCACCGGCGTTTTCTACGCGCTGCGCATCAATGGCGTGACGCGGTTCTTCCATGGCTACTGCGATCTGTCTGACCCGCATTCGCCGGAGATGATGCGTGCCGCCATCATCGAACGCGAAAGCCATCCGGTGAAGGCGATGACGCGCAAGGAGCGGATCGAGCATATCTGGAGCGCCACCCATGATGATTATCGCGGCTATGCGGGTGAAGCCTTCGATCCCGCTGTTCGCGGCAAGCGGACGATCCTGGTCTACCGCCCGCAGAATGGAACGGTTCTGAAGCTGCTTGAGGAGCTCACCGAAGAGGAGATTTCTGCAAAGCTGCCCGTCCAGCTCCGCTTCCTGCCGCTTCGCGAAGCAGCGTGAGGTGGACCCATGTTCACGTTTCCGATTGAGGCGGTGCGCAGGGTCATTGCGCGCGGCAAGCAAGATGCCGTCGCCAATGGCGGCTTCCGCACTCCGGATCAAGGCACGAAGACGGGCGAGGACGACCAGCCCGGCTTCTGGCTGATCGGCGACCAGGGTGTCTACATCATGTCTAACGGCAAGCTCGCCGAAGGCCAAAACCCTCTCGTCGTCTATTCGACGGAATGCCACCCGAAAGGCGATCCCGACTGGTGGGATTACAAGCGGCGGCATTTCGGGCGCGATGACGGTGTCGAGTTCATCGATGCTGGTCTGCTGATCCCGAGTTTCGACCGGAATTTCGGGGCCACCCATCTCGGTATCCAGCTCAGTGAGAACGAAATCTCCTTCACGCTGATCACGCGATAGGTGGCCGGTTCGCGAACCGGCCGCCTCAATCGCTCACACTTTCCCAACACTGCGCACAGACAAGCCTTCGGATTTCCCGGCGGCGCGGTCGCGTGCGCCCTCACTCCAGGAGGATTTTTCCATGTCCGATCATGATACATTCACGCTCGACGGTTTCAGCAACCACCCAGACGCGCTGTCATCGGGCCTCGGCCTCGGCGTCGGCACCTTCAGTGACAGCCCGGAGCCAGACGCCCGGACGGGCCATCCGCAGTTTTCCGAGGAATTGACCAAGCCGCGTGTGAGCAGTGGGCCAATCCAACAACCGGATCGAAAGATCCAAGAGCGAGGCACCAATTTCCACCTCTCGGCAAGCCGTAATCTCGCAAAGGGCTGGAAGGCCCGGGCGCGCGACAATCTTGATGCTATCGCGCTTGCCGAAACCATTGTGGGCGAGGACCGAGCGGCAACACCCGAAGAACAGGCCGAGCTGATCAAATTCACCGGCTTCGGTGCCTCCGATCTCGCCAATGCGATCTTCACCCGGCCGGGCGAGACCGGCTTTGCCAAGGGATGGCACAATCTCGGGGAAGAGTTGCGGGAGGTTGTCACCGAGGCGGACTATGCGTCGCTTGCCCGCTGCACCCAATATGCGCATTTCACGCCGGAGTTCATCATCCGGGCGATCTGGCAAGGTCTTGAGCGCCTCGGCTGGCGCGGCGGCCGCGTGCTCGAGCCTGGCATCGGGACGGGGCTCTTTCCGGCGCTGATGCCGGAGAAATTTCGCGAATCTTCTTTCGTCACCGGCGTCGAACTCGATCCGGTCACCGCGCGCATTGCCAGGCTTCTGCAGCCGGTTTCCCGGATCATCGAAGGCGATTTTGCGCGCACCGATCTGCCGGCGCATTTCGATCTCGCCATCGGCAACCCGCCATTCTCGGATCGGACCGTCCGCTCCGACCGCACCTACCGGTCACTGGGTTTGCGGCTGCATGATTACTTCATTGCGCGGTCGATTGATCTTCTCAAACCCTGCGCGCTCGCCGCCTTCGTGACGTCTTCGGGCACGATGGACAAGGCTGACCGAACCGCCCGCGAGCACATCTCTAGATCGGCCGACCTGCTTGCCGCCATCCGCCTGCCCGAGGGCAGTTTCCGGGCCGATGCGGGTACCGACGTGGTGGTCGACATATTGTTCTTCCGCAAACGCAAGCCCGGCGTGCCGCAGGGCGATACGAGCTGGCTCGATCTTGCCGAAGGCATTCCGGCCAGCGGGGACAGCGAGGCACTCCTGGTCAATCGCTGGTTCGTCGATCACCCCGATCATGTGCTGGGCCGTCACGCGACCACATCCGGCCCCTTCGGCGAGACCTATACATGCCTGCCCGATGACGGGGATCTGGAAGCCAGGCTGGACGCGGCCATCCGACTACTTCCGGAAGCGGTCTATGACGGCGAACCTGGTCTCATCGATGTCGAATGCGAACTGGGTACCACGGCTGAAGATATTTCTGACGCCCATGGGTCCCATGTCCGCGAGGGGAGTTTCGTCTTCGATGCCTCGAAGGGCTTGATGCAGGTAGCCGACGGCAAGTCCGTTCCGGTTTCCGTCCGCAAGGGCCGGTCGGGCGAGGGGTTTTCGGAGCGGGAGATCGCCATCGTCCGCAAACTCATTCCCGTCCGCGACGCCGTGCGCGCGGTGCTGAAGGCCCAGGAAACCGGCCAGCCCTGGCGCGACACACAGATCAAACTTCGCATCGCCTGGTCGAGCTTCGTTAGAGATTTCGGACCGATCAACCACACGAAAGTGTTGATCACGGAAAATTCTGACACCGGCGAATCCCGCGAGACGCATCGCCGCCCCAACTTGCAGCCCTTTCTCGATGATCCCGATTGCTGGCTGGTCGCCTCCATCGAAAACTACGATCTCGACACCGATACCGCCAAGCCTGGTCCGATCTTTTCCGAACGGGTGATAGCGCCGCTTGTCACCCCGGTGATCACCAGCGCCGCCGATGCGTTGGCCGTCGTTCTGAATGAGCGCGGCCAGGTGGACATTGATCATATCGCCGAGCTCCTGCATCATGATCGTTCTTCCGTGATCGCGGAACTAGGCAGCGCGATCTATCGCGATCCGGCCGACGGGTCATGGCAGACCGCCGACGCCTATTTGTCGGGTCCGGTGCGCGACAAGCTGGTCGCAGCGCAAGCCGCCGCAAATCTCGATCCAGATTACCGTCGAAATGTCGAGGCGCTTGCAGCCGTCCAGCCTGCGGATCTTGGGCCTTCCGACATCACCGCACGGCTTGGCGCACCTTGGATTCCGGCAGAGGATATCACCGATTTCGTGCGCGAGACATTCGGTGCGGAGATCACCATCCGCCACATGCCGGAACTCGCCTCCTGGACGGTCGAAGCTAGGCAACTGGCGTACCGCGCCGAAGGCACATCCGAATGGGGCACCAAACGCCGCCATGCCGGAGAACTGCTTGCCGATGCGCTGAACAGCCGCATCCCGCAGATTTTTGACACGATCCGCGAGGGAACGACCGAGCGCCGCGTCCTCAATGTTGTCGACACGGAAGCCGCCAAAGAGAAGCTCACCAAGATCAAGACCGCCTTCCAGAGCTGGGTTTGGTCTGATCCCGACCGCACCGACCGGCTGGCGCGGGTCTATAATGACCGCTTCAACAATATCGAGCCGCGAGCCTTCAACGGCGATCATCTTCAGCTGCCGGGCGCTTCCGGCGCCTTCACCCTCTATAGCCACCAGAAGCGAGGCATATGGCGGATCATATCGTCGGGCGCAACCTATCTCGCCCATGCTGTCGGTGCGGGCAAGACGATGACCTTTGTTGCGGCCATCATGGAACAGCGTCGTCTCGGCCTGATCTCGAAGGCCATGCTGGTCGTGCCCGGTCATTGCCTGGCGCAGGCCGCGCGCGAGTTCCTCGCACTCTATCCGGCAGCCCGCATCCTCGTTGCCGATGAGACCAACTTCACCAAAGACAAGCGCCAGCGGTTTCTGGCCCGTGCCGCGACGGCCAATTGGGATGCGATCATCATCACGCATTCGGCCTTTCGGTTCATCTCGGTGCCTGCCAGCTTCGAACAGCAGATGATCGACGATGAACTCGCGCTCTATCAAGACCTGCTGATCCGCGTCGAGAGCGATGATCGTGTGTCGCGCAAGCGCCTCGAGCGGTTGAAGGAGGGATTGCGGGAGCGCCTGGAAGCGCTTGCGACCGTCAAGGACGATCTCCTGACGATTTCCGAGATCGGCGTCGACCAGATCATTGTCGACGAGGCGCAGGAGTTCCGCAAACTCTCCTTTGCGACCAACATGTCGACGCTGAAGGGTGTCGATCCGAACGGGTCGCAGCGCGCCTGGGACCTCTATGTCAAATCCCGCTTCATCGAAACAAAGAATCCGGGCCGGGCGCTGGTTCTGGCGTCCGGCACGCCGATCACCAACACCCTCGGCGAGATGTTCTCGGTCCAGCGCTTCCTTGGCTTCGCGGCCCTGAAAGAGCGGGGCCTGCACGAGTACGACGCCTGGGCCTCGACCTTCGGCGATGTGGCGACCGAACTCGAATTGCAGCCATCCGGCAAATACAAACCCGTTTCGCGCTTTGCCACCTTCGTCAATGTGCCGGAACTGATCGCCATGTTCCGCTCCTTTGCCGATGTCGTGCTGCCTGAGGATCTGCGGCAATACGTCAAGGTCCCGGCGATCTCGACGGGCAAGCGCCAGATCGTCACCGCGAAACCGACTGACGACTTCAAGCTCTATCAGCAGGTGCTGGATGCCCGCATCAAGGCGATCGAGATGCGGGACGGCCCGGCCAAGCCCGGCGACGACATCCTGCTGTCCGTCATCACCGACGGGCGGCATGCTGCTATCGATCTGCGGCTGGTCGACTTCGTGGAACAGAACGAGCCGGACAACAAGCTCAACAAGCTGATCGGGAATGCTTTGCGCATTTGGCGTGAAACGGCCGGCAACACCTATCTGAAACGCGACGGCAAACCTTTCGACCTGCCGGGTGCGGCGCAGATGATCTTTTCCGATCTCGGCACCATCAATGTCGAAAAGACACGCGGGTTTTCAGCCTATCGCTGGATCCGCGATGAACTGGTCCGGCTTGGCGTTCCGGCCTCAGAGATTGCGTTCATGCAGGACTACAAGAAGACCGAGGCCAAGCAGCGGCTCTTTGCCGACGTCAATGCCGGAAAGATCCGCTTCCTGATCGGCTCATCAGAGACCATGGGCACCGGCGTCAATGCGCAGCTCCGCCTCAAGGCGCTGCACCATCTCGATGTGCCCTGGCTCCCCTCCCAGATCGAGCAGCGCGAGGGCCGCATCGAACGCTAGGGCAACCAGCATGAGGAGATCGATATCTTCGCCTATGCGACCGAAGGTTCGATGGACGCGCAGATGTGGCAGAACAATGAGCGCAAGGCCCGCTTCATTGCGGCAGCGCTCTCCGGCGACACCTCGGTGCGCCGCCTTGAAGATCTGGGCGAGGGCCAAGCGAACCAGTTTGCCATGGCCAAGGCGATTGCCTCGGGCGACGAACGGTTGATGCAGAAGGCCGGTCTTGAAGCCGATATCGCAAGGCTTGAACGCCTGCGTGCCGCCCATCTTGACGATCAGCATGCGGTCCGCCGTCAGATCCGCAACGCCGAACGCGACATCGAGCACAGCACAAGGCGGATTGCAGAGATCGGTCATGATATCGAACGCCGTATTCCGACGGCGGGCGATGCCTTTGCCATGACTGTGGTCGGCCAGTCGTTCACCGAGCGCAAAGCGGCGGGGCGGGCCCTGATGAAAGAGATCATGACGCTCGTTCATCTGCGCGAGGAGGGCGAAAAGACCATTGCCAGGATTGGCGGCTTCGATCTGGTGTTTTCCGGAGAGCGTTTCGGGCGGGATGATGTCCGCTACGAGGTGACGCTGGCCCGTACCGGCACCGACACTGACATCGATCTCGCGTTGACCGTCACGCCGCTCGGCGCCATCGCCCGCATTGAGCATGTCTTGGCCGGGTTCGAGGACGAACGGGCGCAACATCGCTTCCGGCTCGATGACGCGAACCGAAGGCTGGCCTCCTACCGGTCGCGCACAGGCGGCGCCTTCGGGTTCGAAGACGAACTGGCAGACAAGCGCTGTCAGCTTGCCGCCATCGAGGCCGATCTCGCGGGTGAGGTTGTAAGGGACGTGAGGGCAGGAGAGGAAGCCGCCTGACGATCCCGGTCAGTCTTGCCGGTTGATGATACGACCGGCTTTTTGGCGCTGCGCTTCGAGAATCCCCTTGCGCAAGGTTTCAAACAGGCCGCGTGGCAGCATGCCGTAGTCGTAGCGCCCGTCGGATCGCGGGCGAAGATCGTATCCCGGCCACAGGAAACTGTTGAGCTCGTCGAAACGCAACCAGTGCCGGCCATCGTCAAGCCCGAGACTCCGGCAAATGCCTGCCGGGATTTCCAGCGACGTTTCCGGATCGTCGGGTGCGCTGTGGGTGTTGGGCGCAACGATCGTCCGGATATGGCCGTGTTCATCCCTGGGCGCCGCGACGACAATGGCGCAGGGACGATCCTTGGACCCTTCCACCGCGCCTTGCCGGTGTTCCGAACTCCAGAGAAAGCTGTATCTGATGACGAGGCCTGGCTTCGGCGTCGGGATACTCACAATTATTTACCTGGGTTCAGCGCCGTACTCGGCGGCTTCGATATCCGCAATGGTTTGATCGTCCAGTTCGCCGATCATGAGAACCTTGCGCTCGCGGCGCTTGAGGTCTTCGAAGTGTTCAAGCTCTGCGGCCGACAGATAGGCCCCGACTATCCGGCCATGGCTCGTCACATTGATGACGCCGGCCGAAATCGCTTCGTCCTGATACTTCCCGAAATTCCGGGAGAAATCGCTTGCAGCAACCGTTGGCATCGGAGGCTCCTTGATGGAATTACATTCTGCGCAATTTACGTATCTTGCGTGAAAATATCAAGAGCTCATTGTGCAACCGCGCGAATGCTTTGAACGCCCAGAAATTGGGGAGAGGAAAGAGGGAACAGAAGAAAACCGGTCGCAGAGCGCGCATGCCCGGCGACGCTTCGCTCAAATGCGGCCTGCGCATACCGGCCCGTCATCCTTCGCAGGGCTGCAAGTAAGGCTTGCGAGCCCCGCTTGGCCTGCCGGGCAGGCATGCTCGCCCGCACTTGCGCCGGTCCGCACGCTCCGCGGTTCGGGATGTGTCTTCAAGAAGATGACCAGAGAGGACACCGGCAGGACGCCGGGTCCTGAACCCCCAATGATCAATCTGGAAGGAGCAGTTCCCATGCATATCATCACCATCGACCCGCGCGCACTGAAGGACAATCCCGACGATGCCCGCCGGTCCAGATCCAGTCCCCAATCTGACGCGCTGATGCTGGCGACGATCCGCGCTGTCGGTATCATCCAGCCGCCGGTCGTCTCGCCCGAGACTGATGGCGGCAACGGCTATGTCATTCAGGCGGGTCACCGGCGTATCCGGCAGGCAATCGCCGCGGGCCTCGAGGAAATCTCGGTCGTCGTGAGCGATGCGGCAGACGATGGCGGTGCCATGCGCTCCATGGTCGAGAACATCGCCCGTGAACCGCTGAACCCGGTCGACCAGTGGCGTGCCATCGAACGCCTCGTCGCACTCGGCTGGACCGAGGAGGGGATTGCTGCGGCGCTGGCGCTTCCCGTCCGCCAGATCCGCAAGCTCCGTCTCCTCGCCAATGTCTTGCCCGCCATGCTCGACCAGATGGCCAAGGGCGACATGCCGTCCGAGCAGCAGCTGCGCACCATTGCCTCGGCCTCGCTCGAAGACCAGAAGCAGGTCTGGAAGGCGCACAAGCCGAAGAAGGATGAAACCGCCGCCTGGTGGTCGGTCGCCAATGGCCTTTCGAAGACGCGTATGTATGCCCGTGACGCGAGCTTCGGCGAGGACCTCGCTGAAGCCTATGGCATCGCCTGGGTCGAGGATCTGTTTGCACCGGCCGATGAGGACAGCCGTTATACGACGCAGGTTGAAGCGTTTCTCGGCGCCCAGCAGGAATGGATGGCGACCAATTTGCCGAAGAACGGTGTGATCACGGAAGCCAATACCTGGGGTCAACCGGAACTGCCGAAAAAGGCCGAACGCGTTTATGGCAAGCCGAAGAAGTCCGATCACACCGCCATGTATCTCGACCGTGACGGCAAGGTGCAGTCGGTCGTCTACCGCATGCCGGAACCGAAACCGGCAAAGGGTATGGCCGGGGAGGGCCGTTCGGTCGTCACTTCGGCGCCGCGTCCCGATGTCACCCAGAAGGGTCTCGACATGATCGGCGATCTGCGGACCGATGCGCTGCACGAAGCACTTCAGCGCGCACCCATCGAGGATGACACGCTGACGGCGCTGCTTGTTCTCGCCTTCGCAGGACAGAATGTCCGCGTCGATACAGCGTCCGGTCCGTCCGGATCGTTCCGCAACGCGATTGCCGCCCATGCTGCATCGCTTGTCGATGAAAATGGCACGCTCACCTTCGACAGGGAGACGTTGAGGATCGCGGTCCGCTCGGTCCTGATCGAGGTGCTATCCTGCCGCCGCACCATGTCGAACAGCGGCATTGTTGCCCGGATTGCCGGAGACATGGTCGGCGCCGACAGTTTCCTTGCCAATATGGGAACGGAAGAGTTCTTGTCCTGCCTGTCCCGGCAGGCACTCGAGGCGACCTGCGCGGAAACATCGGTGTTGCCCCGCAACAATGTCCGCGAAACGAGGGCTGCTCTGGTCGAGCATTTCACCAACGAACGCTTCGTGCATGGCTCGGCGCGTTTTGCACCGGATGCGAACGAACTCGCCGACTGGAAGGCGCGCAACGAGATTGTCGAGACGGACGATGTCGACGACGCTGAAGCCCCGGACGATGCGCCGAACGTCCGCGACGGCGATGCCGAAACGATTTCCGAAGGCTTCTGCGAAGCCGTCGAGTAGCGGCTCCACCTCACCACCAATGCCATTCACGCCGCCGGTCCCGTCCGGCGGCGTTTTCGTTTCCATGGCCAACTAGAAAAGGAGGACGTCATGTCCGCTCAATCGATCTTCGACCATGCGCCGCTCGGCGCGATTATCCGCTACTCTGACTGTACCCCGCGCCCGCCGGAGCGCCATCGTCGCAAGGTGCAGGACTGGCAGCGCCGGAACAGTTCCGGCCGTCTCGTGAAGAAGCAGGCAGCCACATGCGTCGGCCAGACCATCATTCCCGCGAGCTTCACGCTGCACGAAGGAGATTTCGGCAGCCAGGGCATCATTGTGCTCAAAGTCTTCAAGACGTTTTCGGTGGGGAGCGATCTTGCCTTCACGGTCACGGAAAGACCGGTCACAGGTTCGACCCTCATTTTCGACCGCCCGGGCGACCAGGGCGAGCTGGTCCATGTTGCAGCCAACCAGGTAGACGCCGAACACTGGCTGTCACGCCATGGCTATCCGCAAGCCGTGTTGCAGACCGTCACTGGCGAACCGATAGACGGCGATCCGGTTGAGGGGAGGGCGGCATGACGCAGGCTCTCACCTCATGCAATCCCGATCCTGAATTCCGGGACAGCCTGGCTCCCGAATTCGGAATCAGTGCCGAAAACTTCCCGGTCGCCCGTGTTGGCGATACAGTCTACGCCCTGCTTCCCGGTCGCGGGGATACATATTTTCTCGCAACTGCCTGGCGCAACGATCGGCCGCTTGGCGAGCTTCGACGGGAAGACTTTTATGGTCATGGCGGCACACTGCCCGATGAAGCGGCCTTCCGCGCCAAGGTGCTCGAACAGGCGGAGAACGCCAGGGAGCTGCGCGCCTTCGACCGTCGTGAGTTCCATTCCCGTGAAACCACGCCATGGGGCGTATCGCAGGGCGCCACACACTACGCCGAGGGTGTTGTCTTCCATTCGACCGCCAGTCATGGCGGGTTCCATCTGTCCGACAAACGCAATGTTGACGTCGATCACCGCCTTCGCAGGCACAATGGTTGGTACGAGGAAGATGCCGAATGGGCCATTGTCGCCATGACCTTCCCAAACCTCTTCACCAGTCTTGAACGACGCTCAGCCGATCAGACCGTGAAGGACTCCTGGCCGGATGCATGGGAGGCGATCACAGGAACATCACTCGAACCCGGTCAGTCCCTCGAAAAGGACCGGCGAGCTTTCCATCAGCGCCATGCCGAGGACTGGATCGTTATCTCGGCCATCCGCTCCGATCATCATCCCGAATTTGTCGAAGCCATTGCAACCCGTGGCGGTGTGCGTGGCCCATCCGTTGAAGAGCGGCGCTTCCTCGTGCCCACCGCAGACTATGACCCCGGCCGGTTCGGCTTCGTGATCGACCCGGCGCGCCACTCTGCTTATGACGGCCCGTCCAGATTCATCGGATGGGGGTGTTGATGGTCATGCCGTGGAGGTTCCTTGCAACGCGATTGGGTTGGCGCGCCCGTTTCGCCATGGACGGCGCCCATCCCCGTTTGATGATCTGTCATCCCCGCCACTACGACCGCTTCATCGGGGCCGATGGCTGGAAGAGGGCGGTTTGTGTATCGCTCCGCCATTGCCGTCAAAGACCTGTCCGGCGCTTGGTGTTCATATCGATGCGACGGCGCAATCAGCCGTGCCGTTCCGGCACGCCCCTTTCCGAAACGCCAGACGCAGATGGCGAGTCAACGTGAGGGACACGGTTTGGTGTCCGTATACCTTGGGGTATGCCTTTCGTGACGGCCGGAAGGAGAAGTCCAGGTGTCACGCGATCTCTCTAGTTGTCCGGGTGGTCCTACGTGCTTTCCGGCCCGTCCTTCTTCGGATGGGAGCACGGTTGTGGACCGGCGGCCGGACGTTTCAAGGCCGCTGACGCGCCGCAAGGCGGCCATGTACGCCGCGCTCGCAAACCGGTCTTTCGGGCAGCGCCGGAGCTGACAGCTCGGCTGGCCCGCAAGACAGGTTCGCTCACGCCTGGCAGCCATGGACCCTGATCCGTCCTTGTCTCCGCCGGTCCTTGGTGACCGCGCCCGAAGAAGGGCTGGCCGGAAGCCGGTCAAAACCCTTCTGGAAACCAAGGAAAGGATATCGCCATGACCAAGACCAATCGCTTTTCACGCTCCTCTGCAAGGGTCGTCCCCATCCGCAAGGCTGCCACCCTCGAAACCGTCCGTCTCGTCTGTCCCGACAGCGCCCAGGCCGGACTGATTTCTGAAAGCTTCGGCCTGCCCGTCATCGACAGCGACGGTATCCGCGACCTCCACCGCCAGATGATCCTCGACACAGCCGACAGTCTCGAGGACGGGCTTGGCGAACGCGCGATGCAAATCCACCTCCAGCGCATCGTCGGCGCCTTTGTCGGATCCGCCCATGGCGCCGGGCAGTTCTATTCCAAAGCCGTGACAGAGGCCCGTGATGCTACGGCCAAGGGCGCCAATGATCTCCGCGACGAGGACCTCGACGGTCCTGTCGGCTTTGACAGCAATGCCCAGCGCAAGCGAGAATTCGCGGCCGACATGGGTCTGCAAGCGCACGCGCTCCGCTCAGCAGCCGAAGGTACCGTCACAGCCTACGAAGACGTTGTCGGGGAAGCCTGGAAGCCGTTCGAGCGTACCATCGAGAACCCAGGCCAGACCGTCGATCGCAAGGCAGCTGAGTTGCAGATGGCGGCGCTCGGGTGAGCCGAGAGGGCGGGGCTTCGGCTCCGCCCGAATGACTGAATAGGGGCCGTAAGCTGACTGACGGCATTCAGTTGCGGATTCGGCAAAGCAGATATGCGTTGGACATTGAGAACAGACTCAGGTTTGAATCCCGGTCAGCGCGCATTCACGTACAGAACTGGGCACCCCGCTACGCTCCCCCATCAAAACGCGTTCGACGCCGTCTGCCTGTCAAGACAGGCAAATAGTATTCATACTCCTGGCGCGCATTCGGCGATTGACCGTAATCGCAAGTAAATGTTGATTGTTCGTCTTGGATATAGGCTTGGGAGAACTTATAGCAGCGGCTTGCGCGCGCTGGCCGCCAAACGCCGGGCCTACGGAAGACATTGTTGGGAGGGCGAATGGCAACGCTGCAGAAGATCATCGACATCCAGAAAGTCGGCCGCTTTGAAAGGCTAAGCGCGCCGGGCAGCCTGCGCTTCTCGCAGGTTACGCTCATCTTCGGCGAGAATGGCTGGGGCAAGTCCACATTAGCCGATATCCTGCGCTCGCTGACCCGTAACCATCCCGATATCATCAGGGGCCGCGAAACGCTTGCGACCGGCGGCCGGCAGAAGGTCCTGCTGCTCGTGGACGGACAGCAATGCGGCTTCGATGGCGCGGCCTGGACCGGTACGCGCCCGAGCATCGCGGTCTTCGATCAGGCCTTCATCAACGAGAACGTTTTCTCCGGCGACTCTGTCTTGCTCGATCACATGAAGCGCCAGTACGGCCTTGTCGTCGGCGCGGAAGGGGTCACGCTCATCGGGCAGGCTCTTGAGATCGACCAGCAGTTGAAGGAAGTGGGGCAGGGGCTGAAGGAAATCGACCAATACCTCACCACGACTGCCGCCGCGTTTAATCTGCGTATGACGGCAGCCGCGTTTGCGGATCTTGCCGCACTCGACGCGGCGGATGAACAGATCGCTTTTAAGGAAGTCGAAGTCCGGCGCGCATCCGAGAAAGAGCAGATCAGGACTGCGGCGTTGCCGCAGGCCCTTCCTGTGCCGACCGCGGCCGCTGAACTGACAGCCATTCTCGGCCAGACTATCGATCAGGTCGCTACCGACCTGCACCGCAGGCTGCAAGATCACATCGCGCGGCACGCCACCGGGCATCCCGCACCGGTCGCGCACGAGACATGGCTCGAATCGGGCCTTGCCTTCGACGACGCGCACGATTGCCCCTACTGCGGGCAGAAACTGCGAGATCGCAGCCTGCTCGACCTCTATGCCGCCTATTTCAGCGAAGCCTACAAGAGCCTTGCCGCCGCCGTAAAGCAGCGCCGTCAGACGCTGGAACGCTACGGACGCGGTGATTTCAGGCAGGCGCTCGCCGGCAAGGCAGATGCCAACCGCGCGGCGATCGCAAACCTCGAGACCCTCACCGGCGAGGGCAGCGTCGCCGCGCTCGACGTCACACAGATCGCCACCCGTATGGAGGACGCCGCTGCGGCCCTCGATCGGGTTTTCCAGAACAAACAGGAGGATCTCGTCTCGCCGATCGAGGAGGGCGCCTACGAGGCGCTGGCGCGCCAGTGGGACGAAGGGCGGGCGGCTGTAGTCGCCTATAATGCCGAGATCGCCGCTTTCGGCCAGCGCATCGAGGAAGTCCGGCGCGTCCAGGCGAGCGCCAACCTCGACTCCCTTAAAAACGAGCTAGCCGTGCTGCAGGCGCGCCGCAAACGATACGAGGCTGCGGTGACTGCGATCGTCGACGAGCGTAAGACTCATCTCGACAAACAGGAAAAGCTGAAAGCGCATAAGGAAGAGCTACGCAGCAAGCTGACCGCTCACACCAACCGCGTGACCTCAACGCTCGGGACGACGATCAACGCTTATCTCGACCGGCTCGGGGCTGGGTTCCAGATCGACTATCAGCCGCCCAACTACAAGGGGAAGGAGCCGGCCGCCGCCTATTCTATCCTGATCAACCGAACCGCCGTGCCGCCACGCGCCGATGACATTGCCGCGCCCAGCTTCAAGAACACGCTTTCGAGCGGCGACAAGTCGGTGCTCGCGCTCGCGCTGTTCCTCGCGACCGTCAATGCCGACCAGCATCTTACTGAGACCATCGTCGTGCTCGACGACCCGTTCACCAGCATGGATGAGTTCCGCCGCACCTTCACCGTCAACGAGATCAACAAGCTGACCGACCGCGCCGCGCAGGTGATCGTGCTCTCCCACGAGCTGGGATTCTTGCGCCTGCTATGGGACCGCATCGACCAGGCCAAGATCACGTCATGCGCCATCCAAACGGGCGCGCCGGGCATGGCAAGCCTTGCTGCATTCGATCTTGAGAAGGCAACCCAGCCCCGCAATGAAACCGAGCGGATGAAGATGATCAAGTTCATCGACGCCACCGAAGGCGAGCCGGGAGAAATCCGGGCATTGCTGCGCAAGGTGCTAGGCTCAGGACCTATTAATTTGCATTGAAGAGCGTGATGTGATTCAGGATGGCAAAGGAGTTTGCCATGACTGATTTGTTTTTGCTCACGCCCGCGCAGATGTCGAAGATCGAGCCGTTCTTTCCGAAGTCCCACGGTGTGCCACGCGTGGATGATTGCCGTGTGGTGTCCGGCATTATCTACGTATTGAAGCACGGCTTGCAGTGGAAGGATGCACCGAAGGATTACGGGCCGCACAAGACGCTCTACAACCGTTTCCGGCGCTGGACTGAACTCGGTGTGTTTGACAGGATTTTCAATCACTTGGTTGCAAGCGACGGACCGCCGGACACGATGATGATTGACGCAACCCACCTCAAGGCTCACCGCACTGCGTCGAGCCTGTTAAAGGGGGGATACTTTCCCGCCATATCGGCCGCACGAAAGGCGGGCTGAACACCAAGCTCCATGCTGTCTGCGACGGGGATGGCCGACCGATCGCGATGTGCCTGACGGCAGGCCAGGTTTCCGACCACATCGGTGCCAAGATCCTCTATCCCGTTCTGCCCGATGGCACCCGTGCGACGATGATCGCGGACAGGGGATACGATTCCGACGAATATCGCGCCGCGCTCCAGGCCAAGGACATCACCTCCTGCATCCCGCCGCGCAGAGGCCGAAAAGACCCCGCATCATTCTGCAAAATCCAATACAAACAACGCCATAAAATCGAGAACATGTTCGGGAGGCTCAAGGACTGGCGCCGCATTGCAACCCGTTACGATCGCCGAGCCGACGTCTTCATGGCCGCAATCACAATCGCAGCAATCGTTACGTGGTGGCTTCAATGAGTCCTGAGCCTAGAGCATTTCTACCGCAACGGCGATCCCGACCTGTTCGCGCCGGATGAAATGCTCGACGGGATTATCCGCAAGCTGGAGACAGCGCCCGCCGACCATCGCTACAAGGGCGCGCTCGATGATCTCAGGGATATTAATTTCTATACGCGCAATTTCCATCATGCGCCCGTCGCCGGCAGTGTGATCGAGAATACCCCGGTCGAAGAACTGAAGACCCATTGTCGGCGCGTCCGCGAATTGACCCGCGGTAGCCCCTGAAAACACCGCCAGATCGGCATTGTTGCCGGCTCGGTCGTTGAGCGGAGGGATGTCCGCTTCTAGGCGGCGATAGTGTTAAGTTCAACGACCAGAACGAGGGCGCAAAGCGGTCGTGTGGGTTGAACCTGGCTGACGTCCGCGCGAGCATGGATATTCAGTCATCTGCGGCGTTTAGGACGGTGGTCAAGGGTCGGAATTTCCCGCATCCGGAAGGCCGTCGATGAGATCGTGTACCTCCAAAAAGCTCACCCCTGAATCAGACCAATCCCGCTCTATCAAGAGATGGCATTCCTGGTGCGCCCGCGGGACTTCCACGATCAACCCATGAAGGGTCCGCTAGCTGCGCTGCGGCCGCTTGGGCTTCGCCTTCGCGGTGATCGCATCCGCTGGGCGCACACTGACGGAGCCATCAGAGCGGGAATCGGCCCGCTCCAAAGATGGAGCCTCAGATGTCACACGATCTTTCCCTCGCACAGCAACATGCCTGGAACCTCGCCCGCACCCTCATGACCCCGGTCATTCTCTTCCAGTCCGATGACGAATACGGTGTCTTACCCGCCGACGACATCGATGGCGCCGACCTCGTCATTCTCTACGAATACGATCCCTATCTTGGCGGCCAGCCGGTTCATTGACCGGCCACGCCTTCGAGTCCCGCCGGGCGGCGCAAGCGCCGCCTTTTGGCCTGCCTCGCTCGCCGCACGCTGTCCGTCCCGGGTCAAGGCCGGGCGGAGCCGTCAGGGTCGGCAACGGCTTTGCCATCCTCCACTTCGTTCCGGCCCTTTCCTCGCCGAACAGGGTGCACTTCGCACAAACAACGTACCCGGTCGGGTGCCTTCCCTGCCTCCGGGCTCCGCCATGTCCGGACCCCGTGACGGACCGCGATCGGCGCGGTCCAGAAACCGGAGGTTTGGAAATGAGAAAAGAAGGAAATCAGTCCCGCAGCGACATCTACGAGCGGATCACCGGGACGATCATCGCTGATCTGGATCGTGGCGTCCGGCCATGGACAAAGCCCTGGTCTGGCGGAAACGCTGATGGTCGGATCACGCGACCGCTTCGCCATACCGGCGAGCCCTACACGGGCATCAATGTGCTCCTCTTGTGGTCAGAAAGTCTCGCCAGAGGATTTGAGGCGCCGCTGTGGATGACATACCGGCAGGCGAGCCAGATCGGCGCGCAGGTCCGCAAGGGTGAAACCGGTGCGACCGTCGTCTATGCCAGCCGGTTCACGAAGACAGAAACCGGTTCCGATGGCGGGGAAGTCGAAAGGGATATTCCGTTCCTCAAAACCTACACCGTCTTCAATTGCGACCAGATCGATGGGCTGCCGGACCACTACTACCACCGGCCCGACAAGGTGATCGATCCGGTCGAGCGGATTGATCATGCGGACCGGTTTTTTGCAAACGCTGGCGCGCGTATCCGCCATGGCGGCAACAGCGCCTTCTATGCGCCAGCAAGCGATCACATCCAGATGCCGCCCTTCGAAAGCTTCCGGGATGCGGGGTCATACGTCGCCGTCCTTGCCCATGAACATGTCCACTGGACGGCGCCGGAGCATCGGGTCGGACGCGACCTGTCGCGCTATCACAAAGACCGCATTGAACGGGCACGCGAAGAACTGATCGCGGAACTTGGAAGCTGCTTCCTCTGCGCAGATCTCGGTATTGCGCCTGAACTGGAACCGCGACCGGATCACGCCAGCTATCTTCAATCCTGGCTGGAGGTCCTGAAGAACGACAAGCGGGCTATCTTCCAAGCAGCGGCGCATGCCCAGCGGGCGGTGACTTATCTTCACAGCCTGCAACCGGCCGGAATCAGCGCGGAACGGGAAGCCGCATGAGCTTCTTTTCCGGAAGGCACGGCGGAGGGCGACCTGCCCTCCGTCATCAGTCGGCGCAGTTCTGTTTCTCGCGAACCAAGTGACCGCTGGGTTCTGCACATAGCTTTCGATCACATGCAGCGAGGAGAAACGCGATGCGCACAATCTTCCTTGCATGCAGGAGACGGCATACGGGTCCCGCCTCGCGGCTGTTCCTCCATTCGTCGGCCCATTGTCGCGCGATCGGGCGGCGGAAGCAGGTCAGCCAATCCGTCGAATACCTCGCGGCAACGAACGAATATTCCGGTTGTCGCGACAGCTTCGATCATCTTGCTTGGCACCGTTTCGCGAACGGCGGTATGGACGAATAGATTGCCTGTCTTCACCCCCCTTTCAAATGCCAACACCAGGCCAGCCTTTGCGGTCTCGACGAGGCATGTCTGACCGGAAACCGACTTTGTCTCGTCCGGCTGGACGCAACGGCGATCCGAAACTTTCTTCCCCTTCGACGTGCCGTCGAATTCCTCGCGAGACAAGAAAGCCTCTCCCCGCCGTCCTCCATTTCATTTCGGTCCCTGACAAGCCCACCCCATTGCGCGAGCGCAACGGGGACCCCGGGGGGATGCGCGCCGTCCGTTCCCGGTCTCACGACAGCCATCGAGACCGCGATTGGCGCGGCCCGAACCATCGAAAGGATGAACACAATGGCAAACATCGGCTCTTTCACCACCGTCAAGAACGGCTTCTCTGGCCAGATCAAGACGCTCGCCCTCAACGTCAAGGCCCGCTTCGAGCGCGTCGAGAACCCCTCCGAGAATGGCCCGCAGTTCCGCATCTTCTCCGGCGCGGTCGAACTTGGCGCCGGTTGGCAGAAACAGGCCAAGGGCAGCGAGCGCGACTATATCTCGGTCAAGCTGGACGACCCGAGCTTCCCCGCTCCGATCTACGCGACCCTGATCGAAGTCGAAGGCCAGGAAGGCCTGCAACTGATCTGGTCTCGCCCGAACGGAAACCGCGACTGACCGAAGACGATGAGGGCCTCGCCACCCGGTGAGGCCTTCTTCCTGTCACAAGACAACGTGTGGCTTCAACGCTCGTTCTCGCCCGAACTGGCATCACGATATCCGCGCCGCCGCTTGGTGCGTTCCAGACGATTGAATGCCTTATCGACATCATCGGCCGTGTCGAATGTCTCCATCATGGTCTGGCCGCGCGTGCCGATCCTTCCCCAGTCGCGAATGAGCGAAGCGCCGCCGAACAGCGTCGGCTGAACGGTCAAACAGTAGAAACGGCGCATGTTCTGTTCCGGATCAACGCGCTTGAGATGGACCGGATTTGGAGGTGACAAAGACATGGCGCGAGTCTGAGTCATGCAGGCGCAAAAATCCAATCAGTTTCTTGAATCGGTGATCAATCTTCGATTCAAGAAACTGATTGCTGATCGCAGAATCCTGCGAAGCAAATTGCAAAGCTGCGAGAGTTCGGTTGGAACCGATTTGGACATCTATGCGGCTAAAAATACCGCCGAACCTTGCTTCTGTATTCTCGATATGAAGTACCGTAACGCTCTTCGAGCCAAGGTTCCTCTGCAAATGGTGCGATGAGAAGAACAGCAAATCCGAATGCCAGAACTGGAAGCGCCCACACCGATGCGGCAAGAATGCCCCATCCAATCAGAATGGTGATGTCCGCAACATATTGGGGATTGCGTGACCACGCGTAGAGGCCATCCGTTTTCAAGCCCGATGCTTCGCCGCTTGTTGCTGCGTAACCAATTTTATTGACACCCCACCAAACGGCAATGTTGCCTAGAATAACGAGCGGCAGGCCGACACCCCATCGGAGGGATGCGGGCCAACCAAAGCTGTTCCAATCCATCACACCAAGCAGGAATGCCGCCGCAAAAATCGCGGTCGTGATTGTCCATACGCGCAGTTTGATGCCAGTTTTCGCTGCTTGAGGTGGCCATGTTCTTTGGTCAGGTCGAGCAATCGACCAGAGTAGCATTCCGAGCATGTAGGCGGCGGCGGCGATACCAATGGTAAGAATGAGAATACGCAGATCAATGGGCATGATCATGCCCGTGGTTATCGAGTGCGTTCAAATTTTCGCCACTGTGGAACTCTTGCCATGCCTGCACCAAAATCAGTTGAGCAGACCGCAGGAACAGCCCTGCCATGATGATGGCTACAATCAGGTCAGGCCAAGCGGTCGTAGTGAGCCAGACGGCAATACTGGCGACCATGACGGCCACATTGCCGATGGCATCATTGCGTGAGCAGAGCCAGACCGAGCGCACATTTGCGTCTCCGTCTTTGTAGCGCATGAGCAGCAAAACGCTTGCGACGTTGGCTGCGAGTGCCAGAACGCCGATTGCGCCCATGATTTCGGCTTTGGGAACACCAAGGACGAAGAACTGATAGGCGGTCGAACCGAACACCCACAGACCCATGAGCAATAGGCTCACGCCCTTGATGAGAGCAGCGGTCGAGCGGACTTTCAGGCTCATGCCGATGACTGCAAGGCTCAGGCCGTAGGTGAAGGCATCACCGAGGAAGTCGAGGGCATCGGCTTGCAGTGCTTGAGAACCTGCCAGCTTGCCTGCCGACATCTCGATGAGGAACATCGCGGCGTTAATGACGATGACAGCCCACAGAATGCGTTTGTAGGCTAGATCAAGGCCGTCGAATTGCGGATTGCCAGAGCAACCGCAGGCATTGTTCTGGTCGCTCATTGCGCCACTCCCTGACGAAAGAGTAGCCAACGCGGGACGCGCTCCGCATAGTCTCGATAGGCGTCACCAAACTTATTCAGAAGGGCGCGTTCTTCGATCGCAATTTGGTTTCGGTCGATAAGGAAATAGAACGGCAAGACCATGGCCACAGCGCTGACAGCGCTGAGCCAGAGAACCAGCCCGAGCAGCAACAGCAGCATTCCCACATACATCGGGTTGCGCGTGATGCTGTAAACGCCAGCGGTAACCAGGGTCGTTGCCGCATCTGGTGAAATTGGATTGACGGTCGTTTTATGCTTTCGGAAACCGAACGCCGCAGGCAACAAAAATGCCAGGGCGACAACCACCTCAAAGCTGACAAGCCAGAGTGGAGTGTCGAAGTTGTAAAGAGGGAAAAATTGCGCGAGCAGGTAGGCCGCGACGGCGCAGATGAACAATAATGCGAGTGGTGGGACTGTCATTTTCGATCTTTCAAAATCTAACTGACAGGAGCATAATCCCTCTAGTGACTAGAGCTTCAAGAGGTATTTTTCATGTTTTCGATTGGCGAGCTTTCCAAGCGCACAGGCGTGAAAATTCCGACCATTCGGTACTATGAGCAAATGGGGTTGATCGAGCCGCCACAACGTTCAGAGGGCAACCAGAGACGCTATACCAGAGACGGCTTGCGCCGCCTGTCGTTCATTCGTCACTCCCGCGATCTTGGCTTCACTATAGAAGACATCAAAGGGCTACTGGAATTGAGCCAACACCCTGAGAAACCATGTCGAGACGCTCATGAGATTGCTGTTCAACACCTCAAGGATGTTCAAAGCAGGATCGGCAAGTTGCGGCGCTTAGAACGTGAGTTGAAGCGCATTTCAAATTGCGATGCTGGCCATATCGCAGATTGCGCTGTGATCGAGACTTTAGCGGATCATTCACTCTGCGAAACCGAGCACTGAGTTTGATGGCTTTGTCCGCATTGCCGCCATTCTACAATCTTTGCTGAAACCTGTTCTTGCCGACGACGCCTTGCATGTCCCTGCGCCGGAACCAGATGGCGCGGCCGCAGCGCAGCGGCGGATTGCCGGAGGTGAAGACAATCTGTTCGTCGCCACGCATGCGCAGCACCTCCTCGGGCAGGATCAGCGGCCGTGCAGCCAATTGCCGCGAGCGTGTCCGTGACGATCCCGACATCTGCGAAGTGCGGCTCGTTTGATCGACCTCGACGGTCGTGTTGCCGCAGCGCCGGGAAATGTAGTCGGCAGTTTCGGGATCGTTGATCGCTGCGAAGGAAATCCAGGATGCGCTCTCGAACCATTTCGAAGTGGCGTCACGACCGCCCCAAGTCTCGCGCATCTGGCCGATCGACTGGAACAGGAGAAGCAGCGTGATGCCGTATTTGCGGCCTGCATCGCGCGCGGTCTCGAGAATGCGCAGGAAGCCGAGCCGCGCCACCTCGTCGAGGAGGAACAGGGTTTGGCCTTCTATCTCACCATTCCGGTTGTAGATGGCGTTGAGCAATGCGCCGATGATGGTGCGCGCCAGACCCGGATGGGCTTCGAGCGTCTTGAGATCGAGATTGACGAAAATGTCGGTTCTGCCGTTTGCCAGATCGTCCGTCGAAAAGCTCGAACCGGAGACGAGCGCGGCATAGTTCGGATAGGACAGCCAATGGGTCTCCTTGATCGCATTGGCATAGACGCCCGAAAAAGTTTCCGGGGTCATGTTGACGAAGGCGGCGACGTTTTCGCGCACGAAGCTTGATGCGGAATTGTCGTGGATGCGCTGCAGACGCTCGCGCAGTTTCGGTTCGGGCTCGGAGAGGTTCATGCGGACCTGGCGCAGCGTCTGTTGCTCCGGTTCCGTGTGCCCTGACAGGCAGACATCGGCGATTAGGGCGGTGATCAGCTGCAGCGCGGAGGCGCGGAAGAAATCATCGCGCATCGAGGTCTGGCGGCCCGTATCGGTCACCACCCAACTCGCGACGGCAACGATGTCTTCCTCCTTTGTGCCACCGAAGCGGCCGATCCAGTCGAGGACGTTGAAGCCGATGGACGGATCTGCCGGGCTCAGCACAAAGACCGTGCGCCCGGCCTTGCGCCGGTGATCGGTCACCATGGGCGCGACTTCATTGGAGGGATCGAGCGCGACGAGCCCGCCGCCCCATTTGAGGGCGGTGGGAATGGTGACCGACGTTGTCTTGAAGCCGCCGGAGCCTGCAAAGACGAGCCCATGGGTCGATCCGAATGAGGCGTCAAAACAGAGGAGGGGCGATTTGCCGCCGTTGCCCCAAGTTTGTTTGTCATCGGCGCGAAATGGATGGGTGGCGACACTGTCCTTGTCGACGCGGCAGGCTTCGCCGATGACGATCGCGCCACTTGCGCCGAACAGAGTTTTGGCTTCGGTCAGCGTCATCCAGTCCGCCGCGCCGTGGATGGCGCGTTTCCCTGATACCCGGCGCGGTTTGCTCGTCGCAAAGGCGGCGTCACCGCGCAGCGCAATACGTAGCCCGAACAGGCCTGTTACCATGCAAAGCAGGACGCTAACGGCGGTTGACGGATCGACATGTTCCAGCAGGCTATGGCCTTCGGGAACCTTTTCAGCGACGCCCTTGAGACGCGATAGCTCACTGCCGCCGGCAATAACAATCACGGCAATCGATCCGAACAGAACGCCAAGGCCGGCCGACTTGATCGCCAACGCACCGCGTGCAGCAAAGAGGACGATCACCCCAAGCGCCGCGGCCGATACCGTCGGCAGTGCAAGGCCGATCCGCCACAGCATGCGTTGCGCCTGAACGGCGGTTCCGAATGCCACAAGCCAGCTCTCCGAACCCGTCAACGCGATATAGGCGCCGATCATCAGGCCGACCGGCGTGATGAGGAGTAGAAACCTATTCAGCGTCATCGGCAAAGGCTTCCGTCCCGATGGCAAGCAATCGGGCGCGCTCCTGTTCGTCCGCCTTGATCCGCCGTGCGCCGTCCACCAGGAGACCGAGCAGCAGGGCGCGTTTTTCGTAACGCAGTCCTGCCTTGGCAATCAGGCCGCCGAGCTGGATTTTCTCGCGGGCATCCTTTTTGCGGGCTTCCGTCTGGCTCGCCTGGTTCATCCGCTCAAGCCTCCTGATCCGGGCGCGAAGCCGTGCCAGCCTGTTCTGTCGCAGGCGTTGCTTTCCGCTTGTTTGACCCAGACCCCCGAAACCGTTTTGCCAGTTCTTCGAAACCCTCCAGCAGTTTTGCTTCGTCGATCTCGACTTCGCCCAATCCAGCCTTGAGCGCGATCCGGCCGATGCGTTCGGCTTCGCGCGTTTCGGCGGCTTTGAGCTGCTCCTGCAATCTCGCAATCTCTTCCCTGATCTTCGACGATGGTTTCTTCATTCCGGTTGCTCCTTATTTGCGCGACTGGTGTTCAGGCAGGCGCAAAATGAACCGGGTGCGCGTCCAGCGCATCCCGGCAGAATTGCCGGGTCGGCAGACCCGTCTCATTGAAAGATGATCCCGGCGTTCCGAAGGAATGCTCCAAGGGCGCAGTAATACGTCGCGGATCGCGACGAGGGCGCTGCCGGTTTTCGAACCGGGCAGGGTGTTGCCTCCGGAACGGGCATGAAACTCCGATTCGGGAACCCTTGGTGCAATGGCGATCACGCATTTCACACCCCAGCTGATTTCGCGCGGCAATGGCCGTAGCGCGGTTCTGTCGGCCGCCTATCGCCATTGCGCGAAAATGAGCCATGAGGCCGAGGCCCGCACGGTCGACTATTCGCGGAAACAGAACCTCGCCCATGAAGAGTTTTTGCTCCCGCCAGATGCGCCAGACTGGGCGCGGATGCTGATCGCCGACCGGTCAGAGGCGGGGGCAGCGGAGGCGTTCTGGAATGCGGTCGAGGCTTTTGAAAAACGCAGCGACGCGCAGCTCGCCAAGGAGTTCATCATCGCGCTGCCGGTCGAGCTGAGCCAGGCGCAGAACATCGACCTCGTCCGGCAGTTCGTCTTTGAGCAGGTGCTGGCCCGTGGTCAGGTCGCCGACTGGGTGTTCCATGACGAACCGGGGAACCCGCATGTCCATCTGATGACCACATTGCGCCCTCTGACGGCGGACGGGTTTGGGCCGAAGAAGGTTGCCGCGATTGGCGATGATGGGAACCCGGTCAGGACCAAGATCGGCAAAATCCAGTACCGGCTCTGGTCCGGAGAGAAGGCGGAATTCCTGGAACAGCGCCAGCGCTGGCTCGATTTGCAGAACCAGCATCTCGCCATGGCCGGACTGGAGATCCGCGTCGATGGACGGTCCTATGCCGAGCGCGGCATAGACATCGAGTCAACCACCCATATCGGCGTTGGAGCCAAGGCGCTGCAGCGAAAATCGGTCGAGAGCGGCACCGCCATCGATCTCGAACGGCTGGCGCAGCACGAGGCCATTCGCCAACGGAACGCCGCGCGCATCGAAGCGCGGCCTGAGCTCGTTCTCGACATGCTCACCGCCGAGAAAAGCGTGTTCGACCGGCGCGACATCGCCAAGATTCTCAACCGTTCCATCGACGATCCGGGCCGTTTCCAGCAGCTGCTTGCGCGGATCACCGAGAGCCCCGATTGCCTGACACTCGCCGACGAGATGATCGACTTTGCGAGCGGCGCACGGATACCTGCGCGGCTGACGACACGGGCCATGATCCGCCTCGAAGCCGAAATGGTCAACCGCGCGAATTGGCTTTCGGAAAGGAGCGGGTTTGCGGTCGCCGAGCGGATATTGGGCACCGTCTTTGCCCGGCATGCGCAGCTGTCGGACGAGCAGAGGGCTGCCATCGAGCATGTGGCGGGTCTTCAGCGGATTGCCTGTGTTGTCGGCCGGGCAGGCGCTGGCAAGACCACGATGATGAAGGCTGCGCGGCAAGCATGGGAACTGGCGGGCTATACCGTCGTCGGCGGCGCGCTTGCCGGCAAGGCGGCGGAGGGTCTCGAGAAGGAAGCGGGTATACCGTCCCGCACACTCGCCTCCTGGGAGCTTAGCTGGAGCCAAGGCAGACGCCCGCTCGATGCGAAGACCGTCCTCGTTCTCGATGAAGCGGGCATGGTCTCGTCCAAACAGATGGCGCTGTTCGTGGAAGCCGTTACGAAGGCCGGGGCCAAGCTCGTACTGGTGGGCGATGCCGAACAACTTCAGCCAATCGAGGCGGGCGCCGCCTTCCGCGCGATTGTTGAGCGCACCGGCTACGCCGAACTCGAAACCATCTACCGCCAGAAAGAAGACTGGATGCGCGCCGCGTCCCTTGATCTGGCGCGCGGGCAGGTTAGCCAAGCGCTGTCAGCCTACAGGGCCAAGGGCAAGGTGATCGGCAAGCCTGTAAAGGCCGAGGCCATCGAAACGCTGATCGCCGACTGGAACCGGGATTACGATCCGGGCAAATCCACTTTGATCCTTGCGCATCTGCGCCGTGATGTCCGCCAGCTCAACATGTTGGCCCGCGCGAAACTCATTGAGCGCGGGTTGATCGAAGACGGTCATGCTTTCCGCACAGAGGACGGCGCCCGGCAGTTTGCAGCCGGAGACCAGATCGTCTTCCTGAAGAATGACAGCGCGCTTGGCGTCAAGAACGGCATGATCGGCAGGATCGCGGAAGCGTCACCCGGTCATGTTGTCGTGACGGTTGGAGAGGGTGAAGCGAGCAAGCGCATCGAGATCAGCGAGCGGGTCTATCGCAATATCGATCACGGCTATGCCACAACGATCCACAAGAGCCAGGGCGCGACCGTCGACCGGGCCAAGGTGCTGGCATCGCTCTCGCTCGACCGCCATCTGACCTATGTGGCGATGACGCGGCATCGCGAGGATGTGGTGCTCTATTTTGGCCAGAAGAGTTTTGCGGTGGCCGGTGGACTCGAGAAGCTTCTGTCCCGGAAAAACGCCAAGGAGGTGACGCTCGATTATGCGGGCAGCCGCTTCTATGCGGAGGCGCTTCGCTTTGCCAATAACCGCGGGCTCAAACTCGTCCGTGTCGCCCGCACGCTGATCCGCGACCGCGTCCAGTGGACGATCCGGCAGAAGCAGAAGCTTGCCGAGCTCGGCCAGACACTGCGTGCTATCGGCGCCCGCCTCGGTCTGGCCGACCGGTCACCCTCACAATCAGAACATCTCTCGCGAAAGGCGGAACCCATGGTCAAGGGTCTCTCCAGCTTCCCCGTTTCTGTTGCCGAAGCCGCCGAAGAAAAACTCCGTGTCGATCCGGCGCTGCAAAAGCAATGGGACATTGTCTCCCACCGCATCCGGCTGGTCTATGCGGATCCGGAAGCCGCCTTCAAGGCGATGCGCATGGAGGCGGTTCTGGAAGACCCAAGCGTCGCCCGGCAACGCCTCGCTGAAATCGAACAGAACGCCGCGACCTTCGGGCCCTTGCGCGGGCGCACTGGGTTCCTCGCCAGCCGCACGGATAGGGAAGACCGGCGCATCGCCGAACTCAACGGCCCGGCGCTGAAGCGTGATCTTGAACGCTACCTCGCCATGCGCGACACCGCGCTGAAGACATACGCCCGTGAAGAGGAAAGCCTGCGCCAGCGAACAGCGATCGACATCCCCTCGCTGTCGCCAGCGGCTTCCCGTGTCCTCGAAAAAATCCGCGACGCCATCGACCGCAACGATCTGCCCTCAGCACTCGGCTTCGCGCTCGCGGACAGGATGGTCAAGGCCGAACTCAACGCCTTCAACAGAGCCATCTCCGAGCGCTTCGGCGAGCGCAGCCTGCTCATCAATGCCGCCCGGGATCCGTCAGGCCCAGCCTTCGAGAAGGCCGCAGAGGGCATGACGCCGGACGCGCGCCATAAGCTCGCGACTGCATGGCCGCTCTTGCGCGCCAGCCAGCAACTCGCCGCCCAAGAGCGGACGCAACAGGCGCTGAAGGAAAGCGAGGCGCTTCGTCAGACACAGCGTCAAAGCCAGGGGCTGAAGCAATGAGAAGGCGTCACCACCTTCGGGGGATTGCCGCACTCCTCTTCATCCCCGCGATGCTGTTTGCAGCGCTATATGGGGCAGGGCTGCGGATCAACTGGACGCCGAGCTATCCGCTCGGGCTTTGGCGCATCTCGCCCTTGAGTCGCCCGGTCCATCTCGGCGATCATATATTCATTTGTCCGCCCGGTACGGAGACGTTTCGTCAAGCGCTCGCGCGCGGCTATCTGCGCCGTGGACTTTGTCCCGGCTGGCTCAGCCCGCTCATCAAGACGGTTGCCGCCTTACCTGGACAGCGGGTCGACATCAACTATTCCGTCGTCATCGACGGCAGCGAACTGCCGGACTCGACCTTACAGCCTTTGGACGGTTCAGGCCGGGCGCTAACGTCCGCTGCCGGCGGGATCGTTCCGCCCGGCATGGTCTTTCTTCATTCTCCTTACAGGGGGTCCTATGACTCACGCTATTTCGGGCCGGTTCCGGCTGCCGGTGTTCTCGGACTTGCGGAACCGGTTGTCACGGTCAAGCCATAGATGGTTCACAGGTCTCGGCCTTGTAGGCGCGTCCATGGCCGTCGGTGCCCTGGCCTGGAGCGGTCAGGTGTTGACCCTTCCGTTCGCCTGCCTGTTTCCGGCGCTCTGGGCCTTCGCACCGACGCGGCTTGTGGCCGCTCTGGTCTCGATGACATACTTCCTCGCAGCATCGCGGGATCTGCCGCAAGGCGCCTCGACCTATCTCGGGATCGGTCTGATCGAAAGCACCGGGCTCTGGTTTGCCGCGTCCGCCAGCTTCGTGTTCGTGCACACGCTGCTTTGGACATCGAAGTCCGGATGGAATCGCGCGGCGCGGTATAGCGTGGCGACGACCCTGATGGCCTTGCCGCCTCTCGGTATCACCGGATGGGCAGGGCCGGTCACAGCGGCTGGTGTGATGTTTCCAGGATGGGGATGGTTCGGGCTCGCAGCCACGGCGACCGGCCTGCTCCTCATGACGACGAGAAACTGGCCGATCGCCGCGCTTGCCCTGGGAGGAGTTTGGGCATGGTCCGCCGCGACCTGGACACCTCCAACTGTGCCCGATGGATGGATCGGGATCAACACCAGCTTTGACTATTCCGACAAGGCCAAAGCGAACGATTATGAGCAGCACCTCTCGACCATAGCCATGGTCCAAAAGGCGGTAGGCGAGGGGCACTCGGTGATCGTCCTGCCCGAAAGCGCATTCGGAACCTGGACGCCGACAACCGAGCGTCTCTGGACCCAGAACCTCAAGGGAAGCGACGTGACCGTTCTCGGCGGCGCCGTCGTCCTCAACGCCCAAGGCTATGACAATGTGATCGTCAAACTGACGGCGACCGGCAGCGACATCCTCTACCGGCAGCGCATGCCCGTGCCCGTCGCCATGTGGTGGCCCAGATCGATTGAAGGAGCGAAAGCCCATTTCTCCCAGAGTCCGTCCGCAAACTTCGTCGGTTACCCAATCGCGCCGCTAATCTGCTATGAGCAATTGATTGTATGGCCTGTTCTTCAATCGATGCTATCTTCACCGGGCGTCGTCGTTGCAATAGGAAATACTTGGTGGACAGCAAGCACTGAAATTGTCGAAACTCAGAAGGAGATAACGAAATCCTGGGCATCTCTGTTTCATAAGAGCCTCGTTACTGCATACAATTACTAATATACATAGCCGTATAGCGAAAGTGTTTCGCTAGTAATTACTTATATTAACTAAACTAAAACAATTGGATTTAATATAAATAATCTATATAATATAATATTTCGTATAATATTTTTTAAGAACTATTAATTTTAATAGGAGTATTTAGAAATACTATAATTGCAAATATGCAAATCAACTGTGTATTTTCGCTGGCTGCGCACGGATGGTCTGCTGCCTACAGACGCTTTTGAGCGTGGTTGATGCAGGGGAGTCTGACGCCATGCTTTCGGTGGGGCTCCGAAAGAGGCACACCCGCATCATGCTCCCTCAGGGCCACAATGATTTGCTCTTCGCTGAACCGACGGCATTTCATGTTCTGGTCCTTTCAATTCGGTCAGAACGAACTTCAAGCTGGATTAGATGCAGGGGGCAATGTCAAACCTGCGCGGTAATGCGAACCTCACGGATCGCATCAATCCGAGCCATTCCCTATCCAACAAGTAAGTCAACCTGCCGCAACTTCGTGACAATTAATTCCGGCTTGTTTCGTTCGTTCGCCATCTCCAGTCCTCATTATCTCAACCATTACGGTGGACCAGGTCAGTTTGGAGGCTCGCTAAATAAATGTTGTCAATGGCTGGACGGATGGCATTGTCTGATTTAGATTAATTAGATCGCTAATTATACGAGGAAAAAGGAGGAGCCATGCTCACGCCCGAAGAAAATGACGTTTTGACCCGTGTCGGACCGGACAAGCCGATGGGCAAGCTGATGCGTCAGCACTGGACCCCGGTCTGCCTGATCGAGGAGGTCGCC
>JAHJQI010000210.1 GCA_018819265.1 Alphaproteobacteria bacterium
AGCGGTGTTAAGTCGGTCATGGCCGTGGCGCTCCGTTGCGACGCAAGCACGCTCGTCTGGCAACGGTTTGCTACGCGATTTCAACGTCCTGCGCCACGGCCAACGCACGATTCCTCACGCCTGATGCATGATCCGGGCTAGCTACTACCCTAAAAGTTCGTGATGTCTATCCAGCCAAGATCTTGCGGCTTCGGGATATATCCCCATTAGGAAATCGTACTGTGGAGCAAGTTCTGTAAGAAGCTTCCTCCGCAAGTTCTTTGGCATTTCGATCTTTTCGCCAGCGAATATTTCCTTGCCTAGTTCGGGATCGCGACGTGGCTTCCGCAGTCCGACAAAATCATATATCCGCGAAAGGCTCCGATACGGATCAGTTAGCACGTCGTCGTGCAGTAGGGTCATCAGCTGGCCAGGCGCAGAATAGCGCTCCCAACGAACAAGTGACCCAGCATAGTCAGTGTAGAATAGGAAGGACCAACAAGAAGCTGTGCCATCAACTAGATCGTCGAAATTCCGTTCGAGCGTGCCTCTCGAAACATGCATCCGAATCTGAGACCAGCAGCGCTCAATAGGATCGCGCACCAAAACTAGAAGTCGGACGGAGGGGTTAAGTCTCAGCACATGCTGCACGGCAGCTTGTGGCATATTCATATAGCTTGGACAGATATCAACACAGACCTGATCGTTCTTGGCCAAAGCAAAGATTGAGCCATACCATTCGTCATCAACGTCAGATCTGTTCAAATGAGCAAGCTGGGTAAGCAAAACCTGATCTTGATCCGATTGGGAAGGAAGCCCATTGATGTAATCAATTATTGCGCTACACTGTTGTCGGCGATGCCGGGGGCCATATTTCCTTGCATCGGCATTATACAATTGTGAGAAATAGTGAACCTCTTTTATCGGAGGAACAAAAACGCCGTCATCTTTACGCATCGTATCATAAAGCCAAGTCGTGGCCGATTTCTGTGCTCCAAGGCAAATTAGATCCGGAAAACGCAATTTCCTACCTCGATTTTATTACCTCTGGAAAAAGCAAATCAGCGGCCATTTCCTAGGTAATGTCATTAAGTCGTGACTTCTGCCTTTTAATATGCGCAGCGACCTCTAGAGCTTGTTTCGCCCAAAGTGCTTGCATCATCTCCACATCGCGAGCATGGCGAAGCTTCCGATGTGCTTGCTCGGCCTCTTCCCAGTCCCCGTCCAAACACAGTTGCCACGCTTTCACGACTTCAATCATTGGCTTAATGGTCGGGGAGGCCTTGGCAATAATCCGGTCGAGTAACGAAAGACGTTCCTCCTTCGTCAAGTCGTAGGCTGCCAACCGGTCGATTTTCTCCTGGGGAATCGGCTTGGTCAGCCTCCATACTGCGCTTTGGTGCGGCACATGATCGTCAACCAATTCCAGTTCGTCGTCCAGGAACTCCATCGAGATGTGAATGTATGGGTGCCAGCAGTGATAGTAATCCTGCTGAATGATGACAGAGTGGCCGGGGATCAGGTGGGGCAGAAATTCGCAACACGCGTGAGCGTTGAGCGCAGCCGTTTTCGCAATGTCGATAAACAGGATTTCGATTGGTGCGCCGTGCCAGCGATGCGCGAGGAAATCGCCAGAATAGGTTTTGATCATGTCCGCATAAGGCTTGGTTTGCGTCTCGAACACGTCGAGATAGGATTCGCCCTCGCCGATAGGACGAAAATCGCGGGTGATCGCCTCGCCAACATATTTGTCGACGACCTTGAAGTAGTCAAAAGCATGAACGAGGCGCTCGCCGTTCAGATCCCTGCGTCCACCATCGGCGGCACCGGCTGCAAAGCAGTGGGTCGATGCTCCTACAAAGCACCCCGCATCGACAATGTGCCCCCGGTCGGTCAACCAGTTACGACCGAGCCAATAATAGCACGCCCGCTCCTTCGGGCCGACCATACCCTTCGGCTCAAGAATCGCGGCATCGGCGGGTAGCTCCATGGATTGCCAGGGCTTGCTTTTCAGCGCGTCGATATCCGCCATTCCTGCCGATCCATTGTTCAGGGTTTCCATTGCGGCCTCGCATGACGCATCAGCCCGCAAAGCAAATCGTATCACCCGATTTCACCCAATCTCACCGCCAGTTAGCTTTACCAGCCAGTCTCACGCGGTCAAGGGGCCGGGAAGCCGTGAGCTTGGCGCCCGCCGCATTGGCCTCCGCCCGAACCGCATGCGCTCGCCAGCCGACACCGTGCACGCCATTTAGTGCGGAAAAACCGCGCCTACAAGACAGCGTGCTGCCGGGCGCGAGGCGCAGAACGAAGCGCACAATCGGCAACGGCGTGATCGACCGGCACTTCCGCTGGCGCGGGCAGGGCATCGAGCACCCCGTCGATCTGCGAAAATTCATGCGCCGCGGTGAGGAAAAAGCGCAGCCGGGGGGCCTCCTTGGGAACCGCGATCTGAACGATCGGCGGCACGAAGTAGCCCTGCCTGAGTGCCCCGTTGGCTGCCGCCAGCGCCTCTTCCGTCGACGAGAACAGGATCGGGATCACCGCTGCACCGACGGCACGCCCGGTATTGAGCCCACGCGCTTTCGCCCCGGCCAGGAAGTACTGCGACCGCTCCTTGAGGCGAACCAGCCGTTCGGGTTCCGCCTGCAGGATGCCGATGGCGGTCCGCGCAGCCGCGGCGCTGGCCGGCGGCAGGCCGACGCTGTAGACGAACCCCGGCAGCGTGCAGCGCAGCCAGTCGATGACGCCCTGCTTGGCCGCGATGAAACCGCCGCAGCTGACGAACGCCTTCGACATCGTGCCGACGATGATATCGACTTCGGATGGGGCAATGCCGAAGTGCTCGGTCAGCCCCGCGCCGGTTTTGCCGAGAACGCCGATGGAATGGGCTTCATCGATGGCCACCCAGGCGTCATGTCTGCGGCCGGTCTCGATCAGCCGCGGCAGGTCCGGGATGTCGCCATCCATGCTGTAGAGACCCTCGACGATGATGAGCGCGCGCCGCATGTTGCCGCGATGCGTCGCCAGCAGCTCATCCAGGTGATCGAGGTCGTTGTGATGGTACTTCAGGGTCGTCGCACGCGAGGATTGACTGCCGACCATGACGCTGTTGTGGCTCGACTCGTCGACCAGGATGAGGTCGTCCTTGCCCAGCAGGTGGCCGAGCAAACTGACGCTGGTGCCGTAGCCACTCACCATCGTCAGGGCGTCGTCGGTGCCGACCAGGTCTGCCAGCCGCCGTTCGAGCTTGCGATGCAGGGACAATTCGCCGCCGACGAGGCGCGATGCGCCCGCCCCCACGCCATACCGGTCGATCGCATCCTTGGCGGCGTTTCTGATTCTTTGATCGTTGAACAGACCGAGATAGTCGTAATGGGCAAAGCTAAGGGAATTCGATACTTCGCAGCCGGGCCGCGCAACACCCATATCGTCGACAGGCGTGCAGTACGGGAATACGTCCTTAACGCCAAAAGTCCCTGACAAATCAAAACGTCTTTGAACGTAGCGATCCAAGCTCAATTCAATCTCCAATCAAAACAGGCCCTCGGTCCATCGCCAGAAGAATTCGGATTCAAACGCATGGCCGGCCAACCTGCTTCCAACGAAGCGGTGCAATGACGCTACCACGCGGTTCGACCTTATTCAGATGAGCGCCCGAGCGTCGTCAATCTCCGACTTTGCGCATGATGACCTCGCCCGGCTCGATATGGCGCGGCGGGTCGACGAGCGCCAATTTTCCGGCATCCTGGAAGAACGAGAAAAGACCGGTCGCGCAGGCAACGACGAAAAGCAGGATCGCCGCGAAATCGAACAGGTGGAATTGTCCGAACGCCAATTCGAACTTGGGAAGCTCCATGCTCGCCGCGATGACGATGCCCGAACCGATGACGATCCTGATCTCGGTCGGTCCGATCCCGAAGTAGCTCAGCTGAAAGCTTCTGGAGACGTGCAACTTGACGAGGCTGAGCACGCTGAGGCCGAGGTAGCCGACGAGTGCGAGCAGCGTGATATCGAATCGCAGAAACGGTGACAGGCCGAGGCCGATGACGATCAGTATTTGCGATCCGAGATCTGAGACGTGGTCGACGTAGAAGCCGTATCTTGGGCGTTCGATGTTGCGAACGCGGGCCAGTGTGCCATCGAGCGAGTCGCCGAGCCAGTTCAGCGCCAGGCCGATCACTGCCAGCCAGAGAAATCCGAGCGCGCAGTTGCTTGCGATCAGGCTCAAACCACAAACGCCGGCACCGACAAAAGCCAACGTCGTCAGGTGGTCCGGCAGCACCCATTTCGGTGTGCGGGCGGCGATGGCCCGAAGCAGGGTTCTCTCGCCGCCGGCAAATATTCCATTGAGGGCCCGCCCGGAATCCATTTCCCGCAAGTCGTAGCGAGGGTCGGCTATCGAATAAATATGCTGGTCCACCGTACGCCCCCCCCGGGGTTCAAAAATGAACTTACAGTTGCTACTTATCATCCAAGCCGTACACGGCTAAATAGGGCGAGTCTACAGTACCTAAGCTCAAACCACTCATAGATCCCGGATAAACTCAGATACGTGTCTTTGGTGCAACGGCCACGTCGGTCGGGTGTCGCACTGGCCGGATGAATGTGCCGATAGAGGTAGCAGAGCGCCTTCAGAATGGGCACGTATCGCCGCCATCCAGCCGGGCCCGTCGAGCGGATGAAGCTTCAGTACGCCGGGGCCTGACAACGGGCGTAAAACCGGAATATCGGAGACAATCACCCGTGCTCCGAGACGCTGAGCTTCATAGGCCGGCAATCCGAAACCCTCCGCAAGTGTCGGCAGCAAGACAGCGGCCGACCCCGAAATCAGTTCGGCCACCGCGGGCGTCGACAGTCCGGCTACTTCGATCACGAAAGGCCGGAGCGCTTCGCAGCGGTCCAGCAGGTCGACCACATTCTCATTGTCCCAGCCGCGCGCTCCAATCAGAACGAGCTTTGGAGTCGCCTCGCCCATGTCGAGGGCCAGCTCTCGCCAGACCTGCAATAGCAATAACTGGTTCTTGCGCGGCTCTATCGTACCGACACTGACGAAGTACGGCCTGTCGGATCGGATAGTCGGCGAGCCGTGCGGTCTCGGGAAAAAGGCGTCGTCCACCGGCAACGGCACGACAGCAACCGGCGGCGGCTTGAGGCCAAGAGAGATGATATGGTCCAATAAGGCGCGACGCGTGAATTCGCTTGCCACAATCACGCCGGATGCCCGGCGCGCCAGGACGGCCAACCGCTGCCGGTGGCGCGCCTCTTCCGCTGCCGGAAAGAACTCCGGATGCGTCAACGGCAGCAGATCGTGAACGAAGAACACCGCACGGACGTCTTTGCGTACGTCGAGCCACCGGAAATACCAATCGACCCAAAGGGGAAACTGGCTGGTGTTGATATAGACAGAGCCCGCCGGCGCATTTCGGGCAAGCGAGCGTCCAGGAAACAACCCCCCGCGGCCCAACACTTTGTTGGAGCGGGCATATCGGGCAAAAGACGAAAGCGGGCTGTACCGGCCGGTGGCGGTTTGAGCGGGAGCACGAAGCGATACGCATGCGGGATTGGATTGTGAAAGGAAGCTTGCAACCTTCTGCAGCACCCGATCGTGCGAGGCATCTGCGTCTTCCGCCCAGTTCCCGACAATTCCAGACACCAGCGAACCGGCTGCTTCTGAATCGACGAGTCGCGGACCCAGCGGGTTCAGCATGGCTCCGAAGCCGGCGTTCCCTTCTCCTAGGAAATGCTGGGCGTATGCAAGATCGACACGATCGATTCCGTTGGGGGCAGGGCGACTGAACCGGGTTGCCAATCTCGTTATGTCGTAGACGATCGCCGGTGCACTCAAGTACGGGCCTCCCGCCTCGACACACCCAATGACGATCTAACTCGGTCAGCCAAATTCGCGACCGGTCTCAATGTCGGCCTCGACAAAGAACAAAAGCTCGATAAGTGACAATCGGCCATGTTTGACGCCTTGTTCATTGCGAATTCGAACCTCCACGGTGCTGGTTGCATCTCGGTGGTCGATCAGGCAATAGCCCCGGTAGGCGCCGGCCCGCTGCTTTTCGATCCGGGCTTTGGCGAGCAACGTTCCGCAATGGAATTCAACCACGAATGGAACTTCTGTGATCTCCTCGGAGAAATAAAGCACCGATTCAGCCCGATACCGGGCCGGCGGAAGGTAGAGGTAGGGGCCGAAGAACAGCACGCGCGACGGTCCGCCGATCTCGGCTTCCAAGGGCGGAGCTTTCGCAGGATCATCGCCGAACTTGAACACGATATTCGGCCAGACCACAGGCCGGAACGTATCGCCGCGGGCCATCGCCAGCAGCGGTTCGAGGACTTGAAGACTCGCCAGCTGCAACTCGCTGACTTGCGCATTTCCGTAGCGCCGTAACAAGGGCGCGTAATGGATGTCACTTTTTGCCAGCACGTCTTCCAGTTTGGCTTCCGCTCCAAGTCCGCGGGAGGATACTTCAGTGACTGCGGCCAGTCTGTCGGGTGACGTCTTGAAATCCAGGTGGCGGTCCAACTCAACGACAATTCTTCCGACGGGTTTTTCAGTCATCCTGTCGAGGAAGTAGACCTGTTCGCTACGGCCGATTTCCAAATTAGCCACCGCGGAAGCGCTCTGGGAACGTATCGTTTCCATTGCATCGATGCCAAGCGCCCGCGAAAGGTAACCTCCGACATCCAATGGATCTTCCAGAACGACGGTCGAGCGCACATCGCCGTCCGCGATCGCCTGGATAAGGCGATTTCCGGGATAGTTCGTCAGATAGACAGGGCGAGGGTCAGCAAAGAATTCGACTGCGTCGAAACGATCGATGCGGATGATGGGCCGTTCCTTGGCGACGTTGCTTAGCCGCTCAACGACATCGAATACCCAGCTGGTCAGGACACTGTGGGGACCGACGACGGCATCTGCAAGAACGGAACGTCCTTCCATGGCAAGGGCAATCTAAAGTTTCAAAGCGCAACTGCGGTTAGGCCTGGCGGCGTCAACTCATAACCCTCACCCAAGTTGGCGCCTTTTCAAAGGCGCTGCAGTTCGCGCGCCCTACTCTCCTGTCCACCTACTTCCCGCCTTTGGGTGGTCAGACGGACACGATGTCGAATGACTTCGACTTCCTCCTGGCGGAATGACCCGCTTTGCAGCGAAGACGGTCACCCACAACCCGTGAGAAAGGCCAGTGAAGATCAAGGAGCCAACCCGTTATAGACGCGCGCCCCGGAAACGACCGGTGATGTCAAAGACTGGAACACACGGAAGGCCTTTTCAACCTCATTGATCGGAGCGTGCGACACGTAGAGGATGTCCTTGTCTCGCATGCTGAACCGGCGCGCACGGAAAAGCGAAGTGGGATCTGTCATATCGAGGCGATAGACGACCGGAACGACACTTCCTTCCAACAGGTATTGCGGGATCTGGGGATACTGGCGCACAAGATCGACCGGCTCATAACGCAGGATAAAGACGCCCTTGGGATCAGCCCGGTCGTCCAGGAGTCCGCCTGCCTTGCCCATCGCCTCTTCGAGCGTTATCCCGCCGGCGTCAAACCCGATGACTGCATTACGGCCAGTGGCTCCGAACGCCGTAAACGACTGAGGCGCGCGGAATACGGTGACAACGTCGCCGGGACGGACGTAGATGTTTTCTCGCGTATTCGACAATATCGCATGCATCGGAACGGTCAACGACATGCCGTCGCGGGACACCGTGATGAACGATTCGTGCACGGGCGCTTTTATGCCGCCAGCCATTGCGATGACGTCGAGAACGCGATCACCATTGGGGCTCAACGGTACGCGCGCTCCGCTGGTGACGTCCCCGGTTACGGTCGCCGAGTAACTCACGTTTCGCGTCAGCGTGACCATCGCTTGCGGGTCGGCTGTCTTCCCGGCGAGCTGATTTATGATTTTGCTTTCGATTTCGACCGGCGTCTTGCCTGCAACGCGAATTCGGCCGGCGAATGGGACGTTGATGGTTCCATCGCGCGCCACCACCTGCTCGGGGATCGCGGAAGATCGCGCACCGCCGCCGCTACCTGCGAGGTCGGAGCCAGGTGTCGAGAAGAGGCCGCCGGTGCCGGTTTCCCAGATGTTGATCTGAACGGTGTCCCCGACATCGACCTTTTGGATCTTCGGGCCGCGGTAGTCGCTGAAGACGGCGCTGAAGGTCGGGTGGTGCCAATTGGCCACAAGATCGAGGCTTGGCCCGGATAGCTCGACGAGCGCGAAGGACGGCTGGTCTTCATGCGCCGCAGAAATCAGGTCGCGTCCGGACGGACCCGAGCTCGCGCAACCGGAAACGATCGTTGCGGCGCACAAAATGCCTGAAAGGAAAAGAATCAGCCGCTTCACACCCAACCAAATCACTCCGAAAAATCGATGCGCCCCGCCCATATAATTCGGTTCAGCATTAGCACCGTATGCTGGTAATGTCTGTTCGAAGAATACCACAACTACCATGAGCCGCTGCTCCAGTGGTTCTACAGCAACAGATCCTCCACAACGAGCGGAAAATGAACATGACCGCGCGGTCGTCGGAATTCATCGACGGTGCCGGCCAGCAAGCCCAGAAATGCGGAAATTAGCTTTTGATATCACGCATCTAGCGTCGAGACTTCCGGTCGATACCCCAACCGGAATCGACAAGGTCGATCTCGCCTTCGCGCAATTTTTCAGCAGGACCGGATGTGATGCCGTTGTCCACTACGGCTTCCTGCGGCCGCGATTTCATCGTCCAGAATTGCTCGATCGACTGGTCGCGGCCGGATTGTCGCGCTGGTCGCGCGCCGACACCGGAGGCAACGGCGCATTTGCCAGGGTCTATCGCGCTTTGACAGGCCGGAACCCGGACTTCGACGCGAGGGTTGGTGCTGCCGACCACAAAAGCGCGGGCGGTGACGCCGCGCGGTCCCGCCGGCTGGCGCAACTTCGCTGGCGGTCGAGTCCGGGGTTTGCAGGTATGCCGCGTGATGCGCTTTACCTCAACGTCGCCCAGCATGCCTTTGAATACCCGCGCTTCTTCAGGTGGCTGGATGAGCGGCCCGACGTCAAAACCGTTTTCCTCGTGCACGATCTCTTGCCGCTCGATTACCCGGAGTATTTTCGATCCGGCTACAAGGATCGTTTCGAACAGCGCACGCGAACGATCCTCGAACGTGCTTCAGCGATCATCACGACATCGCATGCCGTCAAAGACCGGCTGAGGCGCGAATTTGCCAGGCGACAGCGCCCGTGCGTCGCGATCCACGTTGAACCCCTGCCCTCCCAATTGCCCACCGCGATGTCCGTTCCAGTGGAGGATCCGCATCTGCGCGAACAGCCCTACTTCGTCATTCTCGGAACAATTGAGCCGCGCAAGAACCATCTCCTGCTGCTTAACGTGTGGAGGCGGATCGCCGAAGAGACGGCCCATCCGCCTCGGCTCGTTATCGTCGGAAATCGCGGTTGGGAGAACGAGCAGGTCGTCGATATTCTGGAACGCAGCACCCTGGTGAAACCGCATGTAATCGAGTGCAGCGGGTTGGACGATGTCGGTCTTGTCCGCCTTCTGGCAAACTCGCGCGGTCTATTGATGCCTTCGTTCGCCGAAGGTTACGGCCTGCCGATCGTGGAGGCGCTGACGCTCGGCGTGCCCGTTGTTGCGACCGATATCGCGGTGTTCAACGAAGTCGCCCAGGGCCGCGCGGTGATGCGCCATCCAACCGACGGACCGGGGTGGCAATCTGCCATCGAACAACTGGCGGATGTCGGCACACCGCTGGCCCGCTCGGCACGTGAGATGGCACAAGGATTCCGTGCCCCGCAATGGCCAGCCTATTTTGAGGGTGTGACTCGCTTTCTGGCGTCCCTGTAGTGTTCCGGTTCCGACATTTGCTTCCTGTTGCAGCAGGTCTAAGAGAGTGTTCCGGTTCCGACATTTCACAGAGTCGAGTAAGTATCGATGGCTGTGGGAATGTCGTGGAAAACACGCCCCCTTCCGGACTTCAGGATCAGCGCCGATGTGCATTTGTCTCGCACAACATTCATGTCGTGAATGGCAAGGATCATCGCCCGGTCCTTTCGCTGTTCGAAAAGCGCATGAATACACTTTTCCTGGAACTTCTTGTCCCCGACCAGGATCACTTCGTCGATGAGGTAGCAATCAAAGTCGATCGCCAGCGACAGGGCAAACGCCAGCCGCATGCGCATGCCGCTGGAGTAAAAACGAACAGGAATATGGATCTGGTTGCCGATCTCGGTAAAATCGACGACGAAATCGAAGGTCTCCTTCACCGGCGCGCCGTAGATGCGGGCTATGAAGCGGACATTGTCGTATCCAGTCAACTCACCCTCGAAGCCACCGCCCAGGGCAAGTGGCCATGACAGCCTCATTCCGCGCTCTACTGTTCCGCTGGTCGGGGTTTGCACACCCGACAGAATCTGGATCAGCGTCGACTTGCCGGCGCCGTTTCGGCCGAGGATCGCCATTCGCTCGCCCTCGCCAATGCGGAACGAGACGCGGTCGAGAACGCGTCTGCGCCCGATCTCGGTATCGAACTCCTTGACGATGTCTCGCGCCACGATTGCCCGGTCGGGCGCCAGCGTACCCTCGCGGAGGCTTCCAGAGGCTTCAGTCCCATGCGTATGCGTCATGCTGTCTGACATTCCAAGCCTCAGTTGCCGGCATGAGATAGCGTGTCGCCGATCACTCCCCGCAACAGCGAGTAGGCCATCGAGCAACCCAGAAACACAAAAAGGATGTTGAGCAGCCTGTAGGGGTACTGGGCATGGTCAGGTATTATCGGCATGCTGATCAAATCGAGGTAGAGTTGCTGGCGTCCCGCATCGATGCGCGCGATTTCCAGCGCCGTCATGGCCGAGGCGAATGTCCGTTCCGCGAACTCTCGTTCCAGCGAGAGCCGTTCATATTCGGCGATCAGAGGCGCCAGCGAACTGTCCGAACCAGCGAGCGCCGCTCTCTCTTCGGTGATCTGGTGGGCGAGCGCGTCGATCTTCAGCCGCAGCGATTGGGCCTGCGGACTATTCGGTGAGGAGGTTGCCAGCTGGGCAAGTTCCGCGCGCACCTGGGCGATCTCGACCGACAACGTCGTGATGGTTTCGAGTGCGGCCTTCGAGTAGCTCGTCGGATCGACGAGCGCGGTTCTTTTACGAAAGGCGGTTACGTCCTCCAAAGTCTTGCGGGCGCGCTCCCGGCTGATTTCAACCTCACGTGTGGCGCCGGCCAACGTGGCCACCTGCGACCGCTTACTGATATTGTTGATAAGCTGTTCGCTATTCCTGATCAGCGACTCGGCAATGGCCTTCGAGTCTTCGGGACGGAAGGCTTGGATGTTAAGGATCGTTATTCCCGTCGACGAATCGAAATCGATGGAAATAAATTTCTCGAAGTGGCGCCAAAGATGTTCCCGGCTTTCGCCGCCGAACAGGCCGGGAAACCCCCAAACGAAGTCCAATGCAGGTTGGCTGAGTTTGTTGGCCAGATCCACATCCTCGACAAGTCGGCGGACCGCATCGCGAGACTGCAGGAAGGCGTGCACAATATAGGCATCCTCGTTCGATCGAACGATGCCGGTGTCGGCGACGAGGCTGCTCAGCTGAGTGGAGGCGGAGGAATTCGGACTCTTGACGACAAAGCGGACCTCTGTCTCGAAGCGGTCGGCGGCCATGAACAAGAAGAAAATCGCCGCAAGCACTGTTGGAGCAACGACGCAGACGTTGTACCAGAAGTGCTCATACGCCCGATTGATCAGCCCTTCCGGACTGTGCCAGGGTTGTCTATGGACATTATCAAGCGGCTGATCCAGCGGGATCAGTTCGATCAGTTGGTCCCCCGTCAGGCTGTCTTTACCGCGCGACAGCAATTTCACCCCCACGAATTTGAGATGAGCTGACCATAATTGCCTCCCCATCATGCACTATCGTCAGCAGTCGCTGTAGCCGGCGAACAATCGGGCGCGATATGGCGCCAGGAGGAGCAGGCTACGGCCCGGCAGAGCGTTGGCGATCCTTCCGCTCCCTCCTGGATTTCTCCAAGTGTTCCTGCTTATAACAGCCGGATCGATCTTGGCCAACGAAACGTGTGATCTCGCCGCAGCAAGCCCTGGAGCGCAGATAATCTGGATATTTCACGAATGTTCAAGCGTCCGGCACTGACAATTTGCGCTGCGTTCAGCCTCGTGAGTCTCGTCGCTTGCGGAACTGCCAACCTGTCGGCGGAACTGCCGCAACTGGATAATCAGTCCGCAGCCCCGCAGAGCATCGAGAAGCCGCCGCAAGCGAATGGTCAAGCCGCTCTGGGATCCAATAGCGGAAATGCAACAGCTTCGCCAGAACCGGCAGTTCCTGCCGAGCCAGCGATAGCCTTGGCGGGTGGCGCCGCCTCATCCGGGCAAGCGGCAGATGTCAGTGCCCCGGCTGCGGATTTTATCGTCGGTTTCAGAAAGACGACCGTTGTCCTCTTCAATGACGAACTCGGAAACCAAGGTGCGCGTGTGCCGGTCACGGCATTGTCGGTCCCCATCAAGATACGCCGCGTGGCGACCGGCAATGGACGCTTCCTCATTTCCACGGTCGATGGACCGCGCTGGGTGGCGGCATCCGAAGTCGTGAAGTCGGGTGCGGGCAACTGACGGGCCAAGGATTTCAGCGCTTTTCAGCGCTTCTCGTCGTTATCTCGCGAGCGATTCTGCAATCGTTGGTAGGCGCTATCGAACTTATCAGATGCACGCGACCAGGCCCGGCTCACACCTTGACGAACTTCCTGCGCGCCTTGTTTCCACTTGGCCGCCCTTTCCTCGTTGGTCGCGTAGTCCTTGACACCCTTGTAGGCCGTGGAAAATCGGGTTTTCGCGTCCTTGAGAGCTTCAGCCGCCTTGCCGGTGAACTCGCCAGCTGACACTCCTGCGGATTTGAACGCATCGAATTCCTTGCGGAGATCGGCGTACCGCTCTTCGAGCTCAGTCGCGATCTCGGCGTCCTCGGCCTCGTGTTCATTTTTCAGTTTCAGGATCGCCGCGCCAAGTTCCGTGATGCATTGCTCCAACTTCGCCCTGTGATCGTGACCCTCCTTCGCGGGCCGACTTTCGTTGGACTTCGGTTTCATGGCTCGCCTCCATAACCCGTTGAAGCTCACACCCGCTGTCTGACGAACGCGGACGCGCTCGACATGTACCTTGGTGGACTGATCACTGCTCATCCACCCAGGGGTAGAGGACATCGACGGAGTCAGGCTTTCGCCTTTGCGTTGAGCTTGTCTTCCGCAAGGCGCGTCAGTTTGCTGTCTTCGTCTTTTTCTTCGGCGAGCGTATCGCGCAGAATGTTCTTGGCTTCTTCCAACCCGAGTCGTTCGGCCCAGGATACCAGGGCGCCATAGCGGGCAATCTCGTAGTGTTCGGCCGCCTGGGCAGCCGCAATGATCGCCGCATCGCGGGTCTTTTCGTCATTGACCTCCTTCATCACCGTTTCGGCTTCCTTGATGATGCCGTCGATCCCGTCACACTTTTCGCCGGAAGGCTTGACGTCAACTAGGCCAAACACCTTCTCGAGACGCTTGACGTGGTTTTGCGTCTGCTTGTGATGGGCTTTGAATCCCTTTTTCAACGATGCGTCTGCGGCTAGCTCTTCCATTTTCGGGATCGCTTTTACGAGCTGCTGCTCAGCGTAGTAGACGTCTTTCAACGTGTGGACGAATAGGTCTTTGAGGTTCTTCGGACCGGACATGGGACTACCTTTCCAGCGGTGCAAAATCGAGTCGAACAACCGATTCGAACCGTAAAGGTTCCTGACAAAGAGTGGCTGCAAATTCGAATTTGACGATCAGCCGCGAAGCGTCGAATGGGCGGTGCGATCACACCGCAGGCGGACTACTTCTGCGCATTCTCATCGGCGCCGGCTTCATCCATGCCGACACAGTCGCCTGTCTTGGTGATCTTCTTGTCCGCCGGGCACGGCGAGAACCACTTTTCGCGTGGCTTGGCTTCGACCCCATTTGGATGCACGGTGCCGTCTTTTGTCGGCTTGGCGGTGTCGACATACTCGGCCGATTTTTCCGTGGTCGTTGTACCATCTTGCGGCTTTGCTTGCTCGGCGGCCGAGGCAGGGTCGACCAGCAGCAGCGCGATCAGGACGGATCCAATCAGCACGATCCCAGAGAGGCAAAGGCCGATCCGGTCGAAGAGGGGATGATAATTCATAGCGAGGTCCCTTGTGATGCTGTCTCCCTGTCAACGATTGACAGAAGCCGTCACCAGACAACTGCCAGCTGCCAGGTCGGTTCCATGGGCGAGCCGGAAGCCCCGCGCGGGCCCTCATCCGACAACCCCCGCCGTCAAACTGGCAGATGCCACGCGTGCCGGAATCACAAATGCTTCAAGCATCACGGTTGATGGATCGGTCTAGTGTCCCGTCTGCGAAGTTCGCCTCCACTCCGCCGCAGCCGCCTGAGCGAACTTCGCAGACAAAAGGGACACGAGAATCATGGAGCTGCCAGTGTAGCGCATCTAACGTTTGGTACCCACTAGCGGCTGGCGTATCGACCAAACGTTAGATGCAAAAGCTACACTAGAATCATAGGCTTGCTAGTGTTCCTTATGGTTCTGACATTTGCTCGGAACTTGGCTGCAATGGGATGCAAATGTCAGAACCGGAACACTAGTGTGATTCAGATTCAGAAGTTCGCTCTCGGCCGAGCCGCATATGGCAGCGAACTTCTGAATCATCACACTAGATGAAGCGGGTATAGCTGCGGACCAGACGGTTATAGAGGAACGAAAGATCGAGGCTGCTCGTCACCAGGCCTTTGGCCGGGCTTCGCCCCCGCGACCGGGAAACCGCCATGAAGGCCTCGACAAGAGTCGCCAGCGGGCAACCCGTGTAAGTCCCATCCGACTGCTTCCGCGTCTCTGAGAGAAGTGCCGGTCTCCACAACGGGACGTCGGTTCCCTCGAACATCGCCACATACAGGTATGAGGGGTCGCTACGGCTGCCCAGGTCTATGACAAGATCCGGTCGCGACCGGAAGATTGCGCTGTCGTGCTCGCGACCGGAAAAACGCAATATCCTGCTGCCATTCGGTTCCGGTCGATCTTCGCGAACGCCGTCGCCGATCCCAGTAGTCGATTGCGATGGAGGACCAGATGCGCACAAACTTTCGCGATCTGTAGACTTCCATTTCGTATTATAGTATCTGACAGACGGTGCCGATGGCTGATGGATTGCATTGAGTCGCAGCTTGGGGAAAAACTGCAGATGGCGAAAAGTGCTGAATTTCTAAAAAATTATTCCACGAAACGGATTATTGTTACTTCTGATTTGTACAGAGTAGATGACCGAGTTCAGGATTTAGTTGCACCGCCGGCCGCAATAAACACCAAATGGATATATGAAATACTTGGTGTTTTGGCGGGAAATATAACATCATTACCTGTGGTTCCATTGCTTGAGTTTGCATATCCGGACCCACTTTCTCGCGTGGCTGTCTATAGGCGGCTGTGCCGTGAGTTCTCATCGGCAGGTTGGGCTTCAATTTTTGACGATATAAACGATAGCACATTAGAGGACCAGATTGCAGCACGATTCGAAAACTCATTAGTTATAGCGTATGAGTTGCCACCTTACTTACTTAGAATACTCCAGCGACACGACATTCCGTATATAGATTTCTTTCTCCATCCGGTCCGGTTCCTGCCAGATTATATGTTCGGGGCAAGGTCAAACGTCCGATCGATTTACGACCGCATTGTCGAAACCTCTGTACCTGACGCCCTAATAAGCGAATTTACGCGTATTTCGGCTGGCCGCACAGCAAGGATGCACCGGTCGAAAGAGCCTTTTGCGGGCAGCGTTGTCTTTTTCGGCCAAATTGGAGTCGATTCATCTCTCATCTCTGACGGACAGTTGGCATCCATAGATGACGTTGAGAATGCTTTATGCGAATTATCCGCAGACCATCCGAATATTTATTATAAGCCTCATCCGCACGTAGAAAATGCCGAAGTATTGAAAGCGCGATTTTCGAAGATTAGCAATCTCAAGTGGGTGGATTGGAACTCATACGACATACTTGCCATGAGACAACTTGCATCGGTATCTAGCTTATCCTCTGGGACGCTTACCGAGGCTCGCTATTTCGACATGCCATCCAAGAGGTTCTTGCCATCCCGTCGGAATATTCCTGATCAAGATTGGACTGTCGAACAGTCATTCGAGGCGCAAGTCTATTATCCCGTTCCACCAGCAATATTTAGAGAAGGTTACTTGTCTTATCTCATTGGTTTGCATGAAACGGCTCCACCTCTAGAATTGCCTGATCCATGCGAGGGCGCACTCAAGTTTAGCCTTGCTATGAAGTGGGGGCGCTGAGTAATGGCAAACATTGAGCGAAAGAAACCTGGCGCAATTTTAGATATTTCACGCCTGGTGTCGCGGATAGACCAACGCACTCCAACTGGTATTGACCGAGTCGAGTTGCGATATGCAGAGTGGCTCCTGTCGAGCGAGCAATTCTTACCGGCATTCGTGCGCCAGAACCAAGATCGTTTCGAAATTGTGCCTTACGGTCAAGCCCGACGGATTGTCGATTATCTCGAAGCGCGTTGGAGTTCATCAGCGCACAACTTAAAGGCACCAGTCTTTCCGCCGACTTCTAACGATCCAAATCTTCCCTACCTACCAGGTTCGCTTGTAAGTTTCATCAAGTCGACACCGAGAAATATTTATTTGAATGTCTCACATCACGGTATAGACAGGGAGAAACTATTCTTGCCGCTATTCCTTAAGTGGCAAATGCGCTTCGCATTCTATATACATGACATGCTTCCGATTCAATTCCCAGAATACGTAAAAACCGCTGATCCGCAAAACCATAAATCCCGTATAAAAAATGTCCTTCGACTCGATTCTACAATTCTCACCAATTCAGGAGATACGCGTAATAGTTTGATGGCATGGTGCAAGAAGGAGAACCTCGGTGAGCCTTCGCCATACATTTTTCACATCGGTCTGGAGAAGCAATTTTCCGACAGCATTGCAGTTAACAAGGCTCCGGCAGATCAACCGGGCGCGCCATATTTTGTTATGGTGGGGACAATCGAGCCTCGCAAGAATCATGCGCTTATTCTCAACATCTGGCGCCGGCTCTGCGAGACGCGCGAGTTGGCTGACGTTCCAGATCTTTATATTATCGGCAAGCGGGGCTGGGACAGCGATAGCATCTTTGCTTACCTAGAACGTTGTGCAGGTATTCAATCTAAAGTGCATGAATTGAGTCATGCCGAAGATCGAAAGCTTCGTGAACTTATCAGTGGATCTCGCGCGCTCCTCTTCCCCTCATTTGGGGAGGGTTGGGGCATGCCGCTTGTCGAAGCCTTGGCAATGGGGGTCCCCGCTATCTGCTCGGATATTCCCGTTTTTCGCGAGGCAAGCCAAAATCTCGCGGAATTCATCGACCCACTGGATGCCATCACATGGATGAATACTGTGCTGGATTATGCAGCGCCGCACTCATTGGCTCGAGAAGCCCAACTAAAGCGATTGCCGCAGTACCAATCGCCACGGTGGAAAAATCATTTCCTTAATCTACAAGAATTACTGGACCGGGAGCTAAGCAAACAAAATCTGTTACAGCGAGGCCCGCACGAGCCCGGCCAATTTCGCCTTGAAAGCAAACGGAAGTTGGTTGATCACGATAAGTTTGAGCTCTTTGGGTTTCTCCGGCGCAGTTCTTATGACGAGTTAGTGCGACAGGCTGATCAACATCGTGAAGCTTGCGATCACGAAACGGCTGCGCGCCTTTATAAAGGAGCGCTGGCAATGCAGCCGCACCAACCTCAAATTTGGATCCAATACGGTCATATGCTCAAGGAATATGGTGACTATCAGACCGCCTTCTTTGCATACGCAAAGGCATTTGAGTTGATGCCGCAAGATGCAGACCTTCACATTCAAATGGGGCACCTGCTAAAGATGGCAGGTAGACCTGAGGATTCGAATCAATACTATCGATTGGCCCACGACCTCGATCCAAGTTGCGATGCCTTGACGCACCTTACCTGATGGAGTTTTCTAATCAATGACGGCGATGAAGTTTTTGACACACGGCACAAAGGTCCCAAGGCAATTACGATTCCGGGCTTTTCTTGGTTGCCTGGAGATCATGCTGGTTGCGCAACCTGGAATGCGCATGCTGGATATAGGTGGTGGCGATGGACTGCACGCACGATTTTTCCGAAATAGGGGCCTACATGTTGATGTTCTCGATATCCAAGAAGGAATGGAAGATCTGATTTTTGAAGGTGAGTATGAGAGTTTTACGCCGAGCAAGAAATATGATATTATTTGGTGCTCTCACGTATATGAGCACATTATTAATCCAGGTATCTTCTTGGAAAAAATTCACCGGGATTTGCGACCGGGCGGTTACGTGGCGATAACTGTGCCCCCGATGAAAAGCGACATGCTATTCGAGCATGTTACCCTCTGGAACGGGGGCCTCCTACTTATACATTTGATTAAATGCGGGTTTGATTGTCGCGCGGCCCGAGTTGGTGCCTACAATTACAATATTACGATAATTGCGAAAAAATCAACGGAGCCGCTCCATTTGCAGCATTACCAGCTGCTTCCCAGCGTGAATAAGAGTGGAGGATATTTTAATGGCGACATAGCGTTTTTGAACTGGGAGAATAAAAAACTGCCTTTGCCTGATGGATTCGATGATTTCAAGATCTCGATTCCTGAAATTTTGGATAGATATTCCAATGCGCCCCTTAAGCCGGAATTTGCAGCCGGGGAGACAAGTGAAGGGCGCAGGACCTACATTTATTTCGATAAGCAGGAGGAACTGGCAGTTCTCGTTGCGTGAGAATGGCAGCTGATTCAATAAATGACATTGTGAGTTTGGGCCGGTATTGTATATTCGGTTTTCGTTTGCCGCACTTTGTCATCGGCTCGATGATTGAGGAGGCCGTCCTTTCCCCATGCGAGGCCGGCCTTAACCGAAATGAAGCCGATCCCGCACGCGATTCATGAAATGCAATCCGAAGAATAGCAGCACGAAACCGCAGGCCGCAGGATACCACGGTGTGTAATGCATGGTCACCTGGTCGCCGATGAAGCCTGCGCGGAACATCTCGTAGCAATGCACCGACGGATTGTAGAGCGCGAGATCCGCCGCCGCTTTCGGCAGCCAGGCCACGACAAAGAAGGCGCCGGAAATGGGCAGGTTGATGTACTGGAGAGGCTGGATAAACCTCTCGGAGACCTCTGAATATTCCGTAATGACCGCGAAACAGACCGCCACCCCGAGCGACAGCACGCCCATCGACACCCACCCCAGGAGCGCCAGCCCTGGATCTCTCAGGGTCTCGACGGCCCCGGCGAGCGCCAGAACCGCATACACCAGGAACAGGGCGCCGGATGTTCCAACGAACTCCAAAACGAGCCGCGACAGAAGCGAGTCCATCAGCGTGATGTGGCGATGATAGAGCAGGCCCCGGCTGCGGCGAAACGCGTGCACGCCAGCCTGCGAGATGTGCCGCCACAAGGTCAGGGGAAGGTAGCCCGTCATCACCAGGGTCAGCAGCCCAATCCCGTGTTCGTCGCCCGATTTGATGAATGACCACAGGACCATCACTCCGGCAGTCAGCAGGATGGGCTCGAGGACGATCCACAGAAAGCCGATGTTCTCGCGTCCATAACGCATCATCATGTCGCGCACCATCAGCGCGGATATGCAGCGCAGCTGCACTCTGGCTGCGCTCGATGCCGTTTTCCAGGAGATCGGTTCACGCATCGTGCTGCACCGTGTGCTCCCTGAAACCGGCATAGACCAGCCAGCCGATCAGCAGCGCGAGGATATTCAGACCGAACGCAGCCACGATATGTCGAAGCCGCTCAGGCGCGGTCGACCGGTCCGCGGCGAGCGGTTCGACGATGCGCTCAAGATAGAGCTGCTTGCGGCGAGCTTCCAACAACGCGGTTTCGAGCGACTTCGCGGCGGCTTCAAGCGCTTGCTTGGCGAACTCCCGGTCGAGCACCAAGCGTTCGTAGGTCGCCAGCTTGTCGGCCAGCCCGCCTGGCCCGGCGGAGATCCGTTCGCGCTCGATGGTAATTTGCTGTCGCAGAGCCTCGGCCCGGCGACGCAGGCTCGGCAGTTGCGGATTCGTCTCGGCTGCCGAAGAGACCTCCCTGATTTGCGCCTCGGTTTGGGTGAGAGAGGCCCGCAGCCGTGCCATCAGTTCGGTCAGCACCACAAGAGAACTTGCTGGATCAATTGTCGTTTCATGATTGCGAAACCGGGTGATATCCACCTGCACCGCGACCAGTCTTTTTTCCGCGCGGCCGACTTCGTCTTCGGCTAGTTTCACGGCATCATTGCGCACCCGCGCGTTGAGGTCGTTGACCTTCTTCTCACCGAGTTCGAGCAGCATAAGCGCGATTTGCTGTGCATCTTCCGGGCGGAAAGCCTGTACGGTCAGTGTCGTAATGCCGGTCGTACTGTCATGGGTGACGTCGATCATCCACTGCAGATACTCGTAAAGTTCTTCGAGCGACGGGCCGTACAGAAACGACGGATATCTGGCGAGCGCATCCGCCTCCGGGCGGCTGAAGACGGTGTTGACCGAGATCTGCTCTCGAAGTTCACGGGCCGCCGTACGCGACTTCATGTACGCCTGGACCGAATAGACCTCATCTTGCGAACGGCCGAGGCCGGTGGCCTGCAGCAACGCGCCGAACCCCAGTCCGCTTGCCTGCTGGGCCGGGGTCCTGACCACGAAAGAGGCCTCGGCGACGTACCTTTCGGCGGCAATGAACCCGAAGTAAAGAACAGCAAGAACGCTGGGAGCAAGAAAAAGCAGCAAGCGGGCGATCGAAAACAGCCTGCTGCCCGCCAAATCGTAACCGTGATTGGAGGCAATTTCACGCGTCGCTGGAGCTTCAAGCCGATCGGCCTGGATTTTCAGCAAATGGTCGCTCAAGCCGCCCCCATCGTAATCAAATCCCGCGACGCCAGCGCGCAACTAAACAAGGTTGCCCTGTCGTCGGCAACGGCGACCGCATACGGTATCGTTTCCTAGTGTGATGATTCAGAAGTTCGCTACCATCTGCGGCTCGGCCCAGAGCGAACTTCTGAATCTGAATCACACTTGTGTTCCGGTTCCGACATTTGCTCCCCGTTGCAGCAGGACTAAGAGCAAATGTCGGAACCATAAGGAACACTAGCAAGCCTATGATTCTAGTGTAGCTTTTGCATCTAACGTTTGGTCGATACGCCAGCAGCAAGTGGGTACCAAACGTTAGATGCGCTACACTAGCAACTTTATGATTCTAGTGTCCCTTTTGTCTCCGAAGTTCGCTCGAGTGGTTGCCGCAGAGTGGAGGCGAACTTCGGAGACGGGACACTAGCACACTCAGCAGAGCAATTGTACTCTGGTCCGCCGTGCCGATACCGATGAGCGCCGTCGTCGCACCTGAAAGTGGCCGGTAAACATCGTGCACAAACAGCATATGGTTCGACGATGGGCTCTTGACACCTCTCCACCCGCGATTGACACCGGAACCAGAATTCGCGGACAGAAAGTTCTTTTACTGATGGCCGAGCCGTTCAACTCCAGGCATATCGTCATCACTGGCGGCAGCAGCGGGATCGGTGCCGCACTTGCGCGCCAGCTCGCTCCCTTTCATTGCCATTTGACGTTGATCGGGCGTGATGCCGGGCGGCTCAACGGCGTTCGCGCCGAATGCGTTGCAGCTGGATCGTCATGCGTGGCCTACAGCGTCGACGTCACCGATAGCCGCGCGATCGCCTCGTGCCTCGCCGAAGCCCAGGCGAGCGCACCAGTCGATATGGTCATTGCAAACGCGGGCATCGGGGGGAAGGCCGTTCTCGCGCCAGCGACGGGAGAAACCGCTGAACACGCAAGGCAGATTTTCGAAGCCAACACCATGGGTGTGATCAATTCGGTCACTCCCCTGCTGGCCGGCTTCCGTGAACGCGGTCGCGGGCAGATCGTTATCGTCAGTTCGATCATGGCCTATCACGGCCTGCCAGATGCACCGGTCTATTCGGCATCGAAAGCGGCAGTGCGCATTTACGGTCAGGGTCTGAGGAGGCTGCTTGCGCCTGCGGGAGTGAAGGTCCTTGTCGTTTGCCCCGGTTTCATTGAGACCCCGATGAACGTAGATCTGCCCATGAAGATGCCGTTCAGCCTCACGGCTGAAGCTGCCGCGGCCCGCATCCTCACGGCTGTTTCGAATGGCAAATCGGAAATTGCGTTCCCCTGGCAGTGGCGTACCGTTGCCTTCGGGGCATCGATCATGCCCTCGTTCATGGTCGACTCTCTATTCCAGATTTGTCGCAATGCTTTGAAGAGGGATTTTTAACTTTGCATAATGACGTCGTCATTGAAGACATGATCGGCGCCGAGCGCCTCAACGACTGGCTCTCGGTGCCCCATACTGTGTTCGCCAACGATCCTTATTGGGTTGCGCCATTGCGATTGTCCGAAAAGGAAAGGGTCAGTCCGCGCCACAACCCCTTTTTCAAATTCGGCGACGCCACCTTCTTCATCGCCTATCGAAACGGAACGCCGGTTGGTCGGATTTCTGCCCAGGTCAATCGCCTGCATCTTGAGCAGCACGGGGACTCTACCGGGCATTTCGGCTTTTTCGATTGCATCGACGACCCCCTGATTGCCCAGGCGCTGGTAGCGGCGGCGTCCAGCTGGCTCCGCGCCCGCGGTCTCAAGAAAATTCGCGGACCGATGTCACTGACGATCAATCAGGAAATCGGAGTGCTCGTCGATGGCTTCCACGCGCCGCCTGCCTTCATGATGCCTCATGCCACTTCGACCATGGGAAAGCTGTTGGAAACCGCCGGCTTGAACAAGGCCATGGATGTCCTGTGCTATCGCATGTCACCCAAGGATCCGCCGCCAATCGTTGAGCGCCTGGCCAATCTGGCGCGGGCCTCGGACCAGGTTTCAACGCGGCACTTCAATATGCGCCGGTTCAACGACGAAGTTCGGGTGGCGCTTGATGTTTTCAACGATGCCTGGAGCGAAAACTGGGGGTTCGTGCCGTTTGATGCTGCCGAGATCGAACACCTTGCCAAGGAGATGCGCCCGATCATGCGGGGAAAGTTCGGCCGCATCGTCGAAATCAACGGCGAGCCTGCTGCCATGATGGTTGTACTGCCCGATCTCAACAATGAGATCGCCACGTTCAACGGGCGATTGCTTCCGATGAACTGGCTGAAGCTGGCAACTGCCATCTATATGGACAAATGGAAGACGGCAAGAATCCTGCTGCTCGGAATTCGGAAGAAGTATAGACGGTCCCATCTGGCTCCAGCGATCCTGTCGATGCTTGTATCGGACTACTTGGTGCTGGGCAGAGAATATGATCTCGATTGGGTCGAGTTTTCATGGATACTCGAGACCAACGAACCGATGGTCAAGCTTGCCGAGACAGCCGCCGGTCCAGCATGCAAGCGCTACCGGGTTTACGAAGGAGACATTGCCGGATGAACGGATGTCGCTTGTCCGGGACGTTCGGTCCGCCGGACGAGAAGCGAGTAGTCCGGTTCACGAAAGCAGGTGACCCGCAATGGCAGTTTACACGTTACTCTCTCCGTGTAGCGTCGGCTGGCTGTCGGGGCGACTTTCCTCTCGTACCTGAACGATCATCGCGTTGATAAAGACCGAGGTCCAATGTTTTCGAAAGATGAGATTATCCGTGCAGGTTACCGTGTTCTGCTCGAAAGAGAGCCCGAGAACACCAGCGTTGTCGAGGAAGCTGCTGCTTCGATGGAGAGCGCAGAAGAAATCTTGCAGCACTTCTCCACCAGCACCGAGTACATCGAAAAGTTGGGTGCTCCAGGTTACCTGAGCGCCGTCGCCGTCGGTCGCGGAGCCCGGCGCCAGGCGATCGAAACGCGCACTTCGTTCGAGAATATGCAGGCATTGTTTGAGCGCATCCGCAAGCAATGGTCCAAGCTTGGTGAAACTGAGCCGTACTGGTCGGTACTGACGGATGAGCGCTATCGGATGAGTACTATCGAAGGGCATCAGGCGTCCTTCGAGGCCAGCGCCAGGAACGAGATGAACCTGTTCGACGCCGCACTGGAGCGCTGCTTCATGAACCCTCCCAAGGGGGTTTGCCTTGAATTGGGCTGTGGCGTTGGCCGCGCTACGCGCTATCTAAGCGCGCGCTTCGATAGAATCGTCGCGGTCGACGTTGCCGCTGGCAACATGCGAATTTGTGAAGACGCGATGCGGCAAGATGGGATCGACAACGTCGACTGCCGACTTCTGACGAAGGTTCAGGACATTGCCGATCTACCGGAATTCGACCTGCTGTATTCGGTGATGGTTCTGCAGCACAACCCGCCGCCGGTCAGCCTGTATATGCTCAACACCTTGCTGCCGAAGCTTCGACCTGGCGGCGTCGCCTATTTCCAAGTTCCCACACATACCTTGAGATATGCATTCTCCATCGAAAGCTATCTGAAGAGCGATCCATCGATTCTCGATATGCATGCATTGCCAATGCAGGAGGTCTTTGCGAGCATTGCCGCTGCGCGCCTCGAACTGCGCGAAGTCTTGGCCGATGGCTGGACGGGGCAGTACGGCTCGCACACCTTTATCGCTCGCAAGCCTGCATGATGTCGCCGGGCTGCGGAGCGGTGCGAGGTTTTAACGACGCGGCCGTGACCGGCGTCAGCGTCAAGCGCTCGAGCTTGACCTGCCCGAAAATCGCGCCACGCTCGGCGACCAATTGAGCTTGAATTTCCGGTATGGGATCGACAACCTCAAATTCGAATTCCGCAATCGAACGCCCAGGTTTGCGAGGAACCAATCTGAACTTTCCAAGTTCGGTGGCTCCGCAGCTGACATCGACGCGAAAGATACAGTCCTTGGCGAAATCCCGCACGTCGAGTGTGATGGCAGCCCGGTATCTTGCCGCCGGAAGATGCAGATAAGGCCCGTGAAGAAGCATGCGGGACGGTCCGGTTAGCTCGATAAAGGCGTTCGAGGACGCCATTTTCTTCGCATCCGGTTCGTCGGCGAGATAAAAGCACTCGGCCGGCCATATGATTGCATGGGGCTCATCGACAAACGCCATATCATGCATGGGAACGAGGATGCTTGCCACGAGATGCTGGAGGTTTGCGACATCGTGCCGAGCAGCATCGGCCTCGTTTTCTGCCCGTGCCCGCCGGTAATTTTTCACCGCCACATCCAACGGCTCATTCGAGCGTCCACCCGTAAATCGGTCCACCAGTTTCTTGCGGTCGTCCGCTGCTTCGTCGAGCCCGAATCGCGCGGACAACGACGAGGCAATCTGCAATGCGCTGCGGGGGAGCGACCTCTCGATCATGGCGGCGTCGTCAAGATATCGCAATGCGAGATTGGCAACGTAGGAAGCGGAACAAACGCGGACGGCCTCAATCGGCGTTCGTCCGGTTTCATGGACTAGAAACTCCGCCACTTGCCGGGCTGGTTCCGAAATATAGGTAACTTGCGCGTGGCTCGCGCTTATGGCCTTGACGATCTGCGCATTCGGGTAATGGCAAAGCAGGATCCGCCCTTCCGCGCCTGCCGGGAGTGGGGGAATTGTTTCGGTCCGCTCGACGAAGAACGTTGCCGGTTTTCTGGAACGCGACAGCGGGACAAGCTGTTTGACAAGGTCGAAGATCCATAAACCAAGAGCACCGGGCGCGCCCAGCAGGATATGGTCACGCGGTTCGATCATCCTTGCGGGCTTTCCGATTCGATCTCATGAAAGGGGATGGCGGTTCGGCTGTTGACGTCTGCAAGCTGCAGTTCTTCATGGATGAGCCGCTGCGGCAAGCCGGAATAGCGCACTGCGTCGAGAGCCACCCCCCGGTAGAATTTTTCGGCGGAGCGGCGATCGTTTGCTCCATGAAGGTACATTCCCACAAGGCCTGCCGCTCCACTTCGGCATCGATCGCCTTCGAGGGAAGCTGCGACAAAACCTACCTCCAATTCGCCCGCGCGCAGCATCTCTGGTTCGATCTCGATTTCAAGCCACCGGTCCCGGCCCGCCTCGATAACATAGGGGCCAAATGACCTGGAGCCGAGTTGCACGGATAGACCGATCGAAGAGATGCCGGCTTCGTTGCCGAATGCACCGTTCAATGCCGGCTCCGCGGACGCCCGAACCAATGCGGCTATTCGGCAGCCGCCCGGGTCGGCTATCGCTTCCCGAGGCGTGCGGAAAGTGACAATGGCCGCACCGTTTCCGGCAAACCAGGCGCAGGTTTCATCCAGGTCCCCCCAACCCTGACCAACGCGAAACCCTTCCCCAGCTGCGATGCCCGTTGCAGCCAGTCCTGAGGGCTCGCGTGCGAACCGGACGAAGGTTCCATAGGGCATCCGTTGCAATGCCATGCCGGCGAGAGATTTGAGGGGTGTGGTGAGCGCGCAGGTTACGATCTGCTGCGTGATCTCGGCCCAGGATCTGGGCCGAAAGCCGGTGGCAATTGCCGCTTCCTTGTCGGCCAGGTAGGCATCGTCGTCGATCAACCGATTCAACTTTGCGAACAACTCATCGCCATCATCGAGTTCGAAGTATTCCGCGAAGTCGCCTCCGGCCTCGGGGAGAGAAGACACGCGCGCAACAAGAGGTACTTTTCCCTTGGCAAGCGACTCGGTGACAGGCAGCCCCCATCCCTCATAGCGGCTGGGATATAATGAAAATCGACAACCGCGATACAGTTGATCGAGTTCAACATCCGCAACTCCCTGCAGTAGCGTCACCTTTGATCGTAGATTTTCGCTCTCTTGCAAACGAGCTACGATAGCGGCGTTCTTCCAGCCGCTGCCGCCGACGCAGACGAGCGGCGGCGTACCGTCCGCGCCGCGCTCCTTGATAAGTCTTTCCCAGGCATCGAATGCGAGGAGATGGTTTTTGCGGGGCTCGATCGTTCCAACGAAAAGTACGTAGTTCCCATCCTCCAGGCCGACGTCCGCGAGAAATGGCAAGTTCGCCGGGTGCGAATTTCTGAAACGGTCGGCGCCGGTCGCGGGAACTGCGTCGAGTGGTGCAACGGTAATGGCCGGAGGCACCTCACCAAGCACCTGGGCGACGCGCTGAATATCGTTCGCAGTCGAGTTCGAATTGGCTACCAGCCCATCACAGTGAGTGAGTATCCGCATGATCCATTCGCGGAAATCCCGTTGCAGTTCCGGTACGAAATGCTGAGGTGCGATGACTGGAATGCAATCATGTACGAAATGAACAAATGTAACTTCGTTCGACGCACGAACCCGCCGTAGTGCGAGGAAATAATTCGGTAGCGCCCAGGAAGAACCGAGATTGAGGAGCACCGCTCCTTGGGGAAATGAGAATTCATCGCCGGCAACGAGTTGCGCCGTCAGTGAGCCGGTCACCTCGCGCCACCCGCTGTCATCGGCGCCACGGGCCTGAGACATGCCATGTGCGATCCGGGAGAAAATCTCTCGATCGATCTCAACCCAGCCTTGCAAGCCGGGGCTGAAAGCGACGAAGTTCAAACCTATACCTTTGGGAGGGTCGTCCAGCAGACCGCGACCGACGCCCAACTGCACACGCTGAATACCGCTCGGCCGCCGGAACTGGCTGACGTAGTGGGCGAGATCGCTGATGTCGACGGCCAGCGAGCGGGCGGGGTGAACCGTGTTGCTCGCCGTATCACCGTGCGCATGCCTGTCCCACTTCATGATCGTACGAAGGTCGTCGCGGGCTACGCCCATGCGCTGCAGTTCGAGGAGCGCCGAGGCATTTGTGCGGTCACGGCGAACGGCATCAACGTACGCTGCGATCGCGGCAGTGGTCCGCCGCTGCAGCTTCAGAAGATGTCCCAGCTGCAAGTGAATATCGCTGTCATCGAGACCCCGCTTTTGCGCCTCGCGATAGGCTTTCTCGGCGGCTTCGAGATCACCCTGCTCCTTCATCGCGTGCCCGTACTGCACCCAGATTCCGCTCAGATTCGGATCGATCCAGACGGCTTGCCGATACGCATTGGCCGCTGCCGACCACCGCCCTTGATCGCGATAGAAATCGCCGAGCCGGACCGCCTTTTGGGCACTGAAGGATTTGATGAAGCCGATGAATGGGGCGCGCACAATCAAGCCTGATATTCTTATGAAACAAGTTGAGCAGACCAAGCCCCGTGAACACTGCGTGACGCAATCGTTGCGCAAACGCGCTTGAGTTCCCGGTTCCTGAAGTAACGGTTGTAGGGCGATAAGATACTCTGTCAACGCCGGAGCAAGTGTGCTAGTTCGTCGAAAGTCGACGGTACAGGGGCGACTAACGAACCGTGCAGAATAATTGCAATAAAAACAGTCGGCGTGTTCTACTTGAAGCGCAAAACCTACTTTTAGGTTCGGGCACCGGCATTGCCACCTACGCTCGTGGACTGGCGCGAGCGCTGAGTTCGGCAGGTTACAGGATCGATGCGCTGGTCGCCAGCAATCGAACGCTCCCGCATTCCGATCAGAAACTCGCAGACGCCATCTTGTTCGACGGCCCGCGCAACTACAACTTGCTGCACAAGGGCTACCTTGAGCTACGTCGTGCGTTCGGGGCCCCCTTTGGAATGAAAGCCGGCATGGTCGAAAACGCCGGCGGGTTTGTCGTCGGTCGCGAGGCGGTATTGCAGGGCTTCGAGCGGATCCACGCCGTCCCCCATCTCCTTGACGTCGAACGGCTGCACTTCAACAGCCGTGGCACGCGGCTGACCGTAAAACTTCGCTCGGATTGCGATATTTTTCATGCCACGAGACCGGCACCCATCCAGATTCGCGGCGTCCCCAACGTTTATACGATCCATGATATCGTGCCACTCCGGATGCCTTACGCGACGGCCGACGACAAGGCCTTCTTCGCTTCGATGATCCGCGACCTTTGCAAGACTGCGGACCATATCGTCACGGTCTCGGAGTTCTCGCGCCAGGATATCATGGACTTTGCCGCAATATCGCCGGATCGCATCACCAACACCTACCAGGCGGTCGCTTTTCCAGACGAGTTCGTCAGCCGCACCGAGGCGGAGTTGAGAAAATCGCTGCGGCAGCATCACGACCTGGAATTCAAGGATTATTATCTCTACGTCGGAGCGATCGAGCCGAAAAAGAACGTCTCAAGGCTGATCGATGCGTACGCCGCCTCCGGTACGCAACGGCCGCTGGCGGTCGCCGGCGGTCTTGGATGGATGTACGAGGCGGACCTTGAGCGCATCAATTCCGAACGCTTCTTGAGCTACACCGCCCGCGACGGCACAATCACACCAAGACGCAGGGTCCGCAGGCTCTCCTACCTGCCGCTCCAGGACATCGTCGATCTGATCCGCGGTGCGCGCGCGCTTCTCTACCCGTCGGTCTATGAAGGCTTCGGCCTGCCGGTCGCCGAAGCAATGCTGATGGGCACACCCGTGTTGACATCGAATGTCGCTTCGCTTCCCGAGATTGCCGGCGATGGCGCGATGCTGGTCGATCCCTATGATGTCGATGCGATCGCTCAGGGGATACGGCAGCTCGACAGCGATGATGATCTCATCGCGGAGTTGTCGGCCAATGGAGCTGCAACGGCTGACAGGTTCAGTCCTGAAAAATTCCAGCAGCGCATGTCAAATCTCTACGACCAGCTTGTTTGACGCGAGAAGCGCAATGACCGAGTGCCCAGCGAAGAGCCGCCGCGCCCGGGGGCGGACATGTGACAAGGGGATTGTTCGGGACAGGTCGGGACAGGTCGAGCTGAACCCGCGACACTCAGTATTTTGGCCGACGTTTCACGCACCACTGTAGCGCCGGACCACAGGCCACGATGTGGTAGTCCATGCTTCTACAGAACTCCTGAACGGCACGATAAACACCATGGAAAACCGCGTGCTTCGAAGGGTGCCACTCATCACCAAAAATAACTCCGTGAGGCGCAAGGACGCGATCAATAGCATGCAGTTCGGCGAGGGTCTGATCGTATTGATGGTACGTATCGATGTAGGCGTAATCCAGTGTCGTACCGGTTTGCGCCAAGCCGTCGAGGAATTCGAGTGACGTTTCTTCCCGGAATTCAATATCGAACACGCTTTTGAACGGCGCCATCCGGCGCATGGCATCTTCCATAGCCTGCCGTGTCGTCAGCTTGTTGTAATTCGTGTAGGGAATTTCACCCAGATCGAACAGTTCCCCCTGCTTTGTCCACAAATCCACCAGGTAAAGCTTCTTGGGAAGCGCGGTGCGCGCAAGCAATTGGGAAAAATGGCCTCTGAATACTCCGAGCTCCGCACCAACTCCCCACTTGTTCAAATGCCCAAGGACCCATTTTCGCTGACTGTTGCGCTCCAATTCCGACGTCGGAAAGGCGTCTTCTTGGCTCGGCACGGGCGGCGGCAGCCGCTGATCCTTTGCTGCATCGCGCGCAAAAACGAGAATCTTATTGCGGGAAGCGGTCATGTCTTCGGCGACAAGCAGAAAAGAGTGCGCAGAGAATAAATTCTCAATCTCATTCATCGTCAGATCGTTAACCCAGCCCCACTGCCTCCTTGCGGAAATGTCCGGATGGGTCCCGCGCAGGCAATATGAAAGTATGCAGGCTTCTGAGGTTGTACAGATCCGCTCGACAAACCCCGGCACATCCTGCACGTACTCAAGTACGCCACTTAAAAAGGCATAGCTGGACTTGGTGACCGGGAATTCGCCTTTGTTGAAATCGGCAACCAATGAATTATCGCTGCGCCGACAAGAATCGACGCCCGTGTATTGCAAGTCAGGTCGGATGTCCTTGAGCCACATCGGCCCGCAACCTAAATCAAGAACGCTCGCGCCGTGCCTGATGAAGTTCGACATCTGCCCGATCTGGGCTTTCCACTCGTCATCGAAGTAATTGAACTCGCGCAATTGTTTGCCCGAAAAATCGGGTTCCAGATAAACTGTCGCTTCTTCTGCGAATTCCGGAACCTGCGACGGTCCGGGTTGCAGGAGGCTGTCTGTCGTCTTCGCCATAAAGTCAAACGGTTCGCGCATGAGCCCCAACTCGACGAGTTGCCTCGAGTTTTCAAATCTTTTCGAGCCATTTTGGATGACCAGAAACTCGGGGTCGCGTTCGAGAGCCGCGCGGTACGCCTTGTATTCACGTGCATCATCGAAATGCTCGCCGCGTTCGACTTCTTCGCAAACATGTTCGTGAAACTGCGGCGTGAATTTAAAATGAAGGAGAAGTCCCGAAATCTCCCCGACGGTTCGCCCGAAGATTTTGTGGGTGGAGTGTGTATAACGGAAACGCTGGTTCCACCTAACCCGGATCATGCATCAGGCGTGAGGAATCGTGCGTTGGCCGTGGCGCAGGACGTTGAAATCGCGTAGCAAACCGTTGCCAGACGAGCGTGCTTGCGTCGCAACGGAGCGCCACGGCCATGACCGACTTAACACCGCT
>JAHJQI010000211.1 GCA_018819265.1 Alphaproteobacteria bacterium
AGGCTCGTGCACTCCTTAGAACTGACACTTCGCAGGCTCGTGCACTCCTTAGAACTGACACTTCGCAGGCTCGTGCACTCCTTAGAACTGACACTTCGCAGGCTCGTGCACTCCTTAGAACTGACACTTCGCAGGCTCGTGTCAGATGCAGGCCGGTGTTATTTTAGTTGCCAACACTCGGCAGGCCGGTGTTGGGTTGGTTTAATTCCCCCACATTTCTTGGAGGTCGTGCGGGGCAGCCGCCTTACAAGCCTGCGCACCGCGGGGAGCCGGGCCGAATTTCTCTCACCCTACGTTTGAATTTCCAGTCAAAACTGTTGTGCGCTGCAGCAGCGTGCCCACGCTTAATAGCGTACTAAAATCACTGTTCAAACTTGGCCTAGAGCATCATCCGACCATACGCGACCGCTTTTCGCGCTTCGATGGTCGGATAAAGATGTTCTAGCGCTCCGGCAGTCCGGCAAAACCGCTTGCCATCGGCCGCCGGGGCTCGCAGCATGATGGCCCGTGCCGAATGGCTGGAAAGAAAAGGGATCGCCCATGGAAGAGCGATGGCTCGGCACTCTGGGGCCTCGCGTCTCATGCGTCAGCCTCGGTTGCATGAACCTGGCTGGCGCATACGGACCGTCATCGGAAGAGGAGGCGCTGCGCCTCCTCGACAACGCTGTCGAACTCGGCGTCACGCATTTCGACAGCGCCGATACCTATGGCATGGGCATCTCAGAAGAGATCCTGGCCAAGTTCCTGCGCACCCGGCGGCCGAAGGTGACGATCGCCAGCAAGGGCGGCATCCGCTTCATGCGCGCCACCGGACAGCGCTACATCGATAATTCGCCGGCCTATCTCAAGGAGGCCATCGACAATTCGCTGCGGCGGCTCGGCGTCGAAAGGATCGGCGTCTACTATGTTCATCGGCGCGAAGTCGGGCGGCCGATCGAAGAGGTTATCGGCACGCTTGCCGATCTCAAGAGGGCCGGAAAGATCGGTGCTATCGGGCTGTCCGAAGTCTCGTCGGAAACCGTCCGCAAGGCGCACCGGGTCGACCGTGTCGCATGCGTGCAGTGCGAGTATTCGCTGTGGTCGCGCGTGCCCGAACATGATCTCCTCAAAACCACCGCCGAACTCGGCATCGCATTCGTCGCGTTTTCCCCCCTGGCGCGCGGCATGTTGACGGCGTCGCCTCCGGATCCCGCGAAGATGGGTGCGCGCGATTTCCGCAAACGCAACCCTCGATTCCTGGAGGAGAACTACCCTCGCAATCTTGAGGCCATCGGTGGATTTCGAGACCTTGCCGCTGAACTCGGTCACGACCCCGCATCGCTTGCGATTGCGTGGGTCCTTTCGCGCGCCCGCAATGTCATTGCCCTGCCCGGCACGCGCTCGGCCGATCACCTGGTAGCAGCGGTCGCCGGGGCGTCCTTGCGCCTCGATGACGAAACACTGCGACGGATCGAGGCGAGCTTCCCGGAAGGTTTCCCGTGGGGCGAGCGCTACGGCGAGGCGCAGCGACTCGGCATCGAAGTCATTTAAGTCAGGAACCCCGGCCTTTCTTCGGGCACGTCGGCCGTTCCGGGATAGGCGATCTGGTCGGCGCGCTTGCGGACGGCGACGGCGAAGGCAGCGATCGCGAATCCAAGCGCGGCGATGAACCAGGTCTGCCAGATGCTGTAGCTGAACGCGATGAGCAGAGAGGTCGTGACGAACAACGCTAGCGCGGAGGGCTGGAGAGCGGTTTCGAGCCGCCCAATCACCCTCATGGCATAAAGCCCGATCATCAGGAACAGAGCCGCGCCAACGGCGCCAAGCTCGTACCAGACCTGCAGGTAGGCATTATGGGCATGGTTGGCGTAACCTACCATCATGCGCCCGAGCGTCTCGTCGCGTTTCGATCGCTTCATGGCGTCGTGCATCGCCACGCGCGTTGCATCAGCACCGACCCCAAGCACCGGCGACTTCAGCGATTCTTCGGCCGTGGTGGACCAGATCACCACGCGGTGGCGCGCGGACTTGAACAACCAGTCGGCGTTATGGAGGTTTGCGCTAGACATCATCAGCGCGATCGGCAAGGCGAGGACCACGGCGGCGGTCCAGACACTCGCCAGGACGATGCGCATCGCGGGCGGGTTGATCGAGGCCAATCCATAAACGACGGCTCCGCCCAAAATTGCAATCTGGGAAGACTGGTGCGATCCAAATACGAGTATGATGCCGGCTCCGCCAATGACCATCACAAGCGCAATCGAGCGGCGGATGCTGTTCGGATCGTGCAAGGCGAGCATGATAGCCGGCCACAGCAGCCAGGTGAGGATGGCCATGCGCCGGTTGAGGTTGGCATTCGTGACGTCGGTAACGGTCCCATGTGTGTCGACGGTGACATGCTTGGCAATGTTCTCATGCGTTGTCGGGATTGCCGACATGATCGTGCGCGTGATGAGCTGATCGGTCAGTATTTCGAAGCACACGAGAAGGTAGCCGACCACGATACCGGTTAGCGCGCCTTCGCCGATGTAGTGGGCGAAGGGACGCGAGGCGGTGGAAACCGTGCGCAGCGCGAACCAGACTGCAACTGCGATCAGCATCATGAAGACCGGCTTCAAGAGACTGTGCCAGGGCGCCGGTGACCAGAGAGCGGACAGCATTGCCCATCCCGCGAAGGCGATGACGACCAGGAATGCCGCCTCGAACGTCGCGGGATAGCGGGGGAGGCCGCGGCGCGCGTATTGCTCGAGGCCCGCCAAAATCAACACCAGCACCATGATGAAAGTCGCAATCCGCGGTGCGATGATCATCGTTGAGAGGATCGTCCCGGTCGCGATCCCCGTCCACCACGCTCTTCCGAATGGTTGCATTCGTACCGTTCCGCCCCGTATCGCTCGCCCCTCGTTAGCGAGCTATACGCCAGTCGGCACTTGATGAGTCAAGCGGCGGAGGGTCGATAGACCTTGAAAGAACGGGCCATTGGCGGGACTTTGAGGCCGTCGCGGTGGCCTTCATATTGACGCGGACGCCTGAAATAGCTGCCTGCGCATTGGGTTATTCCTCGAAGAAACGGGACCAGGGGGTGCTTGCGAAGGCCGACTTCAGTTCGTCGTAGTTCTGGATCAGCTGGCGCAGGCTTTCGGTGTTCTGCTTGGTGTGGAAGGACGCCAGCGCTCTCGGCTCGACGCCGAGAAATTTCTGAATTTTAGTCAGGGCGCCTTCCGGTTCGGAGGTAAGCTGTTCATACGTCACATGATGCATTGGGTGATCGCGGAACATCTCTTCCGTCCGGTTTTGCCAGCGCTCGGTCTTGATGAACGCGTTCTCGCACTCCTCGAAGCCGAGTCTTGTCAGCTTTTCGGCGGTCGCAACGGCGTTGATCGGACCGGCCTGCGTCCACTTCAACGTTTTCGTCGCGATGACATGCGACAGATGCGTGCGCAGGATGTTCTCTCTCGTCAGATGGATGATCTTAACATTCTTGTCGCTCAGCAGAATTGGCCAGATCTGGCATGCCTTCTGGGTCGCGCGGCTTGCGTGGTAGTAGAACAGCTTGAAGCCGACGGCGGCAACGGCGTGGGGATAGACGGAAAACGCCACCGAATTCATGTGCGCCTCGGGATCATTTTCGGCGGCAGGTCCAGCTTTCCTTAATTGCTTTGCGCCGAAAATTTCGCCCTTCACGACGATCCCTGGGTGGGAATTGAGGTAGGACGACAACAAGTTCGAGCCGACGCGTCCGCGCGCAAGGATGATAAAGCGAACATAATCGCGATGACCGGGAATCAGTCCGCGGTTCATGGCGATTTCCGTAAGTTTAAGCCAGCGCTTCTGCAAGCGGTCGCGAGCCAGCAAGACAATCGGTTTCAGGGTCATGGTACTGGCTGTTTTCTTCATTGCGGGAAATGCGATGGTGAAGCGAAGGAGCAGGGGTTGCGAGTTGCGGTGCAGCGGCTGGCGAATTGCCGGACGGAAGCCGGAACGGGAACGAAAAACCCTATCGTCTTGCACGGGATCGGGCAACCGGACCGCATCGGGCGACGCGGCCGGGCTCGGTCGCTGCCCGTTTACCTTCGAGACGCCGCAATCTTTGTCTGAAGTTGCACGTCGAATCGCCGCCGCAACAATGCGAAGACTGCCATTAACCGTCGGCGCGCATCCCGGAGCCCTGTATCCGGACTTGTGGAACGTTCGCAATAGAGCAACGTTGTGACCGCGCGACTTCGACGCAGTGACGTTGGCCCGTAGCAGAGCCATTGTCCGGAGGCGTCTCCGCAGCTCAGTTGCAACAACGCAAAAAGCATTGCCGATCAATTGTGTATTTGGATTGTCTTAAGGTCGACCTGCACTGGGCAGAAGCCAGGCCCGCATTCAGTAGAAGCCATGAAAGCCGTTCTTATGGACACTGTCACAAACGCTTCGGAGACCCCAGCGAAACCGCCGGCCGGACGGCTTTCACGCGATGAGGTGCGGGCCTTCAAAATCCGCGACAACGTCACCAACCTGCGCTACATCGCCGGCATTTACGTCGTGATTACCGCCGCGGTTGCCGGCGGAGTCTGGGCCTGCGAGGCCTATCTCAACGGTGGACTTGGTTTGGCCGTGCTGGCGCCGATCGTCGCCCTTGCCGTCCTCGCCGTCGGCGCTTCCCAGCATCAGCTCGGCGCCATCATTCACGAGGGCACGCACTACACCTTGTTCGCGAACCGCAAGTTCAATGAACTCGCGTCCGACTATCTGGGCGGCTTCCCGATCTATACGTCGACACAGGCCTACCGGCTGCACCACTTCGCCCACCACCAGTTCGTCAACGACCCCGACCGCGATCCGATCGCGACGCAGGCCTCCGAAAGCGGGCATTGGCTGGATTTTCCGGTGACGCATGTGCAGCTTGTCAAAGGCTTCGTGCGGCTCATAAATCCGCTCAACCTGATGCGATATATGATCTCGCGAGCCAAGCACAGTGCGCTGCCGCAGGGGACGAACCCATTTTTCGATGCCGACCACGCCGCCAATCCTTGGGCGGTCCATGTCGGCATTCTGTTCGCGGTCGGCGTGCCGGTTGTGATGGTGCCGCTGATCCTGCTGCAACAGCAGATCGCAGCGCTGACGTTCCTGGCCGCGGCGTGGTTCGCGATGGTGGTGTTCTACCTGGTGCTTCCCGACGAGCAGTGGCCGCGCGCGCGCATCACGCCGACAATCTCCGACCGGGCCACGATCATCGGGCGGATGAGCTACCTCGGCGTCATCTATGGCGCGCTCACCGTCGTCGAGTACACGACCGGCGTCGGCGCCTGGGGCTACTACGGGTTGTTCTGGATCTTGCCGCTGTTCACGGCGTTCCCGGTCTTCATGGTGCTGCGCGAGTGGATCCAGCACGGCAACGCCGATCGCGGCCGGCTGACCAATTCGCGGGTGTTCCTGGTCGATCCGGTGTCGCGATATGCCGTGTTCCCGCTGGGGATGGACTACCACCTGCCGCATCACCTTTATGCATCCGTGCCGCACTACAAGCTGAAGGCATTGCACGAAGCGCTGTTGCGCGATCCCGAATACGCCGAAAAGGGCCAGGTCGTCGAAGGCTGGATCGGGGCAAGCCGCAGCGGAGAGCCCTCGATCGTCAAGGTGCTCGGCCCCGAATACGCGGTGAAGGGTGCTGAAATCTACATCGACGAGGCGGCGACGGAAGACGCCGAAGTCCGCGACGCCGACAAGCTCAAGGCGCATTCTGCCGCGTCGCAAAGTGGTCGGGTGTGGTAAGGGTAGTTGAATACCCTGCCGTTCACCAACCTCAGGCCTGTCAATGAACCTCGTTGCGCTTCTCCATGCTCGCTCCAGCGAGAGCCGTCCCGTTCGCGCCGGGCTGATCGGCGCTGGAAAATTCGGTTCGATGTTCCTTGCGCAGGTGCCGCATATCGCCGGCCTCGAGGTCACGGCGATCGCCGACCTTTCCCCAGAGCGCGCGAAGGCCGCCTGCCGGAGGGTTGGCTGGCCGGACGAACTCATTCAAAAAACAGTGTTCATGGAAGACGGTTCGGCGCTTGCCGCGCGCGATGACGTGGACGTCGTCATCGAGGCGACGGGAAATCCGGCAGCCGGAATAGGGCATACGCTGGCGGCGTTTCGTTGCGGCAAGCATATCGTCATGGTCAACGTCGAGGCCGACGTTCTGGCCGGTGCGGCGCTGGCAAAACGCGCCAGGTCGGCGGGCGTCGTCTACTCCATGGCCTATGGCGACCAGCCGGCGCTGGTCGCCGAGATGGTCGACTGGGCGCGGGCGACAGGTTTCGAGGTCGCGGCGGCGGGTAAAGGAACGAAGTACCTGCCCGAATTCCACGAAGTCACTCCGGATAACGTCTGGGAACACTATGGATTGACGCCGGAAGAAACGAGAGCCGCCGGCATGAACCCGCAGATGTTCAATTCGTTTCTCGACGGTACCAAGTCGGGCATCGAGATGTGCGCGATCGCCAACGCCTGCGACCTTAGCGTCCCCGACGACGGGCTCGCCTTTCCGCCCTGCGGGTCGGACGATCTGGCGATGGTCCTGAGGCCGCGCGCCGTTGGCGGAGTGCTTCCAGGAGACGGCTTCGTCGAAGTCGTCTCGTCGCTCGATCGCGATGGCAAGGACGTGCCGCGCGACCTGCGCTGGGGCGTTTACGTCGTCTTGAAAGCGCAGAACGACTATGCGGCGGCGTGCTTCAAGCAATACGGACTGAAGACCGACGCCAGCGGCCAATACGCCGCGATGTACAAGCCGTTCCATCTTATCGGCTTGGAGCTGAGCATCTCGGTGCTCAACGCGGCGCTGCGCGGTGAACCGACCGGCTCATCGCGCTCATTTAGAGGCGACGCGGTGACGGTTGCAAAGCGCGACCTCAAGGTCGGCGAAATGCTCGACGGCGAAGGCGGGTATACGGTCTGGGGGAAAGCGTCGCCCGCGAAGCTGAGCCTGGCGAACAACTGCCTGCCGATCGGGCTGGCGCATGGCGTAAAGGTGGTCCGCCCCATCGCAAAAGGTGCGCTGGTGCGCAAGGCTGACGTTGTGCTGGATCAGGGATCGGAAGCCATGCGGATCAGGGCGGAGGCGGAAGCGTTGGTGGGGTGAGGGCCTGGATTCGTCCGGCCGCATCATTCCGGAAGCCCGCAGCCGAGAATCGTCGACTTGTATCGATCCCAACCGAAGCCCGACACTGGGAATTTGGCGGCGCAGCAATCAAACCGGTCGGCAAACGTAATGACTGCGGATGACCTTCTCGATGGGTTCACCGTAGTAGACCGTCTCCCACTTCGCATCAGCGATAAAATCGTCAAGCGCAGACTTGCGATATCTTGCGTGCATGAGAGGCTTGTCTGGAAACTCATCGTAGAAGGGGACTTCCTGGTTCTCGTCAGCGAAACACGAGAACACGAGCCGGGCGTCTGGTGCTGCGTATTTCCTGAGGATCTTCAGGATGGCGCTGGTATGATGCGGCTCCATGTGAGTGACGACGGAGAACATCGTCAGTAAATCGCATTCCTGCACCGGCACAGGAAGAAGGGACTCGGACGTCATCGGCTCGCCGTGCTTGTTGTACATGTTGTTTTGAAATGGAACCGTGGCGAAAGCGAATTTCGGCTCGCTCGCCAGGCGTTCCTTTAAGTGCTCGATTTGCGTTTCGAACACGTCGAGGCCGACGTAGATATCTTGCGGGTTGTCGCGCTCGTAGAGCGCTTGAGCCATCTTTACGCCGCAACCGAAATCGAGCCATCGCGACTCCGCTATCGGTTTGAACCGCTCGATCAGCTTGATGATCTCAAAGGCCGACCACAGTGAAGCTTCTTCATCGTGTCGCAAGTCGCCGCGGCGGAGTTCTAATGGAATTGAAAGTTTGACCATCGCTACCCGTCCTCGATTGACCGCTTCAAACCGGCTAACTGATGAAGGGCAGGAGTCTTAAAGTCAACCCGACTGGGTGTGGCTGTCTGGAGGTCATATGGAAGCGACTTTCGAGAAGGGCTGCCGGTTTCGCGATCTGCATGAGAGCGGATGCTTCGTCATGCCGAATGCCTGGGACGCTGGATCGGCGCGGCTCCTCGAACAGGCCGGCTTTGCCGCGATCGGCACGACCAGTGCGGGCTTCTCGTGGAGCGCCGGTCTGAAGGACGGCGCGGCAAGCCGGGACGCCGTGCTGAAAAATGCCGCTGCTATCGCGGAAGCGACCTCGCTTCCGGTGTCGGCCGATCTGCTCAACGGGTTTGGGAGTTCTCCGGAGACGGTGGCTGAGACCATTTTCCTCGCCGGCGAGTTGGGGCTCAGCGGCGGGTCGATCGAGGACACGACCGGGGACCCTGCGCGGCCACTTTTCGAGCTGGCGCTTTCGGTGGAACGCATCGAGGCGGCGGTGGAAGCTGCACGGAAACTTCCGCAGTCATTTGTCCTATGCGCACGGGCCGACGGGCTGTTTGCTGGCCTGAAAGATTTCGACGACATCATCGTGCGCCTGCAGGCTTATGAGAAAGCAGGGGCAGACCTTCTTTATGCACCGGCCTTGATGACACTCGAGCAAGCGAAGGCGGTTCTCGATAACGTTGATAAGCCGATCAACGTTCTCTGCGGAATCGGTAACGAGGTGAGCTTCACGGAAATGCGTGATGTCGGCGTCAGGCGCATCTCGCTGGGTTCGACGCTTTACCGAGCGGCTATGGCGGCGATGCGGAGTGCGGCAAACGAAGTCCGTGATGAGGGGACGTTTGCGGAGCTCGCCGGAGGCTTGCTGTCGGGAGAGCTCAATGCATTGATGCGCGAGAAATAGTTGGGGGCTGGATAACGTAGGATTCCTTTCGCAAAAAGAGCTCCGTTCCTCGCTGGGCCCCACTCGGCCTTGGAGCTTTCAGCCTCATGAGCCATCGGCGGGCTGATATCGCCGATAGATTTCTTAAATGTGATCGGTATTCCATTCGGCGATAAGCTGTCTGGCCTTCCAGGCCTGCAATTGCCTGGTGCCAACGGAGCATCAAGCCGCCGATGCGAGGCTCATCGCCATGGCTGCGCGAACATCAAGCTGGCTCGACGAGCCCCCGATCTGGCCCCATGCTCTGGTGTTTGAATAGTTGCCGTACGCACAACCAAGAACTGAGAGGAAACGATATGAGCAACGAAGCCGCTTACAGAAAACTTGCCCATGAGATGATTATGGCCGGGGTGAACGTTGCAGACCCCCGTCAGTCGATCAAGGACAGCGTAAAAGTGGACGGAGACATGCTCACAATTCGTGGCGATACTTTTTCACTGAAGGACTACGATAAAGTTCTGCTTTTCGGAGTGGGCAAAGCTTCGACCCCGATGTGTCAGGCATTTGAAGATATTTTGAAACCGGACGGCGGCTTAGTCATTACAAAACTCGGCGAGGAGATTTGCATCGCTGACGTGAAGATGATTCCGGTCAAGCGAGCTTATCACCCTGAGCCACGCGCCGAAAACGCTGAATACTCCAGAGAAATTCTGGATATGATCGATGCCGTCGGCGAGAACGAGAAAGTCCTGGTCTTCCTTATGGTGTCCGGTGGTGGATCTGCTCTGTTTACGTGTGCCCCTGAAACTGTGAGCATAGAAGACAAGTTCAAGCTCAATCAGCTTCTGATGAAATGCGGCGCAGACATTCACGATATCAATACAATCCGCAAGCACTGCTCCGACATCAAAGGCGGAAAATTCGGACAACGGGTGGCCCGCAAAGGCGGAACCCTGGTTTCGCTGATCCTTTCCGACGTGGTGGGTGACGATCTCAGCGCGGTTGCCTCCGGCCCCAGCTACAAGGATGGCAGCACTTTTGCGGATGCTGTCCGACTGATGAAGCAGTACGAGATTTGGGACGAGGCGCCGCAATCGGTTCGCGACCACATGGACAGAGGGCTCAAGGATGCTTCCCTGGAACCTCCCAGAGAGGTTCCGGCGGGTGTTTATAACTATTTGATCGGGAACAATCTTGCGGCACTGGAAGCCGCCAAGGCGATAGCGATCAGGGAAGGCTTCGATACCACGATCCTAACCAGCCAGAACACTGGAGAGGCAAAAATCATTGCCAAAGCCTTCATGGGCATCGCCAAGGAAATCCAGGATTCGCAAAACCCGGTGAAGCCTCCGGCCTGCTTGATTGTCGGCGGCGAAATGATCGTGACGTTCAATTGGGAAGATCGCAACGGATTTGGCCCAACTCGTGAATTCGTGCTCAGTTCTGCACTTGAAATTCAGGGGCGTAAAAACATCGTCGTTGCCGGCTGTGACACCGACGGCGTTGATGGCGACGGCAAATCCGGTGCGATTGCCGATGGCAACACCGTTTCCCGGGCGACGCTCGACGCCAGGCATTACCTGGACAAACATGATGCGGAAATCTTTTTTGACAGCCTGGGCGATTCTATCCAGTTCGTCAGCATGACCAACGTGAATGACATCATTGTCATCATCGTCGGAGATAAGGAATAGAATCAAGTTGTGTGTTGCAGGTTCAGGGTTCAATGGCGCCGTGGGCGTATGGAACACTGAAGGGTTCAACAACTCCCAGAATGCAAAAACGCCCACGGCTGAAACCGTGGGCGTTTTTTGTACTGATGGCCAACACTCGGCAATCCGGTGTTGGGCAAATCGTTGTGAAGAGGGCGAATGAAGGGGTTTTTCTACACGTCTCGGCAGACCTGGCAACGACCTACTCTCCCGCGTCTTAAGACGAAGTACCATCGGCGCTGGGGCGTTTCACGGCCGAGTTCGGAATGGGATCGGGTGCAGCCACCCCGCCATAATCACCAGGTCAGCGGAGACGTGTAACTCTTTTTCGCTCACGGCGCACAGCGCCTCCGCGAGGGGCGGCGCTTGCGCCGGGTCGCCTTGCTCCCAATCACCTTCGGTGATTGAGATTAGGCTTCCGAGCGAATGAATTCTGAAATCTGGTCTTTTCCTCACAGTCACAACGGCTCACTCGAAGCGGCAGAAACCGCAGCGAGTGGGCATTGCTTAATGAGAGTAATCAAGCCTATCGAGCTATTAGTACTGGTAAGCTCCATGCGTTGCCGCACTTCCACACCCAGCCTATCAACGTGGTGGTCTTCCACGGCTCTCA
>JAHJQI010000212.1 GCA_018819265.1 Alphaproteobacteria bacterium
AGCGGTGTTAAGTCGGTCATGGCCGTGGCGCTCCGTTGCGACGCAAGCACGCTCGTCTGGCAACGGTTTGCTACGCGATTTCAACGTCCTGCGCCACGGCCAACGCACGATTCCTCACGCCTGATGCATGATCCGGGTTAGCCTTCGGTGTTAGTATTTTTGGCCTGTACTTCATGGGCGAGGATTGCGGTGATGGACATGGCTTGTGTCGCATGCTCTTCTATTCCGTCACAATATTTTTTATCGGCATATTTTTGACAGCTACTTTCTATTCTTATGATCCGGGGAGCCAAAGTCGACCACTCGGACCAAAACCAATCAGCTTTGCAAAACTTCTTTCGATTTGGTTGGCAGTTGCAGCAATCAACTTGATCTACTCTTTCACCGCCTCAGGTCACGGAGTGCTTACGTTCTATTTTTTTGTCGTTGCCTTATCAGTATTCGCGACTGATGCCTACAGAGCCTACCTCACCGAATTTCGCAAAGGAGAGTGTTAAATGTCCGAACAAAACAACAGCGATCCTTGGGACGATGCGCTCTTAGCTCTGCGTGACTTAGTGATCGGATTGATGGACGAAGTGAAATTCGCTTCGGCCCTCGGCAGGCTTCAGTTGATTCTAGATGCAATAGATATTTTAAAGGCCCGGCCTACCGATGAACAATGGATGGCGATGTCGGAGTTTGAATAAAATCAGTCGACAGAAGAATTTGTTGGAGCTCTCCTGACGCTTGCGGAAGGGGCCGCTCTTGGAGGGGTTGTTGGGGCGGCCGCAGCGGGTGCTGCAGGATTTGCATTGACGTCAATTGGTGGTGTCGTCGTAATCACACTTTCTGCAAGTCTCTATAATTACGCGGCGGGTGGCTTTTTCACCGCCCGCTTCTTAGATGCTGGCCAGAACCTCGGGCTGAGATTTGAGCAAGTAGGGCGGGTTAGAAAAACGAAACATGTAGGGCGGATGGAGCGTAGCGAAATCCGCCGCCTCGAACGCTAGCGCTTGCGACGGCCAACGGTGGATTACGCTGCGCTAATCCACCCTACATCCTGCTCGCTCGAAGCATAGCGGTTGCATGCAAAGTTCGCCGTTTACACGAAACTGTCTTCATGTTTCGGTAGGGTATAACAAGGGCAACAGTCACGTGGGGGATTTGGTGACAACAGGAATTTTTCAAGGCGCACAGCGCGCGGCTGCGGCGGCCTCTTCTCAACACAAACAGGTTTGCCGATGAAGCGATCTAATTGGCCGGCCCTTATATCGTCCATCTTGTCGATCGTACTTGTTGGCACCGCCTATTTTCTGATGTGGACAATGACAATCCCACGACCTTCGGTCGTGGATTCATGTGCATGTCATGCTTACCTGGAAATTGGAAGACGGTTCAAACGGGAGCCCTGGGAGCCGGGATGGATAGAAAAAAGAACTGCTGCTCGATGCAAAGTCGTTATAGCGATACCAAACGCGATAGGATCACAGAGTACCCAGGAAAGTAACGCCCGCTTGGCTGAGATTGCAGAGAACTGCTCATATTTCAGCATTTTGCTCTACGCGACAGTCACAGCACTCCTTCTCTCACTGGGGCTACTCTTCCCCGTCAAATTTGCACTCAATAAGATGAGGCGCTGAGCCATGGCCCAGAAAATTTACAGCACAAAATCAAGCTTTCTAGCGCTCTTTAATACTACTCTAGCTGGCCCGGAAAGGACACTAATTGAGGATACTTTATGGCAGTTGTACCTCAATTCTGACAGGTTTTCTCAGCTCGTTGACGCCACGTTCCCTACCGGCACTGCTCCACACCCGATTATTTTCCAATATGCCGCCAACACTGCGGTGACCCTCCTCGACATATCAAGTGACCCATTCAATCAATTTGCCCCTTATACAGCCGACAACTATACGGCACCTTCTGCCGCTCAAACAGACATCACAATTCAATTTGGGGGCGATCCTACGAACGGAGCACTCTTCTTTGATGAAAGAGGCAATCTAGTAAACTATTCGTACGAGCAGGCGCTTGCGCATGAACTCATCCATGCCCTTACTGGACACACCGATGGTGCGGCGGCGACAATTCTAGCAACACAGGGCCAAAACGCCTTAGGTTACACTGTGCAGGACGCGTTAGATCATCTTTCTGATCCGAATAATTCATTGATGGGGCCGACTGTTGAAATCGAAAACGAAATTAGCAGTCAGATAGCAGGCAATCATTTCCGCCCGGGTTATTTTAATAACGTTGTCGATATCGGACAAAGTAGGGACTCTAGAACAGAAGACCAGGTGGTTGATAGCGTACTTACCTTGCGCGGGTTTCGAAGCAAGGCGGGATCGGGCGACGTCTTGAAAGTAGACCTTCATGCTAGAGCTGAAACGTCTTTGATATACGGCTCAGCAGGCAGGGAGATGATTGTTGGAAGTTCAGAAGATGACTATTTATATGGATTGAATTCGGATGATGTTTTCTTCGGCAACAATGGTTTTGACTTCATACATGGCGGCGATATTAGCGCACCTTACGGTACCGATGGTCAAGATGTCGTAGATTACCGCCTATGGAACAGCTACGATGCATCCGACGCAGATGCTCCACAGCCTCCGCATCAAAAATAGCGATGCGCGGCCTTCGAATTTGGCTGCTGCAATGCCGTCTTTTGAAGGCATGGTTTGCTCGATGTCAGAGACCTTCGAGCAGCGCCGTACCCTTATGCGCTTTCTGTGATTTCTTGACCGCGGTGTGGGCCGTTCAGACGCGCAGATTTGCTCGCTCACGGCATAAGACGCACCCACCGTTTTCAGGGTTTACACGATGCTGTCATCGTGCTCACGTAGCCTCCATATTCGACAACAGTCACGTGGGGGATTTTGTGGCGGAAGGAATATTAAGTTGGCAGCAGCCAATCAGAATGCGTTACCGAACAAGGCGTTTGACTTGGGATCGAGCGTGGCCTCGGACTGATAGCGGTTGGAAACGTCAAGAGCGACCACCCGATAGCGCCGTTGTGGAGCTTGATCTCCCTGTTGGACCTTTCGCCAATTATGATGAATTCCTTCCTCTAGAGTCGAAAGTGCTTACCCAGCGGATGGCTCAGCACTGGGAAAATCCGCAGCGGCGCAGGTCCCGTTTTTTTGAGCAGTTGTCGATGATTCAAAGTCATTGCGAGTGTATTCTCGGGCTGCTGCTTCGATCCGTTTATTGTAATCGGAATTTGCATTCACCAGATGGCTCGTCGGGCCTCCGGCCCAGCACACATGTCAATGATTGCAATTTCCTTGTGCTCGATGTTGGCTGCTGGGAAGAAGGCGTTGATGGCCCTGCTGGTACGTGGACTGGATTGCCGGTCCCGCCGAGTGTCAAGGGACTTGTCAAAGACAATGAGCTTGCAACGCGGTATGCAGTATCACCGTTCTGTATAACGGCGTGGCATTCAATCGGGCATGAAATCGTCGGCGCGACGGTTGCCTACTTCTACTCGTTCGCGACATTCCTGCAGGAGCAGCGCTTCCTTGAATCGGTACGGGCCGGGAATGAGCCTGAGCATGCCGGTCAGGCCTACCGGCACATCTATTGGAAGTGCATCGACGACATGATCTATGGGAGTCTGGTTTGGTACGATCCAGCAGGGCTCGACAGTCCCTACCTTGGGTATCTGGAGACTTTGCCCCAGGATTACACCAGCACTCGTAAAGTCGAGATGCAGGTCGTTCACAATATCGATGCACTTCGGAGCTGCCGGGAATTCACCTACCTAAATGTCGGATTACTGCTCGGTCTTCTAGGTCCCGATCGGCTCTGCCTTCCAGAGGACTGTCAAGATGTGGTTGCCTTGCAGGATGCTGAGCCGCATCCAGATGACTTCGGCACCGCCTGGCTGACCTCCCTCGCCTCCAATTGTCCAACGCCACGTCTTTGCGCCGAGCTTCGATATATAGCGCGGGGGCGGCCTTTCGCCGACGATCTCCTAAAAAACCGGGACTGCGAAGAGTTCGAACGGGCCATGTTCCGAAAATTGAATGCTGACGAAGTGCTCTTACCGATGCTTACCTCTCCCTACCGGCGGATCAAGTTTAACGCCCTTCCAACCGATATGCGCGTGGATTTGATTGAAGACTTTGATCCACCTGAACCGCCCGAGACGTCTCCTCTAGATTAGTTCTGCAGAAAATTTGGTTCCAGTTAACTCAACCGTCAATTCAAAAGAGCATGGATTAAGAAATGGCAACATATCAAGATTTTGAGGCGAAACTAACGTTTATTGGTTTTACTCAACAAGAAGAATATGATCTCCTTGATTTGTTTGTTGATATCTTCACGACCGGTGTGTTGTCTCAAGTTTTCGACGAGGTAGCGGCGTCGTCCTCAGGATTAACGATTCAAAAGGCTACTGGTGGCAACGGCTGGGCTTTCAACAAATCGACCTCCACGTTATTTGTTGGCGCTCAATCGTACTATTTCAATGACGTAGGGGTCTTAATCGCGGCTCCACCTGTGTTGTCGCTGGCTCACGAGCTTTCGCATTGGCTGGTAGTAATCCGCCGTTGGCAGTCCCAACGTTTGCGTTCGAGGCGGCGGATTTCGCTATGCTCTATCCGCCCTACATGTTCCGTTTTTTTGAACCCGCCCTACTTGCTGGGTGCGGTGGTCGCTGCCTGATAGCCAGCGATTTGCAACAGATTGATGAAATGCACTGGAAATTTGCTGCAGGTGCCCCTATGTTAGAAGCCAGCAAACAATGCTCTAATGGAGCATAACGAGTTAGCCAAACAGGGTTGACGTGACTGGAATACGGTCCTGGAAATGGCCGGCAGGAACTACAACCCTATTATGCTCAAAATGAGCATATTAAAGCTCACGAAGGAGTTTCGCATGGCACATCTTGAGGCGGCCAAAAGCCCGGAGCACCGCGAACCCCGCTCGTTCGCGCCATTGCCGCGACCGGACTTCGAATTCACAGCCGAACTCGAAGCGGAGATGCGTCCGCTCTACGAGAAGGTGAAGCACGTCGTGACGCCGATGGAGTGGCCGCACTACGCGCCGCTGATCAAGGCGATCAATACGCTGAAGAAAGAGCGCAACGCCGTTATCCTGGCGCACAACTACATGACGCCAGAGATCTTCCACTGCGTCGGCGACTTCATGGGCGACAGCCTGGCATTGGCGAAGGAGGCAGCCCGCGTCGACGCGGACGTCATCGTCCAGGCCGGCGTGCACTTCATGGCCGAAACCTCGAAGCTGATGAACCCGGACAAGACGGTGCTCATCCCGGACTTGAAAGCTGGCTGTTCGCTGGCCGAGTCGATCACGGCCGAAGACGTCAGGCGGCTGCGTGAAGCCTATCCCGGCGTGCCCATCGTGACGTATGTGAACACCAGCGCCGCGGTGAAGGCCGAGTGCGATATCTGCTGCACGTCGGCGAATGCGGTCAAAGTGGTCGAGAGCCTGAACGCTCCGCGCGTGCTTTGCATCCCCGACGAGTACCTGGCGAAGTACGTGCAGACGCAGACCGACGTCGAGATCATCGCCTGGAAGGGGCGCTGCGAAGTGCACGAGCGCTTCACGGCCGATGAGATCAACGCGATGCGCGAAGCCGAGCCCGGCCTCAAGGTCATCGCCCACCCGGAATGCCCGCCGGAGGTGATCGAGATCGCCGACTTCACGGGTTCGACGACGGGCATGATCAACTGGACCAAGGAGCACAAGCCGGCAAAGGTGATGCTGGTGACCGAGTGCTCGATGTCGTCCAACGTTGCGGCGGAGCTGCCGGAAACGGAGTTCATCCGGCCCTGCAACCTGTGTCCGCACATGAAGCGGATCAGCCTGGAAAAGATCCTCGAATCGCTGCTCTACATGCAGCACGAAGTGACGGTTGATCCAGACGTTGCGGAGCGCGCCCGCCGCGCCGTGGAACGCATGGTCAACCTGACGAATTGATCGGCCAATACGCCTGCGTCCGGCTAGCAAGGGCGCAGGGTCACTCCCCGCAGTGTTCAAGTTGCAAGCGAGGCACCGATGACCAAGGGCACAGAAGCGAATTCGATGATCGCCGGGTTCGGTGATTGCGAAGGCAAGTTCGGGCCGGGCGACATCGTCGTCATCGGGGCCGGCCTTGCCGGGCTGTTCACGGCGCTGAAGCTGGCACCGCTTCCGGTCACGGTTGTCTCGGCCGCCCCACTCGGTGAGGGCGCTTCAAGCGTCTGGGCGCAGGGCGGCATCGCGGCTGCCGTCGGGGAGGGCGACACCGCGCAAGCGCATGCGGCAGACACGATTGCTGCCGGGGCGGGGCTCGTCGAAGAGGCCGTGGCCAAGACAATCGCTGGCGAAGCGGGCGACCGAATCCGTGACCTGCTCGGCTATGGCGTTCCATTCGACCGCTCGCTCGAAGGCAGCTTCGTGCTGTCGCGCGAAGCAGCCCACTCCGCCAAGCGCGTCGTGCGCGTTGCGGGAGACCGGGCAGGAGCCGCGATCATGCAGGCGCTGATCGCGACCGTACGCAAGACGCCGTCGATCCGGGTTCTGGAAGGCTACGAGGCCGAAGACCTCATCGTCGAGGATGGCCGTGTTGCCGGTGTGCGCATGATCCGTGGCGAGGAGCGCGGCAATGGCGCCTACACGCTGATGCCGGCTGCGGCCGTCGTGGTGGCGACAGGCGGTGTTGGAGGCCTTTACGCGGTGACGACCAACCCGGCCTACGCGCGCGGCGAAGCCATTGCGATTGCCGCGCGCGCGGGTGCGATAATCGCCGATGCCGAATTCGTGCAGTTCCATCCGACGGCGTTCGACATCGGGCTGGACCCGGCGCCGCTGGCGACCGAAGCGCTGCGTGGCGAAGGGGCGAAGCTGGTCAACGGCGACGGCCATCGCTTCATGACCGATCTGCACAGGGACGCGGAGTTGGCGCCAAGGGATATCGTGGCGCGCGGCGTGTTTGCAGAGATTGCCGCCGGACGCGGCGCATTCCTCGATTGCCGCCAAGCGATCGGGGCGGACCTCGCAAAGAGATTCCCGACCGTCTACGGCACGTGCATGGAGGCCGGTCTCGATCCGGCGCGCGACCTTCTGCCGATCGCGCCGGCGGCGCACTATCACATGGGCGGCATCGCAACCAACCTCGACGGGCGGTCGAGTCTCAACGGCTTGTGGGCCGTCGGCGAAGTCGGCTGCACGGGGCTGCATGGCGCCAACCGGCTTGCCTCGAACTCGCTGCTCGAAGCCGTGGTCGTTGCCGCGCGCGCCGCCTCCGACATCGCGGCCCTTTCAGGAGGCGCGAGCGATCTCGGCCCGGTCGAGCCGCGGCGCATCGCCGACGGGGTCGTGGCCGACCGGAGCGTGCGGGCGGAATTGCTGGACGACATCCGCCGCACCATGAGCCGGGACGTCGGAGTCGTTCGCGACCGGGCGGGCCTGCGCCGCGCATTCAACGCGCTGACGCAAATCGAGCGTGCCGCCGGGGGCGATACGGTTCTTTCCAACATGGCGCTTGCCGCAAGGTTCATTGCCGGTGCCGCATTGATGCGCCGGGAAAGCCGGGGCGCGCACTACAGAAGCGACTGCCCCGTTAACGGCAAGCGCGCGAAGCACTCGTTGCTGAGGCTCGCCGAGATCAACGCGCTCAGTCAGTTGACCAACCCGGACGAGGCCGTCCGCGATGCCGCATGTGTCGCGACGCCTGCGGTGACGCCGTGACTCCGACTGGTGGCGCGAACCCCGATCTTCCCCGTCTGCCGCGCGGGCTGATCGACGAGGCGGTCGCAAAAGCACTGGCCGAAGACCTCGGACTTGCCGGTGACATCACGACCGATGCGACTGTTAAGGCGGCGGCTACGGCCATTGCGGTGATTGCTGCACGCAAGGACGGCGTGGTCAGCGGATTGGCGCTCGCGGAAGCGGCTTTTCGCGCGCTCGACGACGGCATCACGTTCAACCCGCACGTTCGTGACGGCGCGGCCGTCATGCCCGGAACGAAAATCGCCAGCATTTCCGGCAGCGCGCGCGCAATCCTCACAGCCGAGCGCGTTGCCTTGAACTTCATGGGCCGCATGAGCGGGATCGCGACCCTGACACGGGCCTATGTGGATAGTGTTGCGGGGACCAGGGCGGTAATCGTCGACACGCGCAAAACGACGCCGGGGCTGCGGGCCTTCGAGAAATATGCGGTGCGTTGCGGCGGCGGCGGCAATCACCGCACCGGCTTGTTCGACGCGATCCTCATCAAGGACAACCATATCGTTGCTGCAGGCGGGGCCGCACAGGCCGTCAAAGCGGCGCGGGCGCATGCCGGCCATATGGTCAAGGTCGAGGTGGAAGTCGACACGCTCGATCAGCTTCGCGAGGTCCTCGCGCACGGTGCCGATGCGGTGCTGCTCGACAACATGAGCCTCGACGAACTCCGGCAGGCGGTGGCCATAAACGATGGCCGGGTGCTGTTGGAGGCCTCCGGCGGGGTCAGCCTCGATACCGTCCGGGCCATCGCTGAAACCGGTGTCGACTTGATTTCGGTCGGCGCGCTGACCCATTCGGCCCCGGTACTCGATCTGGGAATCGATTTCGAGTCCGCTCAACGTTGAGGGTGCCGGGTTAAGCCGTTTGACCTGTCACGCTTGCGTTTGCCACAATTGCACGCCATTTGAAATCGGGACGCTGATAGAATTCAAAGCGTTTGCCGGCCAGGAAAGCCGGACCGGGAAGGTTAGGACAGTTGCAATGACCGCAATGACCTGGATCGTCGTATGGGGGGTCACGGCGATCCTATCGTCGGTGATCGCGGGCGGCCTCGCAGGCTACAAGAACCGTGACTATTCCTTCTGGATGGGCTCGTGCTTTCTCTTGCCGCCGCTGCTTGTCGTCCTGATCCTGCTGCCGCATATCAAGGGGCCGCGGCCAAAGCGCCCCAGTCTCGATGAAGAAGACAAGCATTGGTATTGAGGGCATTGGTACTGAGGGCATTGGTATTAACGGCCGTGACTTCGACGGGGCCGGAGGCGACAGCTGGCACGGCGAGCCGGTTCTACGTCAGCGAATAAACATTCATTTTTTTCTGGAATAGATCGACCATGATTGAGGGGCTATTCGCCCCTGCCGAAGGCAGTTGGAGCCCGACGCCACGAAGACTGATTTTCTGATGCACGGGATTGTCGGGAAGCCGTCCAGCAGCGATTTTCCAGCTCGAGATACGCGAAGCAGGCAGATGGAGCCTCATGGGTTTCGACAGATCAGGCAAGACCGTTCGGATCGGCGGCAGTGCGTTCATCATCTCGGGTGAGCGCACCGCAGAGGGCAGCCTGCGCTTCACGGTGCAGGACTTCGATTGCGCGCTTCCCGATCGAAACGACGAAATCGCCCTGCAATTCAGGGATGCGTTGAAGCGGCGCATCGAGAAGTCGCGTCGGGAGCGCGAAGCCGGCGCCGCGATCCTGGGTTCAAGGCCGGTGTCAGGTGGTTAGCGTCATACCGGTTGCTGCTCTTGTTTTTCGCGCAGGGCGGCCTGGGCCGCTGCGAGGCGGGCGACCGGCACGCGGTAGGGCGAACAGGAGACATAGTCGAGCGCGGTGCGGTGACAGAAGGCAACCGAATCCGGATCGCCGCCATGTTCGCCGCAAATCCCGATCTTAAGGCCCGGCTTTGCGCGGCGGCCGCGCTCGGTGCCGATCTCGACGAGTTCGCCCACTCCCGACACGTCAATCGAAACGAAGGGGTCCACGTCGAATATCTTCTTCTCGATGTAGGTTTGCAGGATCGGACCGGCGTCGTCGCGCGACAGGCCAAGGCAGGTCTGCGTCAGGTCGTTGGTACCGAAGGAGAAGAACTCCGCGCCAAGGTCGCCTTCGGCAATTTCGCCGGCCTTCAAGGCGCAGCGCGGCAGTTCGACCATGGTGCCGATGTCGTATTCGAGTTTCTCGCCCGTCTCTTGTTCGACAGCGGCGGCGGCCTGGCGGATGACGTCGGAGAGGATGTCGAATTCCTTGCGATAGATGACGAGCGGGATCATCACTTCGGGATGCACTGGCTTGCCGGATTTCCTGCCCGCATGAACAGCGGCTTCGAAAATGGCACGCGCCTGCATTTCGGTGATCTCGGGGTATCGGATCGCGAGGCGGCAGCCGCGGAAGCCGAGCATGGGGTTGAATTCGGCAAGTTCGCCGACGCGCGCCTTGAGCGTCGACGCCTCTATGCCAAGGGCTTCGGCGACTTCGGCGATGTCCTTGTCTTCGTGCGGCAAGAACTCGTGCAGCGGCGGATCGAGCAGGCGGATCGTAACCGGCAGCCCCGCCATGATCTCGAACAGTTCCTCGAAGTCGGCGCGCTGCATCGGCAGTATCCTGGCAAGCGCCGCCCGACGCCCGCTCTCGGTTGCAGAACAGATCATCTCACGCATGGCGAGGATGCGGTCGTGGTCGAAGAACATGTGCTCGGTGCGGCACAAGCCGATGCCTTCGGCGCCGAACTCTAGTGCCTGTCTGGCGTCCTGGCCGTTGTCGGCGTTGGCACGAACGCCAAGCGTCCTGAATTCATCCGCCCAGCCCATCAGCTTACCGAAGGCGCCGGACAATTCCGGCTGGCGCATGGCGGCGCGGCCCTCGATGACCTGGCCCGTGGAGCCGTCGATGGTGATGGTGTCGCCTTCCTTGAAGACCTTGCCGGCGATGGTCATGGTGCCGGCCTTGGCGTCGATACGAAGCGCTCCGGCACCGGAGACGCAAGGGCGGCCCATGCCGCGCGCGACGACGGCGGCGTGGCTCGTCATGCCGCCGCGGGCGGTAAGAATGCCGGCTGCCGCGTGCATGCCGTGGATATCCTCGGGGCTGGTCTCGACGCGAACGAGAATGACCGACTTGCCTTGCGATCTGAGCTTTTCGGCTTCATCGGCGTGGAACACGATCTCGCCTGCTGCCGCCCCCGGCGAAGCGGGAAGCCCGATCGTCAGGACGGTTTTTTCGGCGTTCTCGTCGATGCGCGGATGGAGTAGCTGATCGATGCCCGATGGCGAGACGCGCAGAATGGCGTCGGCTTTGCTGATCACGCCTTCCTCGGCCATGTCGATGGCGATGCCGAGTCCGGCTTCGGTGGTGCGCTTGCCCGAGCGCGTCTGTAGCATGTAGAGCTTGCCTTCCTGGATGGTGAACTCGATGTCCTGCATGTCGCGGTAGTGGGATTCGAGGCGGCCGAAGATTTCGATAAGCTCGCTGAAGGTGGCGGGCATCAAGGCTTCGAGCGACGGCAGCGTCTCCTGCGCCTCGATGCGTGCGCGTTCGGTCAGCGGTTGCGGCGTGCGGATGCCGGCGACGACATCCTCGCCCTGAGCGTTGACGAGATATTCGCCGTAGATCTCCTTGGCTCCCGTCGAGGGGTTGCGCGTGAAGGCGACGCCGGTGGCGCTCGTTTCCCCCATGTTGCCGAACACCATCGCCTGCACGTTGACGGCGGTGCCCCAGCTGTCGGGGATCTGGTTGAGCTTGCGGTAGGTCTTCGCGCGCTGCGTCTGCCAGGAGCCGAATACGGCGCCGATCGCACCCCAGAGCTGTTCGCCGGTGTCCTGGGGAAAGGGCTTCTTCAGCGCATTTTCCACGGCTTTCTTGTATTGGCCGATGATATCCTTCCAGTCGTCGGCCCCGAGTTCGGTGTCGGAGGAGACGGCGTTGAGGTTCTTGTAGTTGTCGAGGATGTCCTCGAAGATGCCGTGGCTGACGCCAAGGACGACGGACGAATACATCTGGATGAAGCGCCGGTAGCTGTCGTAGGCGAAGCGCTGGTCCTTTGCGCGCCTGGCGAGACCTTCGACGGTCTCATCGTTGAGGCCGAGGTTGAGGATGGTGTCCATCATGCCGGGCATGGAGGCGCGGCCGCCGGAGCGTACGGCGACGAGAAGGGGATTGTCCTTGTCTCCGAATTTCGAGCCGACGGCGGTTCCAACCTTGTCCATCGCGGCGACGATTTCCGTCCTGAGACCTTCCGGCAGCTTCGCGCCATTCTCGTAGTAGTCCGTGCAGACTTCGGTTGTGATGGTGAAGCCGGCGGGCACGGGCAGTCCGAGGTTGGCCATCTCGGCGAGGTTGGCGCCCTTGCCGCCGAGAAGGTTACGCATTGCGGCGCCGCCTTCGGTGACGCCGGCCGCGAACAGGTAGACGCGCTTGCCAGGGGTGCTGATCGAGGTTTCGGCCATGGCACGCTCCAATCGGTCGGTGGCAAGGCTCGCGGGCGAGGGCAAGCCTTGGAAGTGATGCTGAGGGATTAGCAGCGATAAAGGTTATGCGACAGTTGGCACTTCGAAGCACTGGAGAAATGACGAAGAAGCCTTTGACAAAGGATCGCGAGTTCCGACAGTCTGCGGCGTGCCGATGCAATATCGCGCCGATACCTACCGCCCATTCCAGCGCCACCGGATCTCATGACATCACACCTCCCTCAAGTCCTGAAGCGGATCGATGCCGCCCATGAAGAAAGCCTTGCCCGGCTGTTCGAATTGTTGGCCATACCAAGCGTTTCGACCGACCCGGCCTTTGCGCCAGAGTGCCAGCGTGCCGCCGGCTGGTGTGCGAAGACGCTGAACGGTATCGGGTTCGCCGCGCAGGTGATCGCGACGAGCGGGCATCCGATGGTCGTCGCCCATGACCGCGACAAGCGCGACGCCGCAAAGCCGCACGTGCTGTTCTACGGGCACTACGACGTGCAGCCGCCCGATCCGCTGGAGTTGTGGAAGACGCCGCCGTTCGAGCCGCGCATCGCCAATGAAAAAGGCAACGGCAAGGTCATCGTCGCGCGCGGCGCGGAGGACAACAAGGGCCAGTTGATGACCTTTTTCGAAGCCGCGCGGGCGTGGAAAGAGGTTGCGGGAGAATTGCCGGTCAACGTGTCGGTGATGCTCGAAGGCGAAGAGGAGTGCGGGTCGCCGTCGCTGCCGGGCTTCCTGAAAAAGCATGCAAAGCAGGTGACGGCGGATTTCGTGCTCGTCTGCGATACAGGGCAGTGGGACCGCGACACGCCGGCCATCACCACGATGTTGCGCGGTCTTGCCGGACTCGAAGTCATTATCGGCGGTCCGAACCGGGATCTGCACTCGGGGCTTTACGGCGGGCTTGCCGTCAATCCGATCCGGGTCCTGAGCCAGATCTGCGGATCGATCCACGACGGCAAGGGCAGGATCACGATTCCGGGCTTCTATGACGGCGTCAAGAAACCGTCGGCAAAGCAATTGCGGCAATGGCGGGAGATCGGATTCGACGCTGCCGCCGCGCTCGGCGGGGTTGGGCTGACAAAGCCGGCGGGTGAAGAAAAGTTCGGGCCACTCGAACAGCTGTGGTCGCGGCCGACGCTGGAATTCAACGGCATCACGGGCGGCTATCAGGGCGCCGGGACGAAGACGATCATCCCGGCCCAGGCAAGCGTCAAGATCACCTGCCGGATGGTTCCGGGCCAGGATCCCGATGCCGTCATCGCTGCGGTCAAGGACTACTTTGCCGCGCGGATTCCGGAGGACTGCAGAATCGAATTCAAGGGCGGCCACGGTTCTGCGGCGATCGGCTTCGATACCGATACGCCAGCCATTGCGGCGGCGGCGAGGGCGCTCGAAGAGGAGTGGGGCAAGCCGGCGGTGCTGATGGGATGCGGGGCCTCGATCCCGATCGTGACCGACTTCAAGGCGCGGTTGGGGATGGACAGTCTGCTCGTCGGGTTCGGCCTCGAAGACGACCGCATCCATTCGCCGAATGAAAAATACAACCTGAAGAGCTTCAGGAAGGGTGCGCGCAGCTGGGCGCGTATCCTGCATGAACTTGCGGCGATCTGACTGGTGTCGACGCCTGCACGTCGCGCGGGTTGCAGCAAGGCAGTTTCGCAGTGCCGTTGCAGTCGCCTGGTTGCTTTGTCTGCATTGACCGGTATGTTGGCATACGGACGTAGCGACGCAGGCGAACCATTCTGGAGCCGTAAGACATGATGAAGTGGATGCCCGCGCGTCTGACGGCCTTATCCATGGCCTTCATGGTCATGATCGCTGGCTTTGGCGATGTCGTCCACGCGCAGCGATACGGCGGCGGCGACAGCGCTGACCGGGGACGTTCCGACCAGGGCGATAAGCCGGGAAAGTTCGACTATTATACGCTGGTTCTGTCCTGGTCGCCGACGCATTGCGCTTCGCAACCCGCAGCCAAAACCCGCAACGATCCGCAATGTTCGTCGAAGCCCGGCGGACGGCCCTATGCCTTCGTTCTGCACGGCCTCTGGCCGCAACATATGAAAGGTTTTCCGGAACGGTGCTGGACCGACTTCAAGCCGTACGTCCCCAAGCCCATCATCACCGGCATGCTCGATATCATGCCGTCGACGGGTCTCATCATCCACCAGTACAAGAAGCACGGAACGTGTTCGGGGCTGAAGCCGGAAGAGTATTTCGGGCTGTCGAGCCGCATCTTTCGCAGGATCAAGGTGCCGGAGCGTTACGTTTTGCCTTCGAAGCCGCAGATGGTCGCACCGGATACGCTGATCGACGAGTTCATCGCCGCCAATCCGGTGCTCGGCCTTGGACACGACATGATCGCCGTTTCGTGCGGAGGCGCGGGCAACCGCCTTCGCGAAGTGCGCATCTGCGTGAACAAGGATGGCGATCCGCGGTCATGCGGAAGCAATGAGGATCAGCGGCGTCTGTGCAGCGCGAACCGCATGTACGTGCCGCCAGTGCGGGTGCCGGCCGGCCCCTGATCGGCGCTGCAAGGACGCGGAATAAACAACGGGCGGTTGCCATTGCAGGCAGCCACCCGTTGTTTCGTTGCCGTGTTTGCGCGTCGCGGGCGTGCCGCCTGTCAACCGTTTGAACCGCCGGCCGCGTTCTTCGAATAGTTCTTCGATTTCGGCTTTGACGTTTTGGCGTAGCCCTTGCCGAGGCTGCGAACGACGTGAACCTTGGTGCCGACGCCGGCAATCTTGGAGAGGTGGGCGACATGGTTGTTGGACATGCGGAAGCAGCCCGACGACGATGCCGTGCCGATCGAAGAGAGGTTGTTGGTGCCGTGGATCCGGTAAAGTGTCGATCCCAGATAAAGGGCCTTCGCGCCAAGCGGATTATTGAGGCCGCCGGTCATCAGCTTGGGCAGGTCCGGCTTGCGCTTGCGCATTTCTGCAGGCGGATGCCAATCCGGCCAGTCCTTCTTGCTGGAAATTTGCTTGACGCCGGTCCATGAGAACCCAGGCTTGCCGACGGCGATCGGATAGCTGTAGGCGCGGCCGTTGGAGAGCACGTAATAGAGCCGGCGCCCGGCTGTATCGATGACGATGGCGCCGCTGTCGTAGCCGGCCTTGAAATTCACGACCGACGGCTTTTGCGGTGCGATGTAGGGCTTGGCGCCACCGCTCATGACGTCGGGTGATTTCGAATAGGACTTCTTGGCGGTCTTCTTGCCGTAGGAAGTACTGTCATAATCGTTGTTCTTGCCGGTCGCATATCCGTAACCGGTTCCAAAGGATCTTTTCTTCGAGCGCTCGGCTTTGTTCTTTTCGGCCAACTCGCCCCAATAGCCATCTGCCGGCGCTGCAATAGCGTGCATCGGCGCGGTCAGCAGGATCGCGGTAAATGTCATCAGCAAAAGCCTGATCATCGGCTTTGCCTCCTCAATTGTTACTGGATGCCCGCGCTTAGACGCTCCTGGAGACGTGCGCGAACGAAGTTAGCAAACATGGTTAACGCAGCAGGGCAAGTGCATCATCTATCA
>JAHJQI010000213.1 GCA_018819265.1 Alphaproteobacteria bacterium
ACGCCTCCGGATCCCGCTGCCAGAACCTGTAGACGTCGTCATACCGGCTTTCGGTTGCGGCCATTAAGGCGGTCCTTCCCTGATGTATCGGCTTGAATTGTTTGCAAAATATCTAATCATTTTTGATCGGGGCGACGCAAGATGCCTTGCGCTCGTGACCCTGATGTCGCGCCAAAATCGGACGAGGTTGCGGTTATGATGCGATTTTGGCGCGACGCCTCGCTAGGTCAATCGTCTGAAACGCCCCGCGCCATGGTCCAGCCCAACGGGAATTAAGGACCGCGCATCCCCCGATGCAGCGTTCTCCACGGCCGGCGAACCATGGCCGGGAACCTCGACTCGATGTCGGTGAAATAGCAGCGCCCGCAGCGCTACCGTATCGTGATCGTGCCGACCATGCCCATGTCCTTGTGACTTGCGCCGCCAGGTTCCTTGACGTGACAGTGCAGGTCGCTGAACGTACCGGTGGATACGGGCACAAACCACCATTCCGAGTGGCCACCAGGGAAAACTTCGATCTCGGCGATGTTGCCTTTGATCTCGGCGACCCGATTGCCCGCGTACATGACGTCGACCTTTCGGGTGAATACTTTCGCGGCGAGCGTCGGCGAGGTGAAATAGTGCTTATGAGGACTGGGATTGACCAGCACGAGTTTGTAAAGCTTGCCGGTTTCGAACTCCAGGCGATCCGGGACGAAACGCATTTCGCCATCCCTTGTGCCCAGTTCCACCACGACCTCGATGGGCACTTGCCGGGTCAGATCGCCAGCGGCATGCGTGATCATCGGCAGACTGGCCAGTACGAGGAAAATAAGCACGGCGCCAGCATTTCGCATTTTTCTCGTCCCCCTCGGGAAAAAATCCCAACATATGCAATCGGAGTATGCTGAGGAGATGCGCCAGCTCCGCGCAACTTCAAGAGGCCGGTCCGAATTTTGTCTGAAAGAACCAAAGCGCCAGGACACCACGCGCGCAGGGAACTCGGTTGACGATGAGCAATCGTTCGGCACAGCTGGCCCCATGATCACGGACCCTGCCTTCTACGCGGTCGCGGTCCCCGCCGTCATTCTGACGGGCCTTGCCAAGGGCGGCTTTCTCGGCGCCCTCGGTGGATTCTCGGTGCCCCTGATGAGCCTCGTCATCTCCCCCATCGAGGCCGCCGGCATCATGCTGCCGATCCTGATTGCGATGGACATGGTCGGCCTGGCCGCCTACCGCGGCGAGTACGACCGCACGAACCTCGTGATATTGCTGCCCGCCGCGCTCGCCGGGATCGCCATCGGCTGGGCAACGGCGGCCTACGTCACCGAAGCCCACGTCCGCCTCATCGTCGGCCTCGTCGGCTTCGTCTTTGCCGCCCGCTACTGGCTGAAGCGCACACCCCATGCGCCAATACCCGGCCCAGATGTCCTGAAGGGCACGTTTTGGGGAACGGTCGCCGGTTTCACGAGCTTCGTCAGCCATACCGGCGCACCGCCCTTCCAGGTCTATATGCTGCCCCAGCGCCTGCCCAACGCTCTTTATGCGGGCACTGGTGTCATCTTCTTTGCGACCGTCAATATGGTCAAAGTCGTCCCTTACGCGGCTCTGGGCCAATTCAACGCCGCCAATCTCTCGACCGTCGCCGTACTCGTGCCGCTGGCTCCGATCGCCATGCTGGCCGGGGTGTGGCTGACCCGCCGCGTTCCGCAAGGCCCGTTCTACGCGGTGCTCCATGCCAGCCTGCTGATCGTCTCCGCCAAACTGATCTACGACGCGCTTGGCGTACTGCTTTAGCTTTCTCTATTCTCGCGCGCTTGACCCAGATGCGACCGCAATCCACGTGTCGTAGTCGAAAGCCCTGGCAAAGCGCCGAAACATAGAAAAACGGCCGCATCGGCAGATGCGGCCGTGGCCTATTCGAAAGGTCGCAATGTCTACGTCGGTTCGATCACCAGTAAAGCACGGGCACCAGTCCGATCATGGTCAAAAGGATCCAGAGCGCGAATATCTGCTTTTTGGAGTCAGTCATTTGAGCCTCCGCCGAAATATGGTCTTGGGTCCAACACGTCGGATATATGCGCGAACAACAAATGCACAATCGCCGCGGACGACATGTCATGAAAAGATCACATTTCACGCGATTCCGCGAGTCGATTTTGCGGTTGTCAAATCGACTTTTTTGCGAGGCCATGCACACGTGCCCTGTTGCGACGCAACAGATATCCAATTGATGCATGCCCCTCGATTGGCTAGTGTTCCGGCTGCCTAAAGGCGCGCCGAACTCGTCGCCTCCACCAGAATGAAGTTGGGACATGACCGCGAACCCTTACGAACAAAACCTCGATCGCAACCCCGCAAATCACCAGCCGCTGACGCCGCTGACGTTCCTGGAGCGGGCCGCCAAGGTCTATCCCGGCGCGACCGCCATTATCCACGGCAACACGCGGATCACGTATGCCGAGTTTTATGCCCGCGCCCGCCGCCTCGCCTCCGCCCTCGCCTCGAAATACATCTCCAAGGGCGACACTGTTTCCGTGATGCTCTCAAACACCCCGCCGATGCTCGAGGCCCATTACGGTGTGCCCATGACGGGCGCCGTGCTGCATTCGATCAACACCCGCCTCGATGCCCCGATCATCGCCTTTCAGCTCGACCACGCCAACACCAAGATCCTGATCGTCGACCGCGAGTTCTCCGCCGTCGTCAAGGAGGCACTCGCCCAGGCCAAGGTGAAGCCGATCATCATCGACTACCAGGACCCCGAATTCCCCCAGGACGGCGAGCGGCTCTCCTACACCGGATACGAGGACTTCATCGCCGCCGGCGACCCCAACTTCGCCTGGAAGATCCCCGACGACGAATGGGACGCCATTTCGCTGAACTACACTTCGGGCACCACCGGCAATCCCAAGGGCGTCGTCTATCACCACCGCGGCGCCGCCCTGATGTGCTACGCCAACACCATCGCCACCGGCATGGGCCGGCACCCTGTCTACCTGTGGACGCTGCCGATGTTCCACTGCAACGGCTGGTGCTTCCCCTGGTCGCTGGCGACCGTCGCCGGCACCCACGTCTGCCTCAGATGGGTGCGCGCCAAGCCGATCTATGACGCCATCGCCGACCATAAGGTCTCAAACCTCTCGGGCGCGCCGATCGTGATGTCGGTGCTGCTCAACGCCAGGCCCGAGGAGCGCCGCGATTTCGACCACACGGTCGCCTTCAACCATGCCGCCGCCCCGCCGCCCCAGTCGGTGTTGACCGCCATGGTGGAAGCCGGATTCGAGTTGACCCACCTCTACGGCCTTACCGAAACCTACGGTCCCGCAGTCATCAACGAATGGAATGAGTCCTGGAACGATCTTCCCGCCGAACAACTCGCCGCCAGGCGCATCCGCCAGGGCGTCCGCTATACCGCCCTTGAAGACCTGACCGTGATGGACCCGCAGACCATGACCAAGGTTCCCGCCGACGGCGAAACGCTCGGTGAGGTCATGTTCCGCGGCAACATCGTCATGAAGGGCTACCTCAAGAACCCGAAGGCCACCGACGAAGCCTTCGCCGGCGGCTGGTTCCACTCCGGCGATCTGGGCGTCCTGCACCCCGACGGCTACATTCAGCTGAAAGACCGCTCCAAGGACATCATCATTTCCGGCGGCGAGAACATCTCCTCGATTGAAGTCGAGGACGTCCTCTACAAGCACGCGGCCGTCGCCTACTGCGCCGTCGTCGCCAAACCGGACGAGAAGTGGGGCGAAACCCCGTGCGCGTTCGTCGAACTGAAGCCCGGTGAATCTGTTTCGCAAGAAGACCTGATGGCGTTCTGCCGCGAGCGCCTCGCCCACTACAAATGCCCCCGTCAGATCGTCTTCTCGGAGGTCCCGAAGACATCGACCGGCAAGATCCAGAAGTTCAAGCTGCGCGAAATGGCCCGCGATGCCTGAGGCCGGCGCAAACCAGTCCTGTCGCACGCTACACCATGGCATCGGGCGATCCGCCTATGAATCGACACGTTGTGACAGCGTTTACAGGCTGCGTCGGCGTTGCCGCGCAGGCTTGCTGAGTTCCATCACGCGAGGACGTTCGCCTTGAAGCGTTTGACAAGGCCTATCGGGCAGCCGCTGGCGACCGTTTGCACGTGTGCAGCTCTCGCAGCCGGCCTGCTGTGCTTGTCCCCCCGGATCTCTCAACCAGCCATCGCCGCCGGCAGTCCAGATGAAACCCTGACCATTGCCGAGAAGAAGGCCGCGGTTTACGCAAGCCCCCCGGAAGTCCTGCGCAAGCTCGGCGGCCATGTCATCGTTGGTTATCACCGAACAACGCAGTTGACCGAACTCCTGCGGCATGGCGCCATCGGCGGTATTTTCGTCACGCGGCGCAATGCCAGGCGCCGCTCACAACGAAATATTGCGGACGAGCTTGAAGGTTTCCGCCAAATCGCTCTTGGAAAAACGGAACGTCCATTATGGATCGCCACCGACCAGGAAGGCGGCCTTGTCGCCCATATGAGCCCGCCGTTGCGCCGCCAGCCCTCGCTCGGTCGAGCGCTGCGCGAAGCCAAAGCGGCCAACGAGCGCAAAGCCATCGCTCGCAAGTTCGCGGAGACTCAGGCGACCGGCCTGTCGCAACTCGGCATCAATCTTAATTTCTCACCCGTCGTCGACCTCAAGCCGCAAAAGAAACTGCGCCGCGATTCCCGCACGCATCTCATTCGCCGCGCCATTTCCGAGGATCCAGACCTCGTCATCGAGGCCGCCCACACCTATTGCGACACGCTGGCCGGCTGGCGCATTCTCTGCACGCTGAAGCATTTCCCCGGCCTCCACGGCGTCAAGACCGACACCCATGTTCGCCAGGCGTCGCTGCCAAAGACCCGGCACGAACTCGAAGCCGCCGACTGGATGCCTTTCTGGAGCGTCACCGCGACGACCCCGGCCGCCGTGATGGTCGGGCATGCCAAGCTTGATGCGCTCGATGCCGAGAACCCGGCGTCCGCTTCGGCTGATGTGATATCCGACCTCTTGCGCGACGAGTGGCGCTACGATGGGCTCATCATAACCGACGACCTCGACATGGGAGCCATTAACCGCAGACCCGGCGGCATCGGCAAGGCGGCGGTCGATTCACTTCGTGCAGGCGCCGATCTCCTGCTGCTCACTCACGATGGCGATGTGGTGTTCGAAGTCCTCCACGCACTGCTCGTCGCCTACGAGCGCGGCCGGCTGGATAGGGACCGCCTCGCGCAGAGCCGCGCACGGCTGGATCGATTTGCACAGCGCTTCTCGCCGCGCGAGATCACCTGGCCGAAGGATTTTCCGATGCCCTCGCCCGCGCCCCATCGCGCTGCGCAAATCGATTAAAGCATGTTGAGCAGAAGGGCGCGCCCAGCGATGGCCTGGGCGTACGCAGTGTCTTGCCGAGGTCGAACACCAGAATTGCGCGTCGTACATGCGGCAAAACGAAGTCCAGCGGGGTCGCGAGTCGATGGAAAGCCATCGCGCTGGAAAAAGTCAACGCGCTGGAAGACGCGACCGGATGATCCAGATCGCCCCAGCTTGCGTCTCGCGACTTCATGCGTCTCGCGACTTCAAATACGTTCCCAAACACCGCGCGCGCGGCCTGCTGCTGAAAGCCCGCCACCGTCACGCTTTTCAAACATGCGATCCAAAACAACTCGATGCGCGGTTCTGAATTCACGAATCGGGCGCAATCTAGCCCGGATCATGCATCAGGCGTGAGGAATCGTGCGTTGGCCGTGGCGCAGGACGTTGAAATCGCGTAGCAAACCGTTGCCAGACGAGCGTGCTTGCGTCGCAACGGAGCGCCACGGCCATGACCGACTTAACACCGC
>JAHJQI010000024.1 GCA_018819265.1 Alphaproteobacteria bacterium
CATGTTGCGGCTTCACAGCCCGTGTCGCGCTTAGCATACATCCAATTTGGGGAAATTTGGTAGGCGGGGCGGGTATCGAACCCGCGACCCTCTGATTAAAAGTCAGATGCTCTACCACTGAGCTACCCGCCCACACGGCCGTCAACGACGGCTCCTTCACGCTTGCGCAAGCGCGAGGGAGCGGTCTTCTAGCGCGGTCTGCCGCATAGGGCAAGGCGGGTTGCCACTTTATCTCGGGGTAGCTTCAGGTTAGCTAACACATCCGGTCTGGTTGCCAAATATCGCTGCGGCCAGTCATCTCTACCAATGCCGCGCAGGCACGCGGTGTTGCCTTCCGCCGTTCCGACTTGAGCGCGTTTTGAGCCCTTCCGCCGGCCCTGGAGTTTTGGGTCCTGGCCTGAGCGTGGAACCTTATGACCCAACCGCCGGACGTTTTCCCGAGCCCGCCAACGCCGCTCGCGCCAGCGGGGGATGCCGCCAGGGCCATCGGTCTGATGATCGTGGCGGTGCTGCTGTTCTCGTGCCTCGATGCGGCAGCCAAATACCTGACGACGCGCGGCGGTGTGCCGGTCGCCCAGGTGATCTGGGTCCGCTTCATCGTACAGTTCGTGCTGCTGATGGTGATGGTGCCGGCGCTTGGCGTGCTGAGCCTGAAATCAATGTTTCGCACCAAGAAGCTCGGCTGGCAGCTGGTCCGCTCGGCGATGATGGCCTTGACCACGGCTTTCAACTTCCTCGCCCTGCAATACCTGAGGCTCGACCAGACCATTACCATCATGTTCCTGACGCCGCTGATCGTGGCGCTGGCGGCCGGGCCGCTGCTCGGCGAATGGGTCGGCATGCGCCGGCTCGTCGCCATCCTCGTCGGATTTGCAGGGATCCTGATCGTCGTCAGGCCGGGCCTTGCCGCCGTGCATCCGGCCATTTTGCTGTCGTTTGCGTCGATGGCTGCCTACGTCGCCTTCGCGCTGATCACACGGCATATCGCGTCTTTCGACCCGCCGCTGGTGACGCTTTTCTTCTCGATGTTCGCTGGCGTGCTCCTCGGCTTTCCATTCGCGGCGGCGACGTGGCAATGGGACTTCGGGGCGCCGGTGTGGGCGCTGCTGTTGACCCTTGGCATTCTCGGCGGGGCGGGACACTACCTTTTCATTCTGGCCTACCGGCTGGCGCCGGCGGGCATCATCACGCCATTCATCTACCTCCAGATCGTCAGCATGTCGGCGCTCGGATACGTGATCTTCGGCGACATTCCGGATATCTGGACGGCCATCGGCTCGACGGTCATCGTCGCCTCCGGGATCTACCTCTTCTACCGCGAGCAGGCGGTGAAGGGCGGGGCTTAGAACGCCGCCCAATTTGTTCACACGCTTCTCCCCAGATCACCGCTGACCGGCGATCCGGCCGGTCATATTCGTACCGGCCTCGAACCAGTCGAGGGCGCTATCGGCCCAATCGGCGGGGATCGAATGGCCGCCGGGGTGCAGGATCAGGCGTAACTCGGAGTCGGGCGCGCAGGTCTCCCACGAGCGCAGCCAGCGATCGCCGCTGGTCAGGCGCTTCTCCGCGGGGCGGGAGGCGCACAGGTTGGTATCCCGCCAGATGCCGAGTCCGGCGAAGATGTTGCCCTGGACGAGTCCGCTGTTGCCGAGCGGGCGACCTTCCAGCGGGACGGTGGCATCGCCCCAGCCGTGCGTGTGGAACAGTCGGACCGGTCCCTTGCACGAACCCGGCAACGGATCCCAGAAGCCGCCGGCGACGGGGGCGTATGCGGCGAACGCCTGCGGATTTTCACAGGCGATGTTCCAGACCATCGAACCGCCGCGCGAGAACCCCGTCAGCAACACCCTGTCGCGGTCCAGCGGCATGCGCTTTTCGAGATCGCCCAGCACGTCGTTGAGGAAGGCCCGTTCATCGCGACGGGGGGGCTGCCCATCGCGCACCGACCAGTCGCGTTTGCCGGAACCCGCATGCAACGCATTCGGCGCGACAAACAGGTAGCCTCGGGCGGTAACGGGTGCAACCGAGTTTACATCCTGCAATGCGGCTTTCCCCGAACTCGCCCATCCATGCAGCATGATGACGACGGGATAGCCACGCGAACCGGGCGGCACGGACGGAGCGGCGAAATGGTACTCGCCGTTCGCAATTGCGCAGGGCGCGAGCGAACTGCCGCAATCGCTTTCGGCCAGGGCGATGGGCGCGTTCGATGCCGACAGCAGAACCGTCTTGGCGATGAGGACCAGTCGGGGCCATCGCATCAACTTTCCCGGCGCGGGCATCGGCATCTCCGTTGGCGTTCGTCAATCGCTTGCGATAAACCACGGCCCGCCGGCTCTGTCAGATCACGAGTTGTTTGGGCCGCTCAAATCCAGCCCATCAACTCGCGGCGAACGATCGCCTCGATGACGTCGTTGCCGAGATCGCTGTCGTTGAGGGCGGGAACGTAGGAGAATTTCTCGCCGCCGTTATGTTCGAAAATCTCGCGGTTCTCGCCTTCGAGCTCTTCGAGCGTCTCAAGGCAATCCGCTGAAAAGCCGGGAGCGACGAGCGTCAGTTTCCTGACACCTTCCTTGGCGAGACGCTCGACCGTGTGATCGGTGTAGGGCTGCAGCCAGGGATCGTTGCCAAAGCGCGACTGGAACGTCGTCAGCCAGTCATCCTTGGGATAGCCGAGGCGTTCGCGGACAAGTCGCGAGGTCTTCTGGCACTGGCAGTGGTAGGGGTCACCCTTGTCGAGATATGCCTGCGGCATGCCGTGGAAGGTCGCGATCAGCTTCTCGGGCTTGAAGTCGAGACCGGCTAGATGACGTTCGATCGATCTGGCGATGGCACCTATGTAGGCGGGATCGTCGTGATAGCGCGGTGCAACGCGGACGGCCGGCTGCCAGCGCATCTTCATCAGCGCGCGAAACGCCTGGTCGCAGGCTGTCGCTGAAGTGGCGGCGGCATACTGGGGATAGAGCGGGAGCAGCAGGATCTTCTCGCAACCCTGCTCCTGGAGATAATTGAGGCGGCTTTCGGTCGAGGGGTTGGCGTAGCGCATGGCCCAGTCGACGATGATTTCGGGGTGACTTCCCAGCCGTTCGGCCAGAGCACTCGCCTGATTGCGGGTGATCGTCTTCAGCGGGCCTTCGTCGCGTTCCTTGTTCCAGATGGTCTCGTAGTCCTTGCCCTTGCGCGAGGGGCGCGTCGTCAGAATGACGAGGTTAAGGAGCGGCCACCAGATCCAGCGCGGCACTTCGATGACGCGGCGGTCGGAGAGAAATTCGTGTAGATAGCGGCGCATCGGCCAATACGATGTGCCGTCAGGGGTGCCGAGGTTGAGCAGCAAGACCCCGATCCGGCGATACTTCACGTCCGGGTGGTCGGCAGGCCAAGTCGATGTATCTGCCTTGAATCCGCTGGCCCGGGTCATTTCATTCATCATCGGCCCTTGCTTTCTGCCTAATCCTGCTGAAGCCTAACGCGCAAGGCAACTTAGCGGATCAAAGCGGGCTGCGCGACCCCGGCGAACCGGCGGGCCGGCGCATGGGCCGGCGTTTCCCGAAAGCCTGCCTAATCCGAAACCTGACAGGACGGCGATCCAAATGACGAAAAAGAGCGGCGGCGGTGGCCGCGTTCAAGGTCCCGGCGGCGGCCAGCGCCAGTTGCATACCCGCGTCAAGACCGCGCGGCGGCGCACCGCCTCGTCGGCGCGCTGGCTGCAGCGGCAGTTGAACGATCCCTACGTCGCGGCCGCCAAGCGGGAGGGAATGCGCTCGCGCGCCGCCTACAAGCTGACCGAGATCGACGACAAGCACGGCATCCTGAAACCCGGCCAGGTCGTGATCGACCTTGGCGCGGCTCCCGGTGGCTGGAGCCAGATTGCGGCCGAGCGCGTGAAATCCGTCGACGGCGTCGGCTACGGCAGAGGCCAGGTCGTGGCGATCGACTATCTCGGCGTCGATGCACTGCCCGGCGTCGAGATCCTGCAGATGGATTTCACCGACGATGATGCCGAAGCCCGATTGAAGGAACTGATCCGCGGTGGCAAGGCTGACGTGGTTTTGTCGGACATGGCCGCCCCCACGGTCGGGCACACGCGCACCGACCACCTGCGCATCATGGGACTTGCCGAATTGGCCGCCGACTTTGCCATCGAGGTGCTGAACGAGGGCGGCGTGTTCCTGTGCAAGGTTTTCCAGGGCGGTGCCGAGCGCGAGTTGCTCGACGTTCTGAAGAAGAGCTTCAAAACCGTGAAACACGTCAAGCCGCCGGCCAGCCGCGCCGACTCGGCGGAGTTGTACGTCCTTGCAACGGGGTTCCGAGGTGGTGCGAGCGACGAAGAGTATAGCGGCTGATGCAGGCCGGAGTTAACGAAAACGGTGAATTCTAAATTTCACGGCCGTTCGGCTGCGCGATTGAAACCGATACCGTCATCCACGCGCCATCGAGGCCGCCGCCGAATGCGCGCTCGAGCACCCACCGGTACCGGAGAACCAGCCCCGTCGCGCTGGTCACATCGACGTCGAAGGCAGCGGCCATGCCGGTGCGCTCCAGCGGCTTGATCGCGTGCGAGCTATGATTGATGAGGGCGTTGTAGAAGGGCCCCTTCATCATCACGGCGAAGTTGTCGTAAGGGCCGGTCATGCGGCGGTTAACGGGATGGGCGAACTCCCACACCTGGCGGATGCCGGCGTTGCGTGAAGGCGTATCGTTCGCCTGAAGCGCATCGAGTTGCGTGCGAACCACGTCTTCCGGCGACATCTTCGCGTCGGGCTGGATCAAATCCTGTGCCAGCACGACCGAGGCCAGGGCGACCCAGGCCATGACGAAAACGGACAGGATCGAAGGTCTCATGGCCAGTCCTTGCGGTTGGTTCTGTCAGCTTCAACGCAGATGGCGCCAAGCCGGATCAGTCCGCACCTACCCCTCCTTCTTCAGCATGGCATCAATGCTCCAGGGGCCGGGACCGGCGAACACGAGATAGAGGAAAATGAAGCAGTAAAGGATGGCTGCATCGCCACCGTTGTTCGTTGGAAAGACGTCGCGCGGCGCGTGCGCCATCCAATAGGCAACAGCCATTGTACCGGACGCCAGGAACGCGGCTGGCCGCGTCATGAACCCGACCAGGATTGCAAGCCCGCTCACGATCTCGATCACACCTGCCGTCCAAGGCAGCGAGAAGGCCTCGACGGCGCGTGTCGGTGCCGGTACCCCGATGAGCTTCTGCGTCCCGTGCAGAAGAAAAATCAGTCCGGTTACGATCCGCAGCACACTCAAAACGCGCGGCTGCCATGTGGTCAGACTATCCATCGTTCTACCCCGTTCGCTTTGCTAAGCCGTCGCCTGAAGCGTTTGACAGGCGCCATGAGTTCCTTAATGGCATCTTCAATGGCGTGCAAACGCCGCGTGAAGACAGAAGCCACGGCTGGACACCATGAAGGGAACTTTACTTACGGCGATTACGTCTCATTCGTCGAACGGCCCAGAACGTTCGCCGGCCCCGCGCATCCGGCACGATGGTCAGTCGACCTCGTCGATCGAGGGGAACTCGATTGTCCCCGCTACGAGCCCGCGCAGCATGCGGCATCCATTGCCCGGCGCCGAGAAGTGATCATAGGCCATCGCACCGAAGCGGGCCGGAGCCAACATAAGCACGATGTCGACGAAGTGGCTCAGGTCGGATGGGAGCGGACGAGAAATCGACTTGAGGAAATTCTTGCGGACTGCCGGTGGCATCGAGTCGATCTGGGCGGCGTAAGCGACGTACTCATGTGTGGCATGAGAGTAGCTATGATCTCTTGTGAGCTTCCGGAAGACGTAATGCGCAGCCTCGTGGGCAACGATGCTTCCATAGAATTGCTCGACCGGCGGAGCGCGATATTCCGCCACCTCGCCCGCCATCGCGGTGCACCGCTTCAGGTTGACGATCCGGACCGTCTCCGTGCTGGCGTCATAGCTGCCGAACACATCGACACCGCAGACATCGAGTGCGCCAGCCACAACTTCGATGCGTATCCGGCCCGAAGATTTCAACTTGCATCGCCGAAAGAACTCGACGCTTCGCTGAGCCGCCCTGCAGATCAAGGCCTTCTCGTCGGGCGCTGCGCCTGTAACGTCGACGGCGACAGCTTCACACGGGGCGGCTGGCGGCGTGCTGCGCGAGGTGGATACCGCACCGGCTTCCACCGCGCCTGCGGGTCGACTGAGCGCGCCGCTCCAAACGGCCAAAGAGACGAGGACAATGCCGGCCGACAAAAAGCTTCTGTTTTCTCTGCATGAGTGCATCGTCCACAAACCACGCCATGTTCACTCGTGGAACCATGATGCATATCAAGATGGCGATTGAAAATTGCCGTGGCGAGCGAACCCTAAAGCGTGCCGCCGTCTGCGTGGAGGCGGGCCTTGGTTTCCTCCGCCCAATCTGAAAAGCGGCCATCGGCAATGGCTTCGCGCATCGCCGCCATCAGGTCCTGGTAGAAGGCAACGTTGATCCACGACACCATCATGGAGCCCAGCATCTCACCCGATTTGATCAGGTGGTGGAGGTAGGCCCGGGAATAGTCGCGGGCGACCGAGCACGAGCTGCTCGGGTCGAGCGGGGCGGGGTCGTCGGCGTGGCAGGCGTTCTTGAGGTTGATGCGCCCAGCCCAGGTGAAGGCGAGGCCATGCCTGCCGTTCCTCGTCGGCATCACGCAATCGAACATGTCGATGCCGCGCGACACCGCTTCGATCAGATCGTGCGGGGTGCCGACGCCCATCAGATAGCGGGGCTTGTCTCGCGGCAGCAGCGGCACGGTTGCATCGAGAGTGCGCAGCATGGCCTCCTGGCCCTCGCCGACCGCAAGCCCGC
>JAHJQI010000214.1 GCA_018819265.1 Alphaproteobacteria bacterium
ACGCCAGTCATATAGCTTGCCATCTGAAAGGCAGCGAGCGGCTCGCTCATCAACCTGTAGAAGGGCCACAAGGCGAGCATTGCGCCTGGTGGGTAGGCGTCGAACTGCGATGTAAAAGTGGGATGAATGCACGCGAGGCCCGGCGAGACAGCGCGACCGAACTCAGCCAGGTTGATGATCGGCTCGTGGAAGAACTGATAGTCCCCGTATGGAATGGGAAGATTGAGGCACGCCAAGCCTAGGCACCACAGACCATAGGCAAGCAGGAGTAGCAGCGCGAACGACACCATCGTTCGCATTCTGATCCCGATTGCCGTCGCCGACCAGAGACGCTGCCTATTGCGTCGGCAGTTTCCAGCACCCGCCCTTCGATGGACTGTTCGCTATCGGGCCGCTTCGGATGTTTCATACCAGTCAAAGTATCGAATATGCCCCGGAGCCAAAGTCAGTATTGGCAGTTGAACCGGCCGAAGTTGGAGTCTTTCCGAACGTGCGCGCGCTCTACGATTCATTTTCAGTTTAGTGGCACTCGAAACATCGCAGTCCCACTTACGGCATCAAAATCCTCAACACCCAATCCATCATAGTTTCCTGAGATTTCGATACTGATTCCGCCAGGTGTCACGGCCTGTAGGCCAATGTTGACCTTCCCACGAAGGCCAGGCGGCCCAGCAGGGCTTCCATCGGCAACCTCGATGATATCGTTGGTGGCGAAATTCCAGATAGCCTCTATGCCAATCTGCGGCCGAAGCATTACGCCATTCGGAATGTCAATTTTGTATGATATTTCTGGCCCCGCCGTCAGTTGACCGAGATTCGCCTTCACCGAGGGTATCGAGACGCCAAGCGAGTCCACGTAGGCTTCCGACTTGTCTTCGATATAACCCATCGACGCGCTTGGACTGAATTGAAGTGGCCCGAATTGCCATTGGCCGGCAAGTGTTGTCGCTGCGAGCCAGCGGGTCGTTTCGAATTCGTCGGTGTAGGTGAGGAACGGACTTACGTCGTTATTTGAGCGTCCCCATGCGGCGCGGCCTTGCAGAAAAAGGTGCTGAGACAGACGAACCGTAGCGTAAGGTCCCGCCAGCCAGCCACTTCCCGTGATTTCGGTTTGAAGACTGGCGGACCGTTGCTTCATGTCGTCGAACTGGCCCCATGCGCCGATGAGCAGCGAATCTGAGACAAGGTAATCGGCACCGACGGATAGTAGTCCTATGTGCCCATCTAGATCGGCTTGGTCCCGTTCATCGCTAAAGTCAGCGTAGCGCCCCTGCACCCACACATCAAAGGCTGGGCTGGACGAAGATCGAGGCAATGAGCCCGGCGAAAAGCCAAGAGCCGACATGCTCGCGAGCTTATTCGCATCATTACGCTCGGCATGCTGTAATACATCGCTTAAGCTCGTGCCGAAGCTAAATTGCATTGGACCGTCGTTGCTGCCCGACAAGCGAACCGGCGAACTACCTTCACCGGACTGTTCGCTGCCCAACAGGAGTTGTCCGGACCGCCTCGATCCGGAACCAGGCATACTCATTCCCAACTGCGACACGCCGAACTGCTTGCTGAATGGTACATCTACGTTCTGTTCTGTGGGCGAACTGTACCCATATCCTACAGAGGTCGATTGCCCACTACTACCCGCCTGCATCAGGCGATCGATCTGGCGTTTCCGGTCGGGGCCGTTGTTCAAGAGTTGATCGTTACGGTAGTTCATGAACCGATGAATGGCTGCCACAGCCTTCCCACGTGCATTTACCGCTGAGAATGTGCACGTAACCGTTTCGCCGACCGCGAGCCTGATCGTAGCGGAATTCCCAGAAATGCTTCCCGAACTGTTCGTGTCATCGCAGGTTACGGCGGTCAGAGCAAATCCATCGGGTAACGAGATTGTCGCGCCATAAGTACCGGCCGGAACGCCACTCGCTGAAAGCTGTCCCGACCCGCCTGAGGTGGCGACATTACCTGACAATCCAGAGGTTCCGGTCGTCGTGAGACGGAAAGTGCCATCACCTCCCGTCGATGCTACGCGCAATGTAACGTGGCCGGTGGAGACCGTCTTAGTCTGCGTGTTGACGACAATCGTTAGAGTCTTCGTGGTCGACACAAGCGGGCCACCAATTCCTGCCGGAGTGCTGTCGGTTGCCGTGATATCGACGGCGAATGTTCCAGCCTTGGTTGGTGTACCCGAGATTATGCCTGTGGAAGCATTCAGTGAAAGCCCGGCCGGCAACCCGGTCGCAGCAAAGGTGTAGGGTGCGGTGCCACCGCTCGCGGAAAGGGCTGGGGCTGTGTAGTTCGTCCCGGAGGTACCGCCCGGTAGTGTGGCGGTGGTGACGGTTGGCACATCGGAGTAACTCGGTCCGGTTACCCTCACGTCAGAAACAGTATAGCCGTCCGGATTGGCTATATTGATGAAATAGATGTATGAGAGCGTGGCCGTTAGCGTTGTGGTGCCCCCGTCACCCAAATCAAAAGTAGCGGTCAGGTTGCATGACGGTTCGAGGCCGGCATAGTCCAAAATGATAAAGGAAAATGGCCCTCCGGAAAGTTTGAGCGACCCACACTGTCAATTCGCTTCGAACTGCGACCCCCTTTTCGCGTCCAATCGCGACCCCTCTGCGGTGAGGGATTTGCTGTCGACGAGGTGGTTCGGCGCGACAATCAGGATGAGACTGGGGTGAGGTCCTGCGGCGTAGGGAGGGCGTAGCCCGACCGGAGGTGCAGGACCTCACGCGGCGCGTTCCCTTGGTTGCTGCGGTGGCAGTCTGGTGATGGCGCCGGTATCGTAGGGCCTTGGCCGACCCGCGAGATCAGTTGCGGTTTTTGAAGCGCCAGGATTGGTTGCCGGTCTCGATGATGTCGCAGTGATGGGTCAGGCGGTCGAGCATGGCGGTTGTCATCTTGGCGTCGCCGAAGACCTGGGGCCAATCGGCGAAGGCCAGGTTGGTGGTGATCAGCAGGGAGGTGTTTTCGTAGAGCTTGGAGATCAGGTGGAACAGCAGTTGGCCGCCGGGCTGACTGAACGGCAGATACCCCAGCTCATCGATGATGATCAGATCGTAATGCAGCAATTTCTCGGCCAGGCGGCCGCTGCGGCCGGCGGCCTTTTCCTGCTCGAGCTGATTGACCAGATCGACCAGGTTGTAGAACCTTCCCCTGGCCCGGGCGCGGATGACCGCCGAGGCGACGCCGATGCACAGATGGGTTTTGCCCGTGCCGGTTCCGCCGATGAAGATTGTGTTGCGCTTGGCGTCGAGGAAGGCGCCGGTGGCCAGCTCGCGGACCTGGCCCTCATCGACCGGCGTGTCGGCGAAGACGAACTGGTCCAGGTCCTTGAGCACCGGGAACTTGGCGGCGGCGATCCGGTAGCTGATTGAGCGGGCCTGCCGGTGTGTGCGCTCGGCCCGGATCAGGCTGGCGATGAGCGGGTAGAGTTCATCGCGCCGGGCCAGGCCCTTGCCGGTGATCTCGTCGAAGCTGGCGCGCATCCCGTGGAGCTTGAGTTCCTCCATGGCCTCGATGATCTCATGGCGTTCCATCAGGCAACCTTCCTTATGCTGTCGTAGCGGCCGCAATCGGCCACGGGTTCGATCTTCAGGCGGAGCGCGTCGGGTGTGGTGATGCTGGGTGGCGCGGCCGGTTGGCGCTGCCGGGCCAGCACGGTCAGGATCACATCGCCGCTGGCGATACCGGCCGCCAGGGCTTCGGCGCAGGCGGCCTCGACCGCATCCAGCCCATGGTCAAGCACCGCACCCAGCACCTTGACGAACTGGCGGTCCCCATCGGCGTGGCTCTTCAGCCTGACGCGCACCTCGGCCAGGCCAGGTGGCAGGTCCCAGTCCTTGAAGGGCGCGCCATTGCGCAAGGCGCCGGGCTTCTTCACCAGAACCGGCAGATAGTGCCAGGGATCGTAGATGACCTGGTCACGCCGGAAGTGCCGCGGGTGATCGGCAACCACGTCGTTGTTGAAGAGCACGACGATGCGTTCCGCGTGGGAGCGCACCAGCACCATCCGGCCGGCGGCCCGCGCGTCGACGCTGTAGCGGTTGTGATCGGCCATGATCAGGCACGTGGTCGTGGCGCGCACCGCCTTCTCGACGAAGCCGTCGAACGGTCCGCGCAGCTCCATCAGGCTGGCCCGTTCGTCCTGGAACACTTCCCAGACCGTCCGATCCTTGAACTCGGGGTGTCTGGTGCGCTTGGCGTAGGCGATGCACTGATCTTGCAGCCACGCGTTCAGCTCGACCAGGCTATTGGTCCGCGGCTTGGGGCGGAACAACTGGTCGCGCAGGTTGCCGACCTGGTTCTCGACCTGGCCCTTCTCCCATCCCGACGCCGGGCTGCACGCCACCGGTTCGATCAGGTGGTGCGAGCACATCTGCAGGAAGCGCCGGTTATACTGGCGCGCCTTGCCGACCAGGATCGCCTCCACCGCCGTCTTCATGTTGTCGTAAATGCCGCGCCGGCAGACCCCGCCGTAGAACAGGAACGCCTTGTCGTGGGCGTCAAACACCAACTCCTGGGTCTCACGGAAGTAGGCCCGCACAAACGGCATGCGGCTGTGCGACAGCTTCATGTGCGCCACCTTGATCATCAGCGGCAGCCCCTGCAGCGTGATCGTCTCGTGGCTCCAGTCGAACTGATAAGCTTCCCCAGGGGCAAAGCTCATCGGCACGAACGCCTGGGCCGGAACCCGTGCCCGTTCGTCCCGCCACGCCTTGACGAACCGATGCACGCTGTCGTGCGCGCCGTCATAGCCGCGCCCGCGCAACTCCTCGAATAGGCGCTGGGTCGAGCGACGTTCCCGCCGCGGCAGCTTGGCTTCCTGCTCAAGGATCTCGGTCAGAACCTGGACCCACTCGCCCAGTTTGGGCGAAGGCTGCACGCCGCGCTCATACTTGAACTCGGTCGCCTCACCGCGGATGACCTTGCGCACCGTCGCGCGCGACACCGACAGCATCCGCACGATCTCCTTGATCGGACGTCCCTGCTCGAAATAGGCGCGACGTATCTGGCCAATCTGGTCCACGCCAATCATCCCCCAAAAGTCCTTCCCGACCGCTAAAGGCCAAAGGAAAGGACACTGACACGCAGCGTCAAAAGGGGGGTCGCTATTGGACGCGAAAACCGCCCCTCAGGGGGTCACTATTGCTCGCGAATTTACAGCCAAGACTACGGATGAGATCGAATAGCCCCTTTGTACAAAAAAGTTCTATTCTTTGCAGGCTCACGGGCGACCGCGTAGCGAACGGCAGGACCTGAGGTTCAAGTCTTGCGGCGCAGCTTGATCATGGTCGCTCCTCATTTGCGGCGCCCGTGGGTCTCGAACGTGGTCCTTTTCGTCGCCATCCAGTCGTCATTTGCCGGTATGCGGATTCGGCCATCTGAGCACGGTTGCGCTCTTCACGTCGGCGTTGCG
>JAHJQI010000215.1 GCA_018819265.1 Alphaproteobacteria bacterium
AAGGGCGTCGCCTCGAAGTATCTCGGCACCTACCTCGGGTGGCGTCGGATGATCGAGCGCGACGGCGCTCGCCTGACACCCGCTCACGCCATCGCCGAGGCGCTCGGAGATTGAGCCGCTACATCAATCGTGAACAGAGCCTCTATAGTGCCCAAGGCCTTTATGCGGAAGCCGAACCGCTTTACAAGCGCTCGCTCACCATCGTCGAAACAGCCCTGGGCCCGGATCACTCCGATGTTGGAAAGTCCCTCAAAAACCTCGCGGTGCTCTATAAACATCTTGGAAGTGTCGAGGATGAAAAAGCACTGCGAACGCGTCTTGCCCGAATGCCTCCAGCGGGTACCCGGCACGTGGCTCTTTATTTTGTGACGAACCGATCCTTCGGCGTCGACGGTAAGTTCACCGGTTCTCTGTCCAACTCAGTGGCGCTCGGACGTGCTGTCATGCTGGTCCCGAAACAGAAGTGAATAACCGTGCCAAGCGCATCGGCGAAAGTCTTGGGCAATTGGAGCAATCCAAGTCGGGCAAGCTTACGGTCGCCGACGTTTCAAGACTTGTCCAAATGCAGCGGGAGCCCTCAGCATCGGCTTATGCAAGTTCGATAAGTGCAGGCCAGGAACGCGTCGGCATTTTTAGGAACCAGGCACTGGTGTTCGTCCACGATTACAACAACACCTTTGAAGGCGCGATGCAGCGGGCGACGCAAGTGTCATTCGATCTGCAGTTTGGTGGCGTTTTAATTCCATTCACCTGGCCGTCGCAGGGCACGGTCAGCGGTTATCTCACCGACGGCGACATGGCGCTGAAGTCTGTCGACGCTCTGGTGTCGTTCCTTGATGACGCGCAAATGACCATGCCGGATGTAAAGCTCCACTTCCTGGCGCACTCCATGGGCAACCAGTTGATGCTGCGCACCCTATGCAAGATCGCCAAGCGGAAGGAGGACGGGCCGCACAATTTTGGCCAGGTCATCGCGGCACATGCGGACGTCAGTGAGGCGGACTTCGAGAAACTGACCATGTGCTTTAAGGAACGTGTCGAGGGCATCACGCTTTACGTCAACGAAAAGGATACTGCATTGCGCCTTCGCTGCGGCGGGTTCCAGTGCCGTGCGGGTAACAAGGCGCGGGGCTATTCGGCGGCCGATGTTATCGACACGACCGCGATGAGCCGAGGGTTCTGGCGAACGTTGGCGAAAGGCTTCGACCACGACGTTTTCGTGCGCAACCCTTTGTTGTTCGGGGATATCACGCGCTTGTTGATGGTCGGCCAGCGCCCCGTGGATCAGCGCACGCAGGAATTCCGTCCGAAGAAGGACGACAAGGCTCGCACGTATTGGACGTACGACAAATCTTTCGATCCAGCGGCCCAGCCTATTGAGGACGCTGAGCAGCAAGTTACGATGTCCGCTGCCAGCATTTTTCAGCCGGTGAACCGCGCAGGGTTTGCCGGAGGCTCCAGATCCTGAGAGATTGGAGCCATGACGAATCAAGCAAGGTCCCTGAAGTTCTCACCGGAGGTGCGTGTGCGCGCCGTCCGGTTGGTGTTGGAGCACCGTTGCGAGCACGCCTCGCAGTGGGCAGCGATCGTGTCGATCGCGGCCAAGATCGGTTGCACCGCGCAAACGCTCAACGAGTGGCTGAAGAAGGCCGACGTCGACAGCGGGCGTAAGCCCGGTGTGACGACGGACATGGCTGCCAGGATGAAGGCGCTTGAACGCGAGAACCGCGAGCTGCGCCAGGCCAATGAGATCTTGCGCAAGGCGAGCGCGTATTTTGCCCAGGCGGAGCTCGACCGCCGATGGAAGCCATGATCAGCTTCGTCGATGCGTACCGAGACGACCACGGGGTCACGTCGGAGACGTGCTGCGCACATGGCCGATCTGCAAGGTACTGCCGATCGCCCCGTCAACCTACCGCGCCCACGTTGCACGACGCGCCGATCCGGCGTCGGCACCGCCGCGCATCAAGCGCGACATCGTCCTGTGTGCAGAGATCAAAAGGGATTTCGATGAGAACTTTCAGGTCTACGGCGTGCGCAAAGTGTGGCGGCAGATGCTGCGCGAGGGGCACACGATAGCCCGTTGCACGGTGGCGCGGTTGATGAAGAAAATGGCTCTGCAAGGGGTGATCCGCGGCAAGCGAGTCCGGACCACGGTGAGCGACAAAGCCACGCGTCATGGCGAAGCCATGCTCCGCACGGACCCGCTCGATCACGTGAATCGCCAGTTCCGGGCGCCACGGCCGAACGTGCTGTGGGTCTCGGACTTCACCTACGTCGCGACGTCATGGCGGAGCCATGCTTCGCAATGGACGACCGGGTTCGTCTACGTAGCCTTCGTCATCGACGCCTACGCTCGTCGGATCGTCGGCTGGCGCGTGTCGCGATCGGCGCACGCGGGCTTCGTGCTCGATGCGCTGGAACAGGCAATCCATGATCGAAAGCCCGTCTCCGGCGGCGTTCTGGTGCACCATAGCGACCGGGGCGTGCAGTACGTCTCGATCAAGTATACCGAGCGTCTCGCCGAGGCCGGCCTCGTGCCGTCGGTCGGCAGCGTCGGCGACAGCTACGACGTCGTGCTGAAAGCGCGCCTCCGGCACAATGCACTCGCCGAGACGATCAACGGGCTCTACAAAGCAGAGGTAATCCATCGGCGTGGACCCTGGCGCTCATTGGAGGCCGTCGAGTACGTGACGCTCGAATGGGTCGACTGGTTCAACAACCGCCGGATTCTCGAACCGATCGGAAACGTGCCGCCGGCCGAGGCGGAAGCCACCTATTACGCAGCCATGGAGGAACCCACAGCACTTGCAGCCCGACTCAAGCAAACCAGCCTCCGAAGAAGTCGGTACGGTTCAGTTCGTCATGTCCTGCAAAAAGCAGCGGCTTAGATCGCTGATTTGCTTCTCGGAATGACGGGCGGTCATCGGGGGCTACTGTCTTGCGAGAAGTTGCCAATCCCTCGATCCTCAAGACGGGACGCCTCCCCCCGCTATCGCTTGTTCCTCAGTTCGAAAGCGCGGAACCGCTTCACGCAGCGACCTTCGCGCAACGAACTCCCGAGAGAGCGGGTTCGTTGCGTTGACCGTCGCTGACCTCAGCCCAGTGCTGGGCCCCGTCCGGTGATGGCGGGCAAGCTGCCGAACGACGCTAATTTCCTATCGACTTTTATATTAGGAAAACGAACCGAGGGATCGTATCGTCATCGACTGGGGGTGCCCGTAAAGCGGGCGAGCGGTGAGCTTGACCAAGGGGGCACTCTTCCAAGCGCTCTCTTCCAAGTTGAAAGCGACACAGACATGGCAACTATTCTTGGCGGCCCGGGCAACGATATTCTTAACGGCGTTGGAGGCAACGACACGATTGATGGTGGCGCGGGAACGGACACGGTCACTTACGCAACAGCATCATCAGGGGTAACTGTAGATCTCGGCACGGAGCTTCTTGCGAGTGATATCACGGACCCATCTCGTCAATTCTATAATCCCGAAAATGGTCACGTTTATGAATTCGTCAACCAAGACGTTCGCTGGGATGACGCTGTCCAACTGGCAGCTGATAGCTACCTTGCTGGAAATCAAGGCTACCTCGTCACGATAACGACCGAATCTGAACAAGCCTTTGTAGTATCCCATATGGACCTAATCACAGTGGGATGGGATCAATCGGAAATATGGATAGGCGCAACAGATTCTGCAGTTGAGGGAGTGTGGACGTGGGCCAGCGGCCCAGAAGCAGGCGAACTCATAACTTTCTTCTCTGATATGTTAGGGTACCCCACCGGCGACTTTCCGACGAATTTCAAAGATGGTGCTGATTTTGCGGCCCTGTCGGTAAACTACAGCGCTGACGGTGACTGGATTGACTTGGATCAGGAATGGTTCTTAGGCGGATCGCGAACAACTGAGAATGGTTCCCTTTTTTCCGATATATACCTCGGCAATGCGTACGTCATTGAGTATCAAGGTCAAGAGAAACTTGGAACAGCAAGCGGAGGGGGCGGAAATGATACGCTGCTCAATATCGAAAATGTTATTGGCACAAATTTCGACGACACCATAACGGGGAACTTCGAAGCTAATGCTATCAACGGCTTGGATGGCAATGATCTCCTAAATGGGGGCGCGGGGAACGACATCTTAACAGGCGGCTTAGGTTACGACACCGCTGTCTATGCAGGCGACCCCAGCGACTACACCGTCGTCGACAATGGTGGCGGCAGCTTCACGATCACCGATAACAACCCTGCCGATGGCGATGACGGAACCGACGACCTGTCGTCGATTGAAAGAGCGCTGTTCCTGGGCAACAGCAGCCATGTTGCATTGGCGAACTTTGTGCCTACCGCGCCTGGCCTCCCGACCGATTTGACTGTGACCGAAGATATCGCATCAAACATCGACCTATCGGCGGTGACGCTCACCGATTTTGACATTGGCAGCGGCAGCCTGACTGTGACGCTGAACGTGAGCAACGGAACGCTAGCAGCAGCCGATGGTGCCGGGCTCGGCGCTGGCGTTACCGAAGTCCTGAGCAACGGCAACCAGACTCTCACTCTCGTCGGTGCGTTGGCTGACCTCAACAGCTACCTGCATACGGCAGCTAATATTCAATATACGAGCGTACTCAATGGCAATGGCGATGCCGCCGACACCATCGACATCACCCTGAACGACGGCCAGGGATCCGGCGACGCCGCATTGCCTGTGGTCAACATCAACATCAACATCACCTCTATCAACGACGCCCCGGTCTTGGCCGGCGATCTTGCCTCTTCGGTCGACGAAGGCGGCAGCGTCGTTATCGCTGCAGCCGACCTCGGCTTCACGGACCCCGATGACGATGGTGACGGTGTCACCTTCACTGTGTCATCGCTCTCGAACGGCGTCGTCCAAGTCAATGGTATGACGCAGTCGACGTTCACCGGCACGCAGCTTGCGGCCGGGCAGGTGACGTTCCTGCATGATGGCAGTGAGACGATATCGGCGGGGTTCCAGGTCAGCGTCGAGGACGGCAACGAAGACAGCTCTGTTCCGACGGCCCAAGCCTTCAGCCTGACCGTCACACCCGTCAACGATGCACCGGCCGGTAGCCCGACGGTGGTGCTGGCTGATGGTGCCGAGGACATAGCCTATGTTGTCAGCGCGGCTGACCTGCTGCAGGGCTTTACTGACGCTGATATGCAATTGCTATCAGTCGGAAACCTCGTCTCGTCCGTGGGCTCGGTAACCGACAACATGGACGCCACCTACACAATCAACCTGCCCCAGGACTTCAATGGCCCCATCACGCTGACCTACGACGTTACCGATGGCACCGATAGCCTGACGGGCCAGACGCGCGCGTTCGATGTCACACCCGTCAACGATGCGCCGTTGCTGTCGGGCGATTTTGCAGCCACCGTTGATGAAGGCGGCAGCGTTGTTATTGCCGCTGCCGATCTTGGCTTCACCGATGCTGATGACGACGCGGACGGCGTGACCTTTACTGTGTCCGGCCTCACCAACGGCGTCGTACAGGTCAACGGCATGACGCAGTCGACCTTCTCCGGCACGCAGCTTGCGGCCGGGCAGGTGACCTTCCTGCACGATGGCAGTGAGACGATATCGGCGGGCTTCCAGGTCAGCGTCGAAGATGGAAACGAGGACAGCTCTGTTCCAGCTGCGCAGGCCTTCATCCTCACCGTCACGCCCGTTAACGATGAACCGGTCTTGACCGGCGATTTGATGTCGATCGTCGACGAAGGCGGCAGCGTTGTCATCGGCGCGAGCGACCTCGGCTTCACCGATCCCGATGACGACGCAGACGGCGTGACCTTCACGGTGTCCTCTCAAGCAAACGGCGCTGTGCAGATCAACGGCACGCCGCAGACGACCTTCACCGGCACGCAGCTTGCGGCCGGGCAGGTGACCTTCCTGCACGATGGCAGTGAGACGGTATCGGCGGGCTTCCAGGTCAGCGTCGAAGATGGTAACGAGGACAACTCTGTTCCAGCTGCGCAGGCCTTCAGCCTGACCGTTACGCCCGTCAATGAAGCGCCGCGGCCGTCCGGCGATTTCGAGTCTGCGGTCGACGAAGGCGGCAGCGTCGTTATCGACGTGAGCGATCTGTTCTTCACCGATCCCGATGATTTGGCTAGCGGCATTACCTTCACGGCGTCGGCGCTGATTAACGGCATCATCCAGGTCGATGGAGTAACGCAGAACACCTTTACGGGGGACGATATTCAATCCAGCCTCGTGACGTTCGTGCACGACGGCAGTGAGACCCCATCTGCGAGTTTCCACGTCATCGTCGAAGACGGCGGCGAAGACCTTCCCATGGGCTCGGGTCCCGTCGGGGGGCAATTCAATCTCACCATCACACCCGTCAACGACGCCCCGGTCTTGGCCGGCGATCTTGCCTCTTCGGTCGACGAAGGCGGCAGCGTCGTTATCGGTGCAGCCGACCTCGGCTTCACGGACCCCGATAACGATGGTGACGGCGTCACCTTCACGGTTTCGTCGCTCTCGAACGGCGTCGTCCAAGTCAATGGTATGACGCAGTCGACGTTCACCGGCACGCAGCTTGCGGCCGGGCAGGTGGTCTTTGTCCACGACGGTTCGCAGACACTGACCGCATCCTTCGATGTCACAGTCGAGGATGGCAACGAAGACGGTTCGGTGCCGCTCTCCAGTCCCTTCAATCTGGCGGTAACACCCAACGTGGCGCCGACGGCCGTGACGGTGACTCCGCTACTTAGCGAACTTAACGAAAACGCTGATACGATCGGCGGCATCAAGGTCGCCGACGTTTTCATCGACGACGATGCATTGGGGGTGAATACGCTCGGCCTCACCGGTGCCGATAAAGATTTGTTCGAATTCCGCAACGAGGACAACACCGGCGGCGAGTTGTTCTTCATCGGCACCTCGCCGGACTTCGAAACCAAGTCCAGCTACGATGTAACGGTGACGGTCGAAGATATGGCCGTTGGCGCGATGCCCGACGCGATGGACAACTTCGCCCTGACAATCAACAACATCTCACCGGAATTCCTGTTTGGTACGGCGGCGGCTGACGTGCTTATCGGCGGTTCGGACGTCGACATCATTCGTGGACTGAACGGTAACGACAGGCTCTTCGGCAATAACGGCAACGACAGCCTGTTCGGCGGCAATCAGAACGATTTCCTGCGCGGCGGCACCCAAAACGACCAGCTTCGCGGCGATAACGGCAATGACCGGTTGTTCGGTGATGGCGGCAACGATCTTCTGGTCGGGGGGCTTGGCCGAGACATCATGAATGGCGGCGCCGGCCGCGATCGCTTCGACTATGATCGCATCCAGGAATCGCGCGGCAGCCTGCGCGACAGGATCGACGGTTTCCGTCACAACCAGGATGACATCGACCTGCGCACAATCGACGCCAACACGACGGTGGGCGGCAACCAACGCTTCAAGTTCATAGGCGACGATTCCTTCAACCGCGTTGCCGGCGAATTGCATATCCGCAAAGTAGGAGCAATCACTAAGGTCGAAGGCGACATCAACGGTGACGGACGGGCAGATTTCACCATAGACGTGACAGGCGGCGTCACGCTGACAGCTGGAGATTTCTTGCTGTAGTTGATCGCCATGAATTTATTGTCCGACGGATGTGCTGGTGACTTCTGTTAGCACGGTGGAATGCCGTAACGACGTCCCCTGCCGCCTCTCGAAGAGCTAGCCATCGGGCAGCAGGGCCCCGCCGCCGCCCACCAGCGTGCCAGTCTGTTGCTGACTAGGTACAATCCAAGCTGCTTTTTGCTGGTATTTTGCAGTGTGGATATTCCGGTTTGAATCTTGTGGAAAAAGTGATTAACGTGCTTAGGATAGTGCTCACTTGGGGGATGCACATTTTTTGCGTTGGTAGTGGGGGTGTGTGAGGCATGCAGGACATTGGTTTCGAATCGGCCGATCCAACAACTGTTTCTGTAGTAATTCCGGTATATGCGGGAGAAGATTATCTCGACTCGTTAGTCGATCGACTTTGCTCGGTTAGAGATTTTTACGCGCGGAACGGCAACCCAATATCGCTTTGCGAAGTAGTTCTTGTAGACGACGACGCCATCGATAGATCCCCAGAACTTATCGATCGCCTAGCGCGACGCTACGATTGGATCAAGGTTCTGCACTTAGCCCGGAACAGCGGCCAGCATGCTGCGACCGTAGCCGGAATATTGCACACTTCGGGTGATTGGGTCGTTACCATGGACGAGGACCTTCAGCATCGTCCCGAGCTGATCACCGATTTGTTGAGTCTGGCTATCTTACGTCACAGCGACGTCATCTTCGCGAAGCCGCGCAGCGCTGTTCATCAGTCGCTCATCCGGGATTGGGGCTCCCGATTGGTCAAGAGAGCAATTGAGAGCGTCAGTGGCATCAAGGAGGCTCATCTGTTCAATAGTTTCCGTCTGATTCGCGGTTCGCTAGCGCGTGCTGCCGCGGCGTCTTGCCAGCATGATTGCTATTTCGACGTATCGCTCACATGGTTCACACGCCGGATCGACGCCATCGCTTTGGACATGAAAGACGAACGCTACATTCAAACGGGACAGAGCGGGTATAGCATCGGAAAACTGGCATCTCACGCCCGGAGATTGTTGTTCTCGAGCCACCTCAGGGTACTGCGGCTGGTCACTGCGCTTGGGGCAATAGTCGTTGCGGCAAGCATAATCGCAGGCACGTCGATCCTGATTCTAAAGTTCATGAATTCGCCCCTTATCGGAGCGGTCGGATGGACTTCGTTATTTTTGAGCGTCACCTTTTTCGGCGGCGTTGTCGTCCTGCTCCTCGGCGTCATGATGGAGTACTTGTCAAGAGTTTTCGTTCATTCGAGCGGCCAACCGTTGTTCTTCATCGCCGACAGATCGAAAGATATTCTGCTCGAGAAGTACTTCTTGCTGACGGCACGGGGTGTCGATCAAGTCGTCCAGGATCGTGTGCGTCCAATCGTTCAATCGCCGGAACCCGGTGCTTTAATGGCGGCAGAGTGACAACCTCGAACTGATGGAAAAATGCGCCAAACGCACGGACGAGCAAGGAGCACATCGGAATCCATGGACCCTCAACAGCGATCGATAGCTGAGGAGTTCGACGCCTACGACGAATCCTACAATCAGGCAGTGAACAAAGCGATTGCCTTCTCGGGACAGTCGGTCAATGCCTTTGTAGAAGCAAAGGCCGTCGACCTTATGGCGTACGCGAAGCGTCACTTTGGTGATGGTGAGCCGGTCAGGATCTTGGACGTCGGCTGCGGGGTCGGAAACTATCACCCTTTCCTCGCGACGGAATTCGACGACATTGTCGGCATTGACGTTTCGAGCGCCTGCATCGCAAAGGCCAAACAGAACAATCCTTCGGTGCATTACGATGCGTATGACGGGGAAACCCTTCCTTACGAAGACGCGTCTTTCTCCCTCGCCTACACCATTTGCGTGATGCACCACGTCCCGAAGGCAAATTGGGAAAGGTTTGCCCACGAGATTGCGCGCGTCGTGAAGCCCGGTGGTCTCGTGCTTGTTTACGAGCACAACCCCTGGCATCCGCTAACCCTTAAGGCCGTGAACGATTGCCCGTTTGACAAAGATGCGGTGTTGCTGCCGATGCCGAAGACCGCTCAGCTTCTTCGGCAGGCCGGCTGCAAAATGGTCAACGTGCGCTCCATTCTTACCGTGCCGCCCTGGGGAGGCTCTTGGGCCCGCGCGGATGCATGGCTGGGACGGCTGCCATTCGGATCACAATATCGGGCGGTGGGATACCTGTGATAAATTTTGAAGTCACTTGCGCCCTACGCTCAGGCGCGGCTATCGTAGTTTTCTCCCTCTGCTCAAATGTCAGCTATTACGCCGATGCCTGATTTTGGTCGATCGGCGAACCTACACCCCCTCACGGTGCGTGTTGGTTCATCGCGCGAAGTCTTGGCCGTCGTCTTGCTGGCCGCCATAGCGATGTACGTGCTTCGCCATGGCTTGCGAATTGGCTCAATCGACGACTTCATCCCATTTCATCTCACTGAAGCGGATATGGAGCAGTTTCATTGGGGCCTTTACAACTGGGGTCGCTGGTTGACGATTCTTGAACTCAAGTTCCTCGAACAGGTTGGAATTCCGGTGCGGCTTGCCGAACGAAACCTTTATCCCGTCTTCGAACTGAGCCTTGCGCTGATGAATACGCTGTTCGTTATCAGGCTATGGAAGCACCTGGACCTGATTGCCGTCTCCAGCGTACTATTTTTGGGCATGACGGTCAGCTGGCTCATACTTGCCAACTTTGACGTTTGTATCGTGAGTTTGCTTACGTGCTTCTTCGCGACATCTGTTCTTATTGTCACGCCGATGAGCGAGAGACGGTTTCTACCTATACTTTTCTCGGTGACATTGGCGGCAGCGTCTTCTTACCAGGGGTTCCTTTATCCACTGGTTGCAATCGTTACGATGATTGTCATAGGTGATGTTTTGTCCAGCGAGGACCAAGGCTTCGGAAAAGCGGCTTTGGAACTCGTGAAGAGTGCAGTATGCATGGTGCTCGCACTGGTAACTTATCTAATATTGACCAAGTTCATCAACTTATGGCTCGACTTGCCGGGTCGCTTCACGGTCGGTTCCAAAACGTCCTTCATGTTCGGAAGACACTTAGGCGAGGCAGTATCCTATCTCTTCTATCACGATTGGCTGCTACCGGCCGGTAAGTTCGCTAAAACGGCAGTCAACTGGCGGCTCGCCACCTATGTTGTTATCGGGCTGCTGCTTGCTTCATTGGTTGTTTTGTCGAAGCAGAGGTTTCGAATACTGCTGCTCACAGGACTTGCCGCTGCCGCGTTTGCCATGCTGGCGATGCAACCTTTACAGCTTCTGTCCGGCCACAAGAATATTCCACTGCGAGCTTTTGGATTCGCGAACTACGTTTCCATAGCGACCATTCTCATTCTCCTCGGTTTTTGGAGAGCCAATAGTCTCTTTAAATGGCAGTTCCTGACCCGGGCCGTTGGGCTGTTTCTGGCCATGATGACATTTGTCCTTGCCCTTCACACGTCGGCAATCGTGGACACGTTTTTGCGAACTCGTGAGCGCGACCTCGAGTGGGCCCGTGCAATCGAGACCTTTGTGATTGGCAATAAAATCCCCGGCGACACCGTGATCGCCACTGCGTTGTCACACAGAAGAGACCGGCTTGACGTAAGGTATGCAGGACCGGCGGGAATTGATGCTCTTGCTAGCACCTTCCTTCGACCCTCAAAGTTTCTGAAGTTACTGAGGGACACGACATCTGTGTCACCTAGCCCGGTGACACAGCAACAACAAAAGCTCGCTAAGGAACATTGCGAGAAGTTCGGCAGAGACGGGGCTATAATCCGGATGGAATACGTCGAACCGCTACTTATCGTCTGTATGTAATCGGGCGATCAGAAATAGGTTCGTTGGCGAGCTCGCCGAAACGATGGCCTTACAAAGGGATGCCGGCGTCGAGGCTACCGGCATCGACAATATCATTGTCGACGGTTCGCACCTCGAGTCGGACTGGTCCTCGGCACCGCAGACCTTGCGGCGACCGGCAACAGTAGCGCAAACGTTATCACAGGAAATGGCGGGGCCAATGCTATCGGAGGTGGCGCGGGCATGGGCTGGGAGGATTCGATACAATACTCGGGGACGCCGGTAACGACTTTATCGCTGGCGGCATCGGCAACGATTTCCTGCGGGGCGGAATTGATAACGATCAATTACTCGGCGAAAATGGCAACGACCGCCTCTTCGGCGAAGCCGGCAACGATGTCCTCATCGGCGGGCTCGGTCGCGACATCATGAATGGTGGGTCAGGCCGCGATCGCTTCGACTACGACCGTATCCAGGAATCGCGCGGCGCGCTTCGTGATAGAATCGACGGATTTCGGCACAAACAAGATGACATCGATCTACGCACAATCGACGCCAACACGACCGTGGGCGGCAACCAACGCTTCAAGTTCATCGGCGATGATTCCTTTAATCGGGTCGCTGGTGAACTGCACATCCGAAGTGTCGGCACGATCACCAAAATCGAGGGCGACGTCAACGGCGACGGCCGCGCGGATTTCACCATTGACGTGACAGGCGGCGTCACGCTGACGGCTGGGGACTTCCTGCTATAGTGGACAGCGAATTCGGGAGAGTCCGCTAGTCACTCAGAACCGGGCGAGCCAGTCGGCAAACGCCTTGTCTCCAGCTGTGTAGCATTTCGGATGCCGGCCTGATGACGACGGTGGCGGCGCGCGCCGTAGGCCGGCGTCGGAAAGGCTCCAGGGAAGGAACCCGCGGGCGGTGATCGATGAGCGTGCCGGGAATGCTATGGGGAATTCGCAGTGGCG
>JAHJQI010000025.1 GCA_018819265.1 Alphaproteobacteria bacterium
GTACCGCCCGACCTGCAGATCGGTGATGTGGCGACCTGACATTCGCTTGTGCCCCCCGCGGGGGGCACAAGCGAATCACTCGCCATCCCAACCTGTCATCCTAGTTGTCGTCAGGCGTTCATCCTAAATGACGTCGCGCAATCCGCCTATTGGGGAGCCTCTTGTCCGGCAGCTGCGAGCGCCGGCGCCCGGTAGGTCTCGCCCTTGGCCAGGACCGCCCAGGCAATCCGCGCCGTCTTGTTGGCGAGCGCCACGGCCACCTTTTTGGCCGGCATCTTGGCCAAGAGCTTCATGACCCACGGATGCTTATCGGGATGGGTTCGCGCATGGCGGATCACCGCCGTCGCGCCGACGATCAGAAGCCGACGCAGATATCGGTCGCCTTGCTTTGAGATGCCGCCGAGCTTCTGCTTGCCACCGGTCGAATTCTGGCGCGGCACGAGGCCGATCCAGGCGGCAAGCTCGCGCCCCGATTTGAACGCGCTCGGGTCGGTCACCGTCGCCGTGATCGCGGTGGCGCCGATCACGCCGATGCCGGGAATGGTCTCCAGCCGCCGGCTCGCCTCGCTCGCCCGATGCTGGGCGTGGATGCCGCGCTCCAGCGCGCCGATCTGCTCGCCGAGCCCCTGCAGCCCCGCGACCAGCGCATGCAGCGCCTGCCGCATCGGCTCGGGTAGTTGATGTTTGTTGCCGGCTTCCGCGACGATGGTGAGCAGCGACTTCAATCCGTCGACGCCAGCCGCGGCCACGAGGCCCATCTCGGCCAGATGCGCACGCAGCGCGTTTATCAGCTGCGTACGCTGACGGATCAGCAGATCGCGTGCGCGATGCAGCATCAGGGCCGCCTGCTGGTCGGCCGTCTTGATGGGAACGAACCGCATGCTCGGCCGCGACACCGCCTCGCAAATCGCGGCGGCGTCGGCAGCATCGTTCTTGCTCCGCTTGACATAGGCTTTGACGTAGCTCGCCGGCATCAGCCGCACGGTGTGGCCGAGCTTTGCCAGCTCGCGCGCCCAATGGTGCGCCGTCGCGCACGCTTCCATGCCGATGAGGCACGGCGGCAGCTTCTTGAAGAACTCCATCATCTGGCCGCGCCGGAGCTGCCGTGTGATGACTGTCTTCCCGTCCTCGTCGACGCCATGCGCCTGGAACACGTTCTTGGCGAGATCAATGCCGATAGTGCTAATTTGCATGTGGACGACCCCCTCATGGTGATTCGCTTTGCAACGATCACCCTATGGCACTTCGATGCCGGGAGCGGGCGTCGTCCACCCCATCAAAACTGATCCTGGGTGTGAAATTCGCTGACGGGTTGGAGGTCACCGCCAAGACGATCCGTCAGCCCGATACCGCCGCCGCCTGACCGGCCCGGCCGTCACCAAGATTTGGCGATAGCTCTCTGATGTCGACAGCTTCCTGAGCGGCGTTGACACTCTGGATTGCCGTTGCCGGTGCACACCGATCGAGAACTTGTTGATCGCCACCGTTCCAACCGTGCATCCTCGTCGCCTCGTGCAACCGCTGGAGACCCATCGACACGAATGGAAGTATCGGCTCATCGCCACCCAGATCCCTGCACTGGTTCTCGAGTTCGCCAATCACCTTCCCCGTGTCGACTAACTGCATACCGAGACCGTCGAATATCCTCTGGTACATGACATCGAGTTCTGGCGTTCCATCCAGCAAGAATGGCACTGATCGTGCATTGGCGCGGTGCGCGACAAGCACCTGCAGGCTTATCTCGACGAGTTCGCCTTCCGCTACAACCGCCGCAAGACGGACGACGTGGCGCGCATCGCCGCTCGCATGCTGGAGGCGGTCGTCGGACGCGCGCCGATCACGACCCGGAAGCTGGTCCGCGAAACCCGCCGCTGCCGCTGGTTCACCACCCCTCAGCCGCCACCCTCGGCCTGAGCTAAGGACGCCTTCAACGATAAGTGAATCGTGATCCGTGGTGCGACGGATCGACTCAGGCGGATTCCCTGGCGGTGCGACTATTGCCAGGCACCACAATGCCACACCCTGTCGCGCTGCTTTTCATGCTTGAAAACAAGCTTCTCTGCCATGCACTCCCGAGTCTTGAAATCGCGATCAGCTGGACGCCTTTTTTGAGCACCCCTGCAGCCTCACCTTCCCGCAAATAGCGCCGCACCGTATTCCGGCGCACACCAAGGGACTTGGCGACCCCGTGAATGCCCCACCCGTGCTTCTTTAAAACTGCCGATCTCCATCCGTTCCTCCACCGTCAACATCGCCCCCTCCTCGCTGAGGGGGACACCATGTACGGTGGGTCAGATTCGAAGTGCCGCCTGGGTCAGTTTCCCACTGCCGGTGACAATCTCAACAACCGCTCGCGCTCGCAACATCGGCTGTCATTGGCCCGACACGTAATGTTGCTATGCAGCAATCCGAACGATGGTGCTGAATGTTTGGATAATCCGAACAATATGCGCATGGAGATTGCGTGATGCTGACGGTTTCAGACGTCGAAGTGACCTATTCAAACGGTGTCAAGGCACTGTCCCGTGCGAGCGTGTCGTTCCCGCGCGGCAAATTTATCGTGCTGCTCGGCACATCGGGAGCAGGTAAGTCGACCCTGCTGCGCTGTCTCAACGGGCTCGTTCGTCCGACCACGGGGGACGTTGCCGCCGAAGGACGCGGCTCGATCTTCCGCAACGGCAAAGCGCTCAGAGAGCACCGTCGCCGCACCGGCATGGTCTTCCAGCAGCACCATCTCATCGGCCGCCTCACGGCGCTCGGGAATGTGCTGACGGGACGCCTTTCGTCGCACGGAACGGTTCGGACCCTGCTGCCTCTGCCGCGGTCCGACCGGATGATCGCCCTCGAAGCGCTCGATCGCGTGGGCCTCGCCGATCGGGCGCTGCATCGCGCCGACCAGCTTTCCGGCGGTCAGCAACAGCGCGTGGGCATAGCCCGCGCCATAGCGCAGCGCCCCGAGATCATTTTGGCAGACGAGCCGGTCGCCAGCCTCGATCCCGAGACGTCCGTCAAGGTTCTCGGCGACCTGCATCGAATCTGCCGCGAGGATGGCATCACAACGATCGTCAGCCTCCATCAACTTGAGCTGGCACGCCAGTTCGCCGACAGCATTATCGGCCTGTCGAACGGCCATATCGTTTTCGAGGGCGCCGCGACGGAACTTGGGTCCGCCGTCCTCGACAAGATCTACAAGGTCAGCAAGCCGGAGATGATGGTGGCGGCCGAGTAGAAGTCGAAACCGAACGAGAGAGAACCAATCATGAAGCGTCGTAATTTCCTCGCTGCCGCGTTCGCGGTTGGCATGATGGCGGCTGCCGGTCCGGCGGTCGCCGACAAGGCCAATCCCGACAAACTTCGTATCGCGCTTCTGCCCGACGAGAACGCAGCAACGATCATCCAAAATGCTCAACCCCTGAAGGCGTATCTGAAAAAGGCGCTGAAAAAGGACATCGAGATCATCGTCACGACGGACTATTCCTCGATGATCGAGGCCATGCGGTTCGGCCGCGTCGAAGTCGGCTATTTCGGTCCGTTCTCCTACGTTCTCGCGAAATCGAAGGCGACCGAGATCGAGCCGTTTGCGGTTGGTGTGGAAAAGGGTAAGCCCTATTACAACTCCATCGTCATCGCCAACGCCGCAGGCCCCGTGAAGTCGATCGCGGACATCAAGGGCAAGCCGTTCGCGTTCGGCGATCAGGCCTCGACCTCGAGCCACCTCGCGCCGCGGACGCTGCTTGCCAAGAAAGGCCTTGTCGGCGACGTCGATTACAAGGTCGTCCATCTGGGCAAGCATGACGCCGTCGCTCGTGCCGTCGCGGCTGGTCAGGTGCCGGCGGGCGCGCTGTCGGAATCGATTTATCGCGTCCTGGTGCAAAACGGAAAACTCGACCCGGCGAAGTTGACCGAACTGGCTCTGTCGGACCCGATCCCGAACTACCCGATGACTATGCAGGGCTACCTCGCTCCCGAACTCAAGGAGAAGATCCGGAAGGCGTTCCTTGAGCTCAATGACCCCGAGATCCTCAAGCTCTTCCGCGTCGAGAAACTCGCCCCTGCAACCGATAAGGACTACGACGTCCTGCGCGACATGGCGACGACGCTGAAACTCAACATCGCCAAGCTTTGAGGCAATGACCACGATGCCAACTCGTACATTTGACGAGATCCTGGCTGACGAGCGCCGCTCCGCATTACGCGGGGCGGGGCTTGTTGCCTTGATCTTTGCCGTCTGCATCGCCTCGTTGTGGGCGACCGGCTTCTTCGATGCGCAGAGATTTGCCGAAAGCGGTCCGGCGATCAGCCAACTCGCCTCGGAAATGGTGCCGCCAGACTTCGCGCGCTGGCAGTCGTGGCTGAGGCCGCTCGCAGATACGCTTGCCATGTCGATCGCCGGCACGGTACTCGCGGTTGTCCTCTCGCTTCCACTCGCCATCCTGGCAGCACCCAACACGAGCCCGCATCCAACAGTCTACTATGTCGTGCGCACGCTCCTGGCGTTCCTTCGCTCGGTTCCCGAACTCATCCTCGGTGTCCTGTTCGTCGCCGCAGTCGGCTTTGGCGCATTGCCGGGTGTTCTTGCTCTCGCACTGCACTCCGTCGGCATGGTCGGCAAATTCTACGCGGAGGCGATCGAGCACGTGGATCCCAAGCCCTTGGAAGCTGCGCGTGCTGCCGGTGCCAACCGCATGCAGGTCATCCTGCACGCCGTGCTCCCCCAGGTTTTGCCGCAGCTCACCGATGTCACGATCTATCGCTGGGAGTACCACTTCCGAGCCTCGGCGGTGCTGGGCATCGTCGGCGCCGGCGGCATCGGTTTCGAACTGATGGCAGCGCTTCGTCTCCTCAAATACGATGAGGTTTCGGCGATCCTGATCGCGATCCTTGCCTGCGTCGTCGTCGTGGATGGCATCGGTGCCTATCTGCGCAAGGCGCTCAAATAAGAAGAAACTGAGCAAGGAACGAGGAAGATGCCCAACCTGCCGCTCGTCGTTCTCACCAACGCGACGTTTCCCGAAACGCGCGCTCTCTTCGATGGCGTGGCACGGCTGGTTGCCAACGACCTGGCCAAACCGTGGCCGGTCGATATCCTCCGCGAACATTGCCGCGAAGCGGTCGGGATCATGGCCTTCATGACCGACCGCATCGACGGCGAGTTCCTTGGCGCCTGCCCTCACCTCCGCGTGGTCGGGGCAGCTCTGAAGGGCTTCGACAACATCGATGTGGGGGCTGCCAGCGAGCGAGGCGTCTGGGTGACGATCTGCGAGGATCTCCTGACCATCCCGACGGCTGAACTCGCGGTCGGGCTCATCCTCTCGCTTGGCCGGCATATCGTGCGTGCCGATCGCGACGTCCGTCTGCACGGCTTCGCGGGCTGGCGTCCGACCCATTACGGGACGGGCGTCTCCGGCTCACAGGTCGGCATCGTGGGCTTCGGCAAGGTCGGCCAGGCGATTGCGGAGCGGCTGGCAGGGTTCAACTGCCGGATTTTTGCCTTCGATGCGGTCCCTGGTGCGTTTCCAGAACGCTTCGATGGTCTCGTCGTTCGAAGTGAAATGCCGGACCTCCTCGCGCAGTCCGATTTCGTGGTGCTTGCGCTGCCGCTCACGGCGTCGACCATGCGGATCATCGACGCGAATGCTATTGCCGCGATGAAGCCCGCCGCGCTGCTCGTCAATTCGGCGCGCGGATCCCTCGTCGACGAAAACGCCGTTGCCGAAGCGTTGCAGGTGGGCCGTCTCGGCGGATATGCTGCCGACGTATTCGAGTGCGAGGACTGGGCCAGATCGGACAGGCCGGGCACCATCGACCCGAGGCTCTGCGCTCGCGCGGCGTCCACCGTGCTCACGCCGCACATCGGATCCGCCGTGACCAGCGTGCGCAGGCAGATCGAGGCGTCCGCGGCCATGAGCATCATCGATGTCTTGAGCGGCCGGCGCCCGGTGGGCGCAATCAACGACCCAGTCAGCCGTTGAGGCTGGCCACTTTAGCGATACCAACCACACCATGCTCAATCTAACTCATGTTCGCACCTACCTTGCCGTCATCGACGAGAAAGGCGTGCGGGCAGCCGCGAAGGCGCTCGCGCTGTCTCCATCGACGGTCGTGGAGCATATCGACCAGCTCGAAACCGACCTTTCGACACGTCTCGTCATCCGTAGCCGCGGCGCGACACGCGCCACAATCCAAGGCGAACGGTTCCTGCCATACGCGCGTGCACTGATTGGCACGGCGCTCCGGGCGAGAGAGCTGATTGGCTCGCCCATCATCAGACTGTCTGCCTCGAGCAATGTCGGAACCTATCTTCTCCAGCAACCGCTCGCCGCATTCCGGCAGAGGACAGGCATCGAGATCGAGCTGTGGATCGGCTCCAACCATACCGTGGTCGAGCGCCTGATGCGTGGCGAGACCGACCTTGCCGCAACGGAGTGGTGGGATAACCGACGAGGCTACCGGGCGACACGTTGGGCACGCGAGCCCCTCGTCGTCATCGTCTCACCGCGACACCGCTGGGCAGAGCGCCAGAGCATTGCGATCGACGAGTTGGGCGAGGAGCCCATGCTCGGCGGGGAGCCCGGTAGCGGAACCGGCACCCTACTTCGCGAGCGGCTGGGCCCCGTGGCCGATCGGCTGCGCACGATCCCAGGGTATGGCAATACAGAGGCGGTGAAGCGGGCTGTGCGCGTCGGTCACGGCGCCTCGATCGTGCTGGCGGCGGCCGTTAGCGACGAGATCGCGTCCCGCCAGCTCGTAGCCCTGGACATCGAAGGTTCCAGGCTCTGCAAGGACATCTGGCTCGTGACCTCCGACCATATGCCGGCAAGCTCCCCCTCGTTGAGCTTGGTGGCAGCGCTTCAGGTATCGGACTGACGTGAGCCCTATTCACCCATCCGGCGGCCGGTCGAAGGCCAAACGGAAATGGACCACCTTCGAATCCGGGCTTGTCCCACTGACGGCTGCAGGTTGTGCCGGCCGCTGCTGCGCGGCGCCATTCACGTCGCCCTGCCCATCCTCTGTGGCATGAGCGCCACCGAGCGCCGGGCAGCCGAGAATGGCTTGAAGCGGCCGGATACGGAGGAGCGCCTCGTGCTCGCGACCGGCCGGTACCTCGGCGAGGGGTTCGACGACGCTTCCTTCGACACGCTGTTCCTGACCATGCCGATCTCATGGATGCGCGCTCCGGTTCATGGCGACCGGAGCAACAGGGCGGTGGATTGGCGTGATGAACGCTGTTGGGTGTTCCCGCGAATCAGCGGGGACCTCGCTCCTATTTCGAGAGGAGCGGGGATGGCCCAACAGAGATTACCCATGCGCAAGATCCGTGATGTTCTGCGGCCGCCGGCCTGTCCAAACGCCAGACCTCCGCCAGTCTCGGGATCGGTCCGACCGCCGCCGGGGCGTGCCTCTACTGGAAGCGCTGCGTTGATGAGGCACCGCTGCGAGGCAGCGCGAGGCCAAGCTCGCGCTTGCAGCCCGAACGGCTTCTGCTCGTCGGGGCTGGCGGCGTATTGCGTCGTCGCGCCATGGCGCGCGCCGGATCGGACAAATTCAGCGCACCTAGAGCTGCGCCTTCTGCAGATGCGCCAGCATGGCAGCGGTGATGTCCGAGCTCGACGGCCAATGGCCACGGCGGCGCGCGGCGTGTGGGGTGTAGGCGTCGAGCATGGTTGGATCGGGTTGCACCGGACGGCCTGCGCTGAGGAAAATCAGCCCAGCCTTGTCGCTCGGCATCGCGGCAACGAATGTCTCCGCGTCGTCGAGGGCCTCGCGCAGCCGCACCATGACGGCGGCGGGATCGATCGGCGGGTCGGCGGCCAGCTGGCGCAACTCTGCTGCGGGGTAGCGCGCATTGCGCCGGATTTCTCCGATGAGGCCTTCGGGTGTGAAGCCATGCGCGGTCTCGACGGCGGCCCACACCAGCGCGCCGAGTGGCAGCACGCGATCGTGCAGTGTCAACAGGTCGACGATGTCGCGCGGCTCGCGCCGGGAGGAGGCCGCCATCACCTTGTTGACGGCGAGATCGACGACGTGCAGCACGTAACCGAACTGGTCGTCCCTGACGGCCGGGAAGAAGCGGTAGTCGCTGTCGGCCACCCACTCGAGCTTCGTCTCGTCAGCGCCGAGGCGGATCGCGGCGCTGTAGGTTGCGGGCTGCTGGCGGATCCACAGCACCTCATAGCCGGCGTCGGCGAGGATGTTGGCATCGGCGAGCGCGGCCTCGGCGACGCGCTCCTGCCGGTCATGGAAGACATCGATGTCGGCCGAGTAGCGCGGGCCGGTGCGGCTGATGGGCACGCCGCCCGCGATGAAGCTTTCGGGATCGCGCTTGGCTGCGATCAGGCGGAGGATGTCGGACTGAAGCTTAGAGATGGGCACGGACTGCACCAAGACTGGCCGCCTGCTCGATCTGCTCGGCCAGCCGGCGCGCGTTCATGTCTCCCTCGGTCCGCAGCTGGCGCGTGATGGCGAGGACTTCTTCCAGCGTCGGCTCGGCCTCGACCTCGCGGATGTTCCACAACGCGCGTCCGCCGAACTCCGCAAACGCACGTCGATAGAACCCGACGACGGCTGGTGTCACGGAGTGGGTCGGGGCGGATCGATCTGTCTGAGCCGATTGCGTCATAGGTGCGAAGCTACCACAGAAGACTCTGGAAAGCGACGACTATTGCCCCACCGGCAAGGGGTCATTGGAGCGAAAGCGTCTGATCGAAGACCGCAGCCGATCAGTCGCCAATCATTGCCACCGCCTTGGCCAAGGCATCGGGACCGTCGGCGTCGGGAAGGTCCAGGACTTTGTCACCTGCATAGAGCGCTCAGTCCCAAGGATCGAACACCGGAACGCCCGCGGCGACGAACTCGCTGGTATCGCGGCTGACGACGCTAAGGTCGGCGAGTGCGGCCATGGCAGCGGTCAGCAGGTCGGGCTCAGAGAACGTGTGACTGCGGCGGCGGCCGTCCTCCAGCATCAGGCGCCAGCGCAGCAGCACGTCCTCGGACACGGATAGAACACGCTTCTCGAACAGCGGCCGCAGCGTGCGGTCCAGCCAGTTCGCCAGATCGGAGCGGCGCACCGGATCCCTCACCTGCTCGATTCCGAAACGGATCTCGGCGAAGGTGATGTCACTGGTGAACAGCGTGTCCCCCCTCTGCGCGCTGACTAAAGACCGAACCTTCGGGATTGGCCTGGCAACTCGGAGACGACGTTGGTGCCGATCAGCCAACCTCTCAAAGGTCGACGTCCCTGACGGGCGATTTCACCGACGCTCGCTCGATCAGCACATCCTTCAACGGCGAGCAGGCGAGCACCTCGACGAGGTGGCGCCCCGAGTCGGGCTTGTTTGGCCGATCCCACGCATCCGCATCGACGACGCCAACGGCGTCCTTACCATGGACGGTCAAGCGCTGCGGCCCAGTCTCCCTGGCGCGGCGCACGAACTCGCAGAACCGGGCCTTGGCGTCCTGCAGTTGCCAGCGACCCAGGCCAAGGGGGCCTCCGCTCCTGTTGCGGATCGTGCTTGACGGCATCCGAGCGTCCTTTCTGGTCAGCTCGACCAGAAATATGGTTGACCGGCACCGTGAGGGGAAGTGGCTGCCCGCTCGAGGTGAGGCCCCTGGTCTTGTGCATTGGTGCCCTTCTGGTTCAGGTGGAAGCATAGGCGGCATTCAACCGAGGACCACCATTTCTTCATCCGCAGCGACGTTGACGCCATCGGGCAGAACATTGGCGGCGAGCCAGCAATCGAGTTCGTGATTGACGTGCGTGAGCAAGGCGCGTCGCGGCGCAAGCCGTTCGATGATCGCGACCGCTTCGTTGACATCGTTATGATTGCGGACGGGGCCTGCTGCTGGCGGATAGGCGCAATCGAGGACCACGAGGTCGAGGCTGCGGGCGGCGAGGTGGGCTTGCGTTTCGGGCGGCAATCCGATCGTGTCGGTGAGATAGGCGATCGATGCGCCGCGCCCCTCGATAAGGAAGCCGAAGGTCAACCGCGAGTGGATGAGCGGCAGCGGCGTGACGATCATCGGACCAAGCCCGAAGGCGCCGAACGGCGCGACGTCACGGAAGGCGAGGCGGCCGGGATGCCGCCTCAGATCGTCGCAACCGGCAGCGTCGGGCGGACAGAACACGTCGAGGCTCGGGGCCTTGCTCCAGCGTAATCGGAACAGCCCCAGCACATGATCGGGGTGGAAGTGGGTGAGCAGGACGGCATCGAGAGTGCCGGGCGGAAACAGCTCCGGCAAATCCTCGCGGCCGCCGTCGATCAGCACCTTGAAGCCCTCGCCGTCGAGCACGGCTGAGGCCGGACGGCGGCGCAGCGCGGGATCGGCGACGGCGCGCCCGCAGGCCACGCAATCGCAGCCGTGGACGGGTGCGGCCCAGACGCCGCCGGTGCCGAGGA
>JAHJQI010000216.1 GCA_018819265.1 Alphaproteobacteria bacterium
CCAGCCTTCGCAGGACAGGCTGACGCTGCATCTTGAAGCGGGCATCCCATCGTCGACGTCGCGCGGCCAGCTGGTGGGCACGGACCGGCTTGTAGCCTCCCGGGTAGTGTTTTGTAGGCTTGGCGTTTCGGCGGATCTCGCGAGAAACCGTTGAAGCCGACCGCCCGATAGCGGCTGCAATCCGCCTGCGGCTCAGGCCGTTTTCGATCAACCGATAAATCTCGATTCGCTCATCCAACGAGAGCTGTTCGTAATTGTTTCCCATAGCAGCACCCAGTGTAGGGTGTTGCACTTGTTTCGTGAATCTTGCGGACCCAAGCAAGCAACCGCAGATCGAGACGTGCCCACAAAAAATAGCACCAAAAAAATCCGTCATGCTCGCGTGCAGCCCCACACCTACTCCGCCGCTTTCCGCGAAGCGCCCCTGTTCGCGTCGATCCGCGCTTCGATCTCGTGGCGGTAGTGGCGGATCAGGCCCTGGATCGGCCAGGCGGCGGCATCGCCGAGGGCGCAAATCGTGTGCCCCTCGACCTGTTTCGTCACATCCCACAGCATGTCGATCTCGCGCTTGTCGGCCTCGCCTTTGACGAGGCGCTCCATCACGCGCCACATCCATCCCGTCCCCTCGCGGCACGGCGTGCACTGGCCGCAGCTCTCGTGCTTGTAGAAATACGAGATGCGGGCAATCGCCTTGATGATGTCGGTCGACTTGTCCATCACGATCACGGCCGCCGTTCCAAGACCGGATTTCTGCGCCGACAGGGCATCGAAATCCATCGTCAGGTCATCGCAGGCACTCGCCGGAATGCACGGGACCGACGATCCGCCCGGGATCACCGCTTTCAGATTGGTCCAGCCGCCGCGAACCCCGCCTGCGTGCTTTTCAAGAAGCTCGCGCAGCGGAATGCCCATCTCTTCCTCGACGACGCATGGCTTCTCGACGTGGCCGGAAATCTGGAACAGCTTGGTACCGGTGTTGTTCGGCTTGCCGAGGCTTGAAAACCACGTCGAACCCCGGCGCAGAATATCCGGCACGACCGCAATCGATTCGACGTTGTTGACCGTCGTCGGCGCACCATAAAGGCCGCAACCGGCCGGGAACGGCGGCTTCAGGCGCGGCTGGCCCTTCTTGCCTTCGAGGCTTTCGAGAAGTGCCGTCTCCTCGCCGCAGATGTAGGCGCCCGCGCCGTGGTGGACGTGGAGATCGAAGTCCCAGCCGTGGATATTGTTCTTGCCGATCAGCCTTGCCTCATAGGCCTGATCGACGGCGGCCTGGAAGCGCTCGCGCTCGCGGATGTATTCGCCGCGGAAATAGACGTAGCAGGTGTGTGCGCGCATCGCGAAAGAGGCGATCAGCGCACCTTCGACCAACAGGTGCGGATCGTGGCGGCAGATCTCGCGATCCTTGCACGAACCGGGTTCGGATTCGTCCGCGTTGATGACGAGGTAGGACGGCCGCGAGTCGTTCTTCGGCATGAACGACCATTTCAGCCCGGTTGGAAAACCCGCTCCGCCACGCCCGCGCAGGCCCGAGGCCTTGACCTGATCGATGACCCAGTCGTGACCGTTGTCGATGAACGATTTCGTCTGGTCCCAGGCACCGCGCGCACGCGCGCCTTGCAGCCCCCAGTCCTGGAAGCCGTAGAGGTTCTTGAAGATGCGGTCTTCGTCAGCGAGCATGTCGTTCTCTCAGACAATGTTACGAGCGAATTGGAAGCATGGTTCCAGCGATTGCAGGTTTTGCAGCCTTGTCAGCACACATCTTTCCAGCTGCGCACGAAAAGCCGTGCGACGAACCTCGTCGCGAGCGCGGCAATCGCTGCTATCAGGAGCCAAGTCGGGTTACCGGTCACACCCGTCAGATAGACTCCCGCGAGAACAAGGAAGAGCCGCAGGAAAAAGATGATCGCCGACGGGGACATCACCGTTTTTTCTCCACGGCGAGCGCCTTGGCTTGGGATATCCAGTCCTCGCGGTCGATGCGGCCCTTGAAGCTGAGGTAATTGTCGACCCAGGCGACCGCCGCCGGAGTCCAGGCGGCGATCTGATCGAAATGATAGATGCCAAGCTCATTGAGCGTCTGTTCGAGCTTCGGACCGACGCCGCTGATGAGTTTCAGGTCGTCCGCCGTGCCCCCGCGCGGAGCTTCGAGACCGGCAGGCCTTTCGGCGTCCGAAACGGCCGGAGTCGTCACGACCTCGGCAACGGCTCCCGACAACCCGACCGCACCACCGACGGCAGCCTGCGGCGCGATGACGGCACCAGCCTGCGCATACGCGCGCAGCGTCGTCGGGCCGCCTTCCGGGCACGATGCCTGCCGCCCCGCTTGCGAGCCCGGCGGCGGCGGATTGCCGGCGGCAAACCCATTGAGCAGCTTCTCGAAGGACGCCGGCGTCAGGTCTTCGTAGGTATCTTTCCAGATCTGTACCATCGGCGCGTTGGCGCACGAACCGAGGCATTCGACTTCCTCCCAGGAAAAATTGCCGTCGGCCGAAAGGTCGTGTGGAGCCTTTGCAATCTTGCGCTTGCACACCGCGATCAGGTCTTCCGAACCCCTGAGCATGCACGGCGTCGTGCCGCACACCTGCACGTGGGCGATTCTGCCGACGGGTGCGAGCTGGAACATCGTGTAGAAGGTCGCGATCTCGTAGACGCGGATGTAGGCCATGCCGAGCATTTCGCCGACGACCCGGATCGCCGGTTCCGGCAGCCACCCGTCGTGCTGTTCCTGCGCCCGCCATAACAGCGGGATCACGGCGGACGCCTGCTGACCCGGCGGATACTTGGCGACAAGCTGGTCGGCCCAGGCCAGGTTTTCCGGCGAGAATTCAAAGCCGGAGGGCTGTTCTGGATGCAGGCGTCGGACGGCCATCGGGGCTCCTTGGCATTGCTGTTTTTTGGGTCAACACCCGGCAGGCCGGTGTTGAGCCGGTAGGTCAACACCCGGCATGCCGGTGTTGAGCCAGGCCGGCAGAACCGCAGCCGCCATCTACGCGATGCGCACCTGCGGTTCTCAACTACGGCGATGTTAGCCCGGTGGCAAGCCGCTCAGAACGGCGCCAATGGTAGCAGTGGACAATTTTACCGGTAGCATTTGATGCTGACCGCTGCGCGCCCGTCACTCTGCAGCCCGACTAAACGAATGACGGAAAACAGATCGACTAGTCCCGGGATGAGCGAAAGTTGGCGCAATGAAAGGCCGCTCGACGTCGCAACGGGCGGCCCGCCTGGCAGCGAAACTACCGCCGCTCGTCGTTACGGCTGCTCGAGCGGTCACTCCGCTCCAGCAACTCGGTTGGCGTCTTGTTCTGCCAGCCCTCGATGCCGAAACCGAGCGGAATCGAAAACCAGCCGATGATCAGCATGAAGGCTGCCGCAGGGGCCAGGAACAGGGAAATCTGCGAGCCGACGCGAAGAAAGCCGGTCCAGAAGACGCCCAGCAGGAGGCCGCACCCGACGATGATCCAGCCGCCAAGATCCTCGCCGATCAGCAACGCGAACGCCAAACCGCACAGCAGCGAAACCGTTCCGATCAGGATCGGAATGAACGGCAGGTCGGCCTGCAGCGCCCCCATCGGCCAGTTGTATCTGCGCGCAAAGAAGCGGTAGGTGGCAAGGCTCAGGCCCCAGCCCGATGCGGCGATGGCGAGGAGGAACAGGTTGTTGACCATCATGGCGAAGCGTCTTTCCAGTTCTCAGACTATCCCCGGGAGGATCAGCCGTGAGCGATAGCAGCCAGAGAAAATTGCAGCGGGCCTGGATTCTCCAGCCGGCTGCCCATTCATGCCACCACGCGCTCGAATGAGCCAGAGGGTAAAACGCCAAGCGGTTAAATCCGTTAACTTTTCGGCCACCGGCGCCAAGCTCCGAACGCCAGCCCGAGACATAATATGCCGGCGCCGACATGGAATGCGACCGCCGCATCCGGCCCGCCGAACGCGGAAACGACCGCGGCATCGCTGAAGCATACGAGAACCCCCATGGCGAGCCAAAGGAACAGCCCGCGCCAGTCGCGCAACAGCGCAAAGACGATTGCGAGCGCCCCCAGCCACAAATCGCGCAAGCCGATGACATAATGCAGGTAGGGGCCTTCCGCGGTCCGGCCCAGGCCGAATGTTGCGGCAGCTCCCTCGGGCGCGATGAGGAAGCGCAGCCCGATCACCATCAGCACCGCCCCGACGAACACGGCGAGCCAGACGACATGCGTGCCTTCCACATACCAATTCGATTCGACCGGCGGCTGGGTCCCAGTCTCTTTCAACATGCCGCTCCCGCTTGCACCATTCCCGTCACCTGTTTCGTCACCCGATCTACTCCAGGGCTCCGTTTATTGCAGCGGCCGAACTATTTCAAAGCCCAAGTTACGGTGACGGATGCCGACAAACTCTGCTCCCCGGCCTCGATTGGCACCGCCACCGACATTTCGCGCCTCGCCGCCATCATCGGTCGCGGCCCCTCGTAGCTGCCGCCTTCGCGGATTTCGATCACATCGCCGACCTCCGCACCAGCCGCCTTGGCGAACAGTTCCGCCCGCCGCCGCGCGTTGGCGATCGCGTCCGTCCGTGCCGCATCGGTGAGCGTTTCCGCTGTGCTCACCTCGAAGGCGAGCCCGCGCATCTGGTTGGCCCCCAGTCCGATCATCTTGTCGAGAACGTCTCCGACCGCCTTCAAGTCGCGAATGGCAACGCTGACCTCGTTCGACACCTGATAGCCGTCGATTCTCGGCGGGCTGCCTTCGCGGTTATGCTGATAGCGCGGGCTGACGCTGAAGTTGGAGGTCTGGATATCCTTGTCCGCGATGCCGAGAGATTTCAGCCCATCGATCAGGTTGGCCATGACCTTCGTGTTTTCCGCCGTCGCTTCCCGGGCGCTCGAAGCCTCGGTCTGCACCCCGCTCATAATCCGCGCCATGTCAGGCTTGGCCGACACGCTGGCGGAGGTGGTCACGGTCACGGTGCGTTGCATGGCGCTATCTCCTGCATGGGCCGGCCCGATTGGAGCGATCAGCGGCGCCGAGCAAACGGCGGCGGCGGCAAGCAGCAATAACTTCCGATTCATACTCTGAGGCTCCTTCGTCGGCGTTGCTCCAGGGGCCGCCCAGCCCTTGCTCCCCGGAAACTTGGACACAGGTCAAGCATACTTGAGATCGTGGGTGAATTGCGTCACGCCGGGAGATTGCAGCGGCCCTTTCTATCGCGAGAAGAACTCTGCTATAGCAACCGCCTTCACGCGGGCCACGTGGCGATTTGCGCCCGGGTGCGAAAAGGTGGGGCCCGTAGCTCAATGGTTAGAGCTGACGGCTCATAACCGTCTGGTTGCAGGTTCGAATCCTGCCGGGCCCACCATTTTTGGATCCTCAACATACCAGGCTTTTCGCACCGCTCGCAGCCCTGTCAGCGCGCCTGCTTCATGGCCGCAAGATAGGCTTCGATCCGCTGCTTGAGGCCCGGCTCGGCAACCGAGCCGGCAAGCTCGGCCATGTCGGCGTTGCGATGGTCTGGCCGGGTCAAGCGTAGCAGCCGCGCAAAGCTCTTGTCCGGCAGCGATGACACCGACGCGCTCAGCCGCCCGGCCTCGGCCTCCCAATCTCCCGTCCCGGCGACCCTCGTGAGAAAACCCATTTTCAAGGCCTCGTCGGTCTCGAACACTTTTGCATCGAGAAGAATGTCGAGCGCAGCGTCACGCCCCACGACCTCCGACAGCCGGCGGGTGCCGAGCGCAACGCCGAATTTCAACCCCGGCATCCGAAAACGCGTGCCCGGCGCCGCAATCCGGTGCGTGCACGAGGCGACGAGATCGGCGGCAGCGCCGAAACAAGAGCCGTGAACAAGCGCCATCGTCAGGAACGGCGCATGGTGCACACCTTGGAGCAGCTGTTCGAGACGCAGGAACCGCAGCGAAAGGTCGCCGTCGCTCTGTTCGCCAATGCCTGTGAAGTCGAAGCCGCCCGAAAAACCCTTGCCCTCACCCGCAACCACGACGAGGCGAATCGAATTCAAGCGTGCCTCATCAAGCGCAGCAATCAGCGCTTCCACCAGTTCGCTATCGAGAGCATTGAGCTTGTCGGGCCGGTTGAGCCAGATCCGCAGCATTGCACCGTCGCGGGCCAAACGAAGACGATCAGAAGAGGCAACCTGGGACATATCCATCAATTCTTCTGTTGGCTCGTTGGCTCATTGGCTTTTCATGTTCGGCCATCGGGCCGCCATGGCCCCGCCGATGATGCTGCCGCGCCTGCGACCTTATTGAGTGTTCCGCGCGTCGGTAGACAGTCGCAAAACGCTTTCGTCAACTCAAACGAAAACATCTCGTGCATCCCGATGCGGCCTGTTGAGCGGTTCGGCAGTCAAAGGGACATGACGCGCCTCACGGTCTACTTCAGGCGGGCATGCGCGCATCACCCCTCCTCCTCCCAGGCGGTGAAACCGGGATCGAAGTTCTGGTCCGGGTAGGTCCCATAGGGCGGGTGCGTCAAGCCGAGGCCTGGAGCCATCCACCAGTCAGCCCTGCTTGTACCGCCGGGCAACTTTGCGGGCGCAACCAGAAAGCCCGGAAACGGCTGGCGGCACCAAACAAGCTTGCCGCCGTTGGGTAGCCTGAATACTTCGCCGTCCTTCTGGCGGGCGGCGAATTCGCGATAACCGTCTTCCGTATGGTCGAAACCAAGATGCTGATAGAACACCTCGCCGATGTCGATGAAACTGCCGTCCTGACGTTTCCATTTGACCAATGGCATGAAGAAACCTCCGCAAGTTTCGCTGACTTCTGCCCCGTTCATGTTAGCCCACCCGAAGACCTGATCGTTTGATCTCGATCCCGCCGCCGTGCCAGGAACGACACCATGAAAAGCCACGATACCGCTCCGCTCCGCGTGCTCCTCATCTCCGATGGACGGCCGGGGCATTTCAATCTGTCGGAGGGGATCGTCGCCGCGGTGGCACGCCGGCGCACCGTCGAGGTGCAGCGACTTGAGGTCCGCCGTCCGGGATGGACCCCCGGATGGGCGCTGGCGGCACTGACCAACGCCGGCATGTCGCCGGTCCGTATTTTGCAATCCGTTTATGGAATCCCTGCAGACAGCCTCGGCCAGCCGCAGCTGATCGTTTCGGCTGGCGGCAATACGCTTGCCGCAAATATCGCCGCCGCGCGCTTAACGAAGGCCCCTAACATCTTCTATGGATCGCTGCGGCGCTTTTCACCCCGCGACTTTGCGCTCGTCATGACGTCGTACGCGGCCGACGTTCATGCCCAAAACCGCCTGATGTGGCTGAAGCCTTCCAAGCTCGATCCCGCCGCCGGTCCCCCCGTGCAAAGCGCAAAACCTGCAGCCGCCAACGCTTCTGCACCGCAAAACCTCGGGCTGATCGTCGGCGGCGATGCCGGCACTGTGCATTACGATCGTGACGACTGGGACCGGCTTTTCGCATTGCTCGAAGCCTGCAGCAAAGCCTGGCAGGCGCGCTGGATCGTCGCCAACGCACCACGCACGCCGGACGCCGTCTCCGACCGCCTCGCCGCACTGGCGAGCACGCCCGACAGCACCATCGCGACCTTCATCGACGTGCGTAGCGCCGGACCCGGCACGCTCGGCCTGCTGCTAGGCGGCTCGCGGGCGGTGGTCTGCACCGCCGATTCCAGCACCATGCTGTCGGAGACGGTTTGGATGCAGCGCCCCGTCGTCGCCGTCGCCCCGCGCGACTTCGCGCTGCCGGAAAACGAAACAGCCTATCGCGACTGGCTGGAGAAGAACGGCTGGTCGCGGCAGATGCCGATCGACGGCCTGACACCCGAAATCCTTTCCGCGGCGCTCGCCGGCATCGTGCCGCTCGCCGACAATCCGCTTGACCGGCTCGCCGACGAACTCCACCGGCGCCTGCCAACGTTGTTTAACTAACTATCCGCCTCGATCACGGCCACGTCGTCACCGCTGCGCACGGCTGCAAACGCGCGCACATCGTCGATCGCCCTCGCCCAGACATTGCACGGGCTGACAAGCCGGATCTCGTCGCCGCGCGATACCGGCGTGCGACCGAAGCCGATGACAATCGCGTTGCCGCCCGGCCAGAACGCGATGTCGCCGAGATCCATGACGTCCCTGGCGCCGGGCTCCTCGGCGCTGTCGATAGCGACCGTGAAGTAGATTTCTTCGCCCCACGTCTGCACCCGCCCGTAGATCGGCAACGCATCTCGGATCTTGGCCGCCGTCGGCGTATCGAGCAACTCGGCACGCACCGCCACCGCGCCTGCCCGAATGAGGATCGCCGTCATGACGGCCCTGCGCCTCTGATCACACGGCCCGCTTCCATCGCCTGCTGCACGCCGACCGACGCCAGCCCGGCGATGAACGACAACCCTGGCAGCATCGCCCGATCCGGCGTGCCGGTCAGAATCGCGAATGCCGCGAAGCCGACGACACCGGCGACCGCCGCCTCGATCCAGCCGAACCTGCCGCTGCTGATCACCTTCGGGATGACGATGACCGCCGCCAGTGCCGAGGGCAGCGCCGCCCATACGAATGCGTCGACCGCACTTGGACCCGGTTCAGGCAGCGGGTCCGGCAGCCAGCGCTGCAGACCGATCACCGGCCCCAGAAGCAGCGCGGCCGCGACCGCAAGGCCCGCGAAAAACGGCCCGACCAGCATGTATCCGAGAAACACCCACATCGCGCGCGCCAGATTGCCGGGTTCGTCGCTGTTTGCTTTCGCCATGCCTGCCTCCGAAGGTGTGTTCCGAAATTCTGCCGGACCGCGGTTAACCGACCGGAGCGACGGTCGGGCCCCCAACGTTCAACCCGCCAGTTCCTTCAAGCCGCGCCGGATCAGCTTTGCGGTATCCGCTTCCGACCCCAGTTCCTGCAACGCCGCCGCCACCGCGCGAGCGGCTTCGCCCGGCTGATAGCCAAGGTTCGTCAACGCCGACATGGCTTCTGCGGCCGGACTCGATTCCGAGACGGTGACGCCCGCCAGTTCCCCACCGCCACCCAAACCTGCGCCGACTCCTGAGATGGCCAGTCCCGGGGCCTTGTCCTTCAACTCGGCGACGATCCGCTGCGCGATCTTCTTGCCGACACCGGGAGCCTGCTCGACCGCCTGCCAGTTCCCGAACGCGATCGCACTGGCAAGATCGGCCGGCGAGAGCACGCCCAGAACCGCCAGCGCCACCTTTGCGCCGACGCCCTGGACCGTCTGCAGCGTGCGAAACCAGCTCCGTTCCACCTCGGTGAAAAAGCCATAGAGCCGGATCGCATCCTCGCGCACGTGCGTGTCGATGGTCAGCACCGCCTCTTTGCCGATTTCGAGCGCGCGCAGCGTGCGGGCCGAAGCCTGCACCTCGTAGCCGACCCCCCCGACATCGATAATGACGATGCTTTCCCCCATGGCATCGACCTTGCCGCGCAGTTTTCCAATCATCGTTGGCCCCGATCACCGCCGTTTCGCCGAAACTCATTCTGGCACATGTTACGACCCATTCGGCGTCTTCGCCCTCATGATGGAGATCTATCCGCCCGATGCGATCAGCCCATTTCGGACCGGCGCGCCAGCCGCGCCGTTTCGACGGCGAGAGCGGCTGCCTTCGCCTGCGGGCCCGTGCGATGATTGGCATGGCAGATCGCGATCGCCAGCGCATCGGCTTCATCGGCGCTGCCGAACTTCGCGCGCGGCAGAAGGATCGCGATCATCGCCTGGATCTGGCGCTTGTCGGCGTGCCCGCTGCCAACCACGCTTTTCTTGATCAGGTTCGGGGAATATTCGGCAACGCGCAAGCCCTTCAACGCTGGCGCCAGCATGGCCATGCCGCGCGCCTGCCCGAGCTTCAATGTCGCCCGCGCATTGTCGTTGACGAAGGTTTCCTCGACCGCGGCCTCGCGCGGTGAAAAACTCGCGATGACGCTGGAGACGCCCTCGAAGATCTCGCGCAGGCGATAGGCAAGTTCTTCGTCGCTCGGTGAGGTAACGTTCCCGGAGGCGACATAGCTGAGGCGCACCCCGTCGCTTTCGACGATGCCCCAGCCGGTGCGGCGAAGCCCCGGGTCGATACCGATGATGCGGACGGTGCGCTGATCCCCCATGGTGCTGGCTTACAGCGATTCGACGGCTGGCAGGCCAACTGGCTGAGGCGAACCTTGCGATTCAGCGGGCATTGCCGCTGCTCTCTGCGCGTCGATCCCGATGCTCGCCGATGCTCCACGGCAATTGGTCCAGAGTCCGCTTCAGTTTTTCTCTGCGCGCCTCCCGGGACATTGCATCCTCCAGGCCACCCCAGTACATGCGGCTCAGGTTGCGGCCATAATCGTGGAATCTCTGACTGCCGATACGCATCGCTCATACCTCGTGTCGAACGCTTCGATGAGGTTACGATAGCAACGCCGCGGAAAGCTTTCGTTCACTACGGCGGCACAATTTTAGTCAGCTTTGTATTAGTTAAGCATCATATCTTCCGCGTCCGGTATTGACGGCCGCGCCATGGCGGCCAGCCGCACGGAATTAGGCTGCCGTGAGCTTGGCCATGACCTCGTCGGAGATTTCGAAGTTGGCAAAGACGCTTTGCACGTCGTCGTCGTCTTCGAGGGCCTCGATCAGCTTCAGGATGGTTGAAGCATTTTCCTCGTCGACTTCATTGGAGAGATTGGGTCGCCAGACATCCTTGACGCTCTTGGCTTCGCCCAGGCTTTCCTCCAGCGCACCCGCAACGGTGCCGAGGCTGTCGAAGCTGCAGCTGATGAGATGCCCGTCCTCGTCCGAGACGCAGTCGTCAGCTCCCGCTTCGATGGCCGCTTCAAGCACCGCGTCGGCGCCACCCGCCTCGCTGTCGTAGACGATCTCGCCGACATGATCGAACATGTGCGACACCGCCCCCATCGAGGCCAGATTGCCGCCGTACTTGGCGAAGGCCGCGCGCACCGCGGCACTCGTGCGGTTACGGTTGTCGGTCAGCGTTTCGACGATGACGGCAACCCCACCCGGGCCATAGCCCTCATAGCGGATCGGCTCGATGTCTTCCGCGTCCGCGCCGCTGGCTTTCTTGATCGCCCGCTGAATGTTGTCATTCGGCATGTTTTCAGAACGCGCGGCCTGCAGCGCGAGGCGCAGCTTTGGGTTCATCGCCGGATCGGGCAGCCCGTTCTTCACTGCGATGGTGATTTCACGGGCGATCTTGGTGAACACCTTTGCCTTGGCCTTATCCTGCTTGCCCTTGCGGTGCATGATGTTCTTGAATTTCGAATGCCCGGCCATCGTCTGCGTCTCCGAATTCGTCTGCGCAATGTCGTCGTGTCGGTGGATGATCAGCTGCCCGTTTTGCGCGAGCCAATGCCTACCGGTCAAGCGAACGGGGTTGCAGGCAGACCGTTCCGCCACGCTTACCTACCAGAAATCCGGTTCAGATGGCGACAGGCACCCGCCGATGCGCACCGCCCTGACGTGACGTGCCAGCCCGGTCGTATCATCGATATCGACAGCGACGCCCGAAATCGTCGCCGGTCCCATGGCCGGTTCGAAACGGTCCTTGGGGATGCGCGTCAGGAACCGATGCAACGGCTCGTCCGACACCATGCCGAGAACCGAGTTGTAGTCGCCACACATGCCGGCATCCGACATGTAGGCCGTGCCACCCGGCAGAATACGTTCATCCGACGTCGGCGTGTGGGTGTGCGTGCCGACAACGAGGCTGACCCGTCCATCGACGAACGTGCCGAAGGCCTGCTTTTCGCTGGTCGCCTCGGCGTGGAAATCGATGACGATGGCATCGGCAGCCCGCCCCAGGGGGCAGGAGATCAACTCCTGCTCGACGGCCCGGAACGGGCAGTCCATTTCCGCCATGTAGACCCGGCCCAGCGCATTGACGACGAGCACCTGCGCCCCGTTGCGCGCTTCATAAAGCCCCGCGCCCCGGCCCGGCGTACCGGGCGGAAAATTGATCGGCCGGATCAGCCGGTCCTGGCGCTCGATATAGACGAGTGTTTCCTTCTGATCGAAGGAGTGGTTGCCGAGCGTCACCGCATCGGCGCCCGCATCCAGAAGCTCCATGTGGATTTTCTCGGTGATGCCGAAGCCGCCGGCTGAATTCTCGCCGTTGATGATGACGAAATCGAGCTTCCAGCGCGCTCGCAGATCGGGCAGCGTCTCAAGAATTGCGCTCCGGCCTGCGCGGCCGACGATGTCGCCGAGAAATAATAGTCGCATGCGTTCTTTTTTGTTGTTGGCGTTTCAGGTCACGAACAGCGGCGCGGCCCCGATGGCGTCAGCACCCAGTCGCAGGGCAGGTCATAGCTGTCGCGCGGCACCGCGTCGATAAGCTGCTCGTCGTAGGCGAGCCCGATCGCGATAACCGGCTTCAACGCCCTGAGTTTGGCCAGCGTCCGGTCGTAGAACCCGCCGCCATACCCCAGCCGGTAACCCTGCGGATCGAACGCAAGCAGCGGCACCAGCACGATATCGGGGTGAACTTCGCCCGCGCTGTCGAGCGGTTCGCAAATCCCCCAGGTCTTTTCTTCCATCGGGTCGCCCGGCGCCCAGGCCCGCATGATGAGCGGCTTCGCCTTGCCCGCGATCACCGGAAGGGCGAGCTTGAAACCTTCCTGATGCAGCCGGCTCATCAGCGGCGCGGCATCGATCTCCTCGCCGATCGCCGCAAAGCCGGAGACGATCTGGCGAGGTCTGGTCGGGCAGAACGTCAAGCCGTGCGCAGCAATCATCTCGGCTGCACGCGCGCCATGCTTCTGGCACGCCGCCAACCGACGCTCCTTGGCTTCGCGCCTCAAGGTCTTCTTGTCATCGTCGAGGCTCATCAGGATACCAGCCGCGTGAAATGATCTCGCCCCCTTGGGATCACGCAGGCAACGCCGGATGGCAAGGCTAAAGTTTTCGCAGCCGCTCGGTCACCGCACGCCACGCCACGCGCGAGCGGCAACCTGCTCCACACGACTTTAGGAAGTTTGGCCAAGAATGGATGTCGCGACCAACGGGAGCGATGGGCATCCGAAGCGCCCATACATCGTACGGCGCCGGATGCGCCGAAGGCGTGCGCATCGGAAGGCGCAAAAAACCAAGTGCCGCGGAGAATCGTACGGGCGCGGATGTCGCGACCAAAGGGAGCGATGGGCATCCGAAGCGCCCATACATAAAGTGCCGCGGAGGCCGTCGGAACGTTTGATCTCGCCGGGATCCCTACAAAAGTAAGGTGGGCGCCGTATATCCGGGACCACGGTCCCGGTCAGGGACAGCTCCCTGGCAGATCTTATAGGCCCTGGAGTATCGTTGTTCCTAACGCGCCCCGCAGCACCATGTATCTAGGATGGCGCCACCCCGGAATAAAGGCCGATCATCGCGGACGATGAACAATCCCCATCAATCCGGTGTCCAGAACCGCTGCGCACCGGCACCCTGATCGCCTCAGCCTGATGTCTCTTTCACCCCCTCGCGGGCGTCGAATAGCTCATCCGCAATCATCAGCGCGGCCATGGCCAAGAGCCTGTCGTCGCCGACCTGCCCGAATTCCGCGATCAGCGAGTCGACCTTGTCGCCCAGGTAGCCGGCAACGAGTTTGAGACGCTCTTCCTGCCCATCAGCGCAGTTCAGCCGGTAGGAGCGCCCGTTGATTGTCGCTGTAACCTTGCCCATCCCCGTGTCCCGTCACCGGCTAAGCTCTGCAAATCAGGTCTTTTCCTCAAGAATGTTATGCAGCGAATCGATCACCCAATCAATGCGGTTGACCGCATCCTTGTGAGCCGCCTCGAGTTCGCCGATGCGCACGCGCGCCGCCTTCAGTTCGCTGTTGAGCGTATCGCGCTCCGCTTGCAGCGCGACGATCTTGGCTTCGAGCCGCTCGACCGCCGACGACAGGTCCGATTTCGCAGCCGATTTGCGCGCTGCGCCCTGTTTCGACTTTTTGGGTGTTTCCCGGGTTGCCATTCTCATATCCAGTTCGAGTGTCTGGTCCAGCGCGTTTCGATGCGGTTTCCGGCTCAGGCGCGTTCTAGAGCAACATTGATGCTCTAGATGAAGAACGCACCGGCGGCGACGGTCGAGATCGCCGCAACCGCTCCCGGACCACAACTTTAGGCTCTGATGACGATCGGACTATGAAGCCGCCCGCGCCCACCGGCAACGCGCTTCACGACGAAAACCAGCCTTTTCCAGACCACATCGTCGCGTTTTGGCGTGCACTCATTGACATCGGTGCAGCGCCGCCACTAATTGCCTCACAAGCTAGTGTAGCGCACCTGACGATTGGTAACCGCTTTCGGCTGGACTCGAACCAAACGTCAGGTGCAAAAGCTACACTAGAATCATAGAGTTGCTAGTGTTCCTTATGGTGCTGACATTTGCTCGGACCTTGGCCGCATTGGGAAGCAAATGTCAGAACCGGAACACTAGAATATCCGTGCAATTTTCAAGGAATGACAGGCGCGATCAGGCTGGCTGCAAGGCTCCTGGCTCGGCCCGGCAAGGAAGGAGACGAACGTGTCAGTGAAAGTCGCGATCAACGGTTTCGGGCGCATCGGCCGCAACGTGCTGCGGGCCATCGCCGAAAGCGGCCGCCGTGATATCGAGGTTGTCGCCATCAACGACCTCGGCCCGGTCGAAACGAACGCGCACCTTCTTCGCTTCGACTCCGTCCACGGCCGCTTCCCCGGCGTGGTCAAGGTCGATGGCGATACGATCGACATCGGCACCGGTCCAATCAAGGTGACCGCGATCCGCGATCCTTCCGAATTGCCCCACGGCGCGCTCGGCGTCGACATCGCGCTCGAATGCACCGGTATCTTCACAAAGCGCGACAAGGCCGCCCTTCATCTGGTCGCCGGCGCCAAGCGCGTTCTCGTTTCCGCCCCCGCCGATGGGGCCGACCTGACCGTCGTCTACGGCGTCAACCACGACCAGCTGGCCCCCGCCCACCTCGTCGTCTCGAATGCCTCATGCACGACCAACTGTCTCGCTCCCGTCGCCAAGGTGCTCAACGACTTCGTCGGCATCGACAAGGGCTTCATGACGACGATCCATTCCTACACCGGCGACCAACCGACGCTCGACACCATGCACAACGACCTCTACCGCGCCCGCGGTGCGGCCCTGTCGATGATTCCGACATCGACTGGTGCGGCCAAGGCCGTCGGCCTCGTCCTGCCGGAACTGAACGGCCGCCTCGACGGCGTCTCGATCCGGGTTCCCACGCCGAACGTTTCCGTCATCGACTTCAAGTTCGTGGCCAAGCGCGAAACCACGCCGGAAGAAATCAACGCCGCCATCAAGGCGGCTGCCGACGGCCCCCTGAAGGGCGTTCTCGGCTACACCGATCAGCCCAACGTGTCCTGCGACTTCAACCACGACCCGCGCTCGAGCATTTTCCACCTCGACCAGACCAAGGTCATGGACGGTACGTTCGTTCGCGTCCTTTCCTGGTACGACAACGAGTGGGGCTTCTCGAACCGCATGTCCGACACTGCCGTGGCCATGTCGAAGCTCGCCTGACACCTGGGCGGAAGCGAAACGGCACCTAGGATCAACGGGCGGGCGGGCCTTTCCCCCGCCCGTTTCACGTGAATCGCCCCAAACGCCATCTGCCGCGACCGCAGGCCCCAATTGCCGCTCGATCCTCGATGGCCGCTTTTCTGCCGCTATCTGCCTGCGAAACAAGTGCGGCGCAATTCCCACGAAGGCAAATAATGGCCCCGACCCCGACACCTCCTGCAACGCAGCTCTATCTCGTGCTCGAATTGGCCGGCGGTGAACCCTCGCTCGAGCGCCTCGCCCCGCTGTTCGACGCCAGGCGGGTGCCCTCCCTGCTCATCGTGCCTGATGCCGCCCGCAAGACCGACCCGGCATCCCTCGAAGCCTTGATCGCCGTTGCCCAGCATTCCGACGTCGCCGTCCTCATCGCCGATGACGTGGCACTCGCAGCCGACGTCGGCGCCGACGGCGTTCACATCTACGCATCCGGAACGGTGGAGCGGTCCCCCGTCGAACGCTACCGGCAGGCCCGCGAACGACTCGGCGCCAACGCCATCATCGGCGTCGACGCAGGCGCATCCCGCCACGACGCAATGGCGCTTGGCGAAGCCGGCGCCGACTACATCGCCTTCGGACCACTCGGCGAAAGTGCCAGCGACGAGGCCATCATGCCGCTCGAAACGCAATTCGACATTGTCTCCTGGTGGGCCGATATCTTCGAAATTCCCGTCGTCGCCCTCGACATCCCTGACGACGCGGCGGCAAGCCGGTTCGCCGCGGCTGGCGCCGATTTTGTCGCCCGCAAAGTGCCGGTTGGAATGAGTGCGGCCGATCTTCGCGACTGGCTGGAGCGCGCCACCTCCTCTCTCAAAGTCGATCCGATTGTGGGCTAACCGGCGGAGGCCCGTATGCGCAGAACATCGTTTCATGCAATTGCCATTGCCGCTTTCGGGCTACCCGCCGCGCTGTGCGCCTCGGATCCTGTTCGCGCCGAGACCAGCAGCTGGTTCCAGACGGCCCCGAAAACCGGCGATGCCGCGAACACGGCCAAGCCCTCCAAAAACCGTCAACCTGCACCAGAAGGCGCAACCAATCGCGTCGCGCGCGGGGCCGACGCTGCGCCCGCGGCAACTGCCGGTTCCGGCAACTCGCAAGCCTACATCGCCTTCGACCAGGGCCGCTACCTGACGGCCCTGAAGCTTGCCGAAGCCGCAGCAGCCAAAGGTGATCCCGCCGCCCACACCCTCATCGGCCGCATCTACGGCGAAGGCTTCGGCGTACCCCAGGACGAGGCCGCCGCCGTCAAGTGGTACACGCGCGGGGCCGAACTCGGCGACGTCAACGCCATGTTCGCCCTCGGTCTCATCGCCGCCGAAGGTCGCGGCGTCGAGAAAGACCGCGCCGCAGCCGCAAAGATGTTCGAAGAGGCCGCCCGCAAGGGCCACCCCGAGGCCAACTACAACCTCGGCCTTCTGTTTCTCAAGGGCGACGGCAAGCCTGAAAACCCGCGCCGCGCCGCCCAGCACATCAAGTACGCTGCCGAGCAGGGCGTGGCTGCCGCCCAGTACGACCTCAGCGCGCTCTTCCAGAAAGGCGTCGGCGTCGAGCCCGATGCCTATGAAGCCTCGCGGTGGATTTCGCTGGCCGCCGAGCAGGGCTTGCCAGCCGCCCAGTACGACTATTCGATCATGCTGCTTCAGGGTAATGGGCTGAAGAAGGACGTCCACAAGGCCCTGCGCTACATGCATCAGGCCGCCGATAGCGGCATCGCCGGCGCCCAGAACCGCCTCGCCTACATTTACGCCGAAGGCCTCGGCGTCGCAGCCAGCCCTGTCGAAATGGCCAAGTGGCGCTTCGTCGCGAAGGCCGGCGGCCTTTCCGACCCGGCGATGGACGAAAAGGTGTCCGCACTGCCGCAAGAGCAGCGCCGTGCCGCGGAAAAGGCCGCCGTCGAGTGGCAGGAGCGTCGTCAGGTCAACCCGCTGGGACCCTGACCGAGCCCGCCTCGGCAGACACCCCGCTGAAACGGGCTACGCCTGCCGCCCTTGCCAAGTCGCCGCCGCCGGGCTAGTGAGGCGTCGCGCCTTAGTTGACCGATGGTGCGGCGAGGTTTGAGTCAACTAAGGCGCGATAAACGCCTCACTAAGCCATTGATGTTGCTAGTGGCCCTGATGTCGCGCCAAAATCGGACGAGGTTGCGGCTATGA
>JAHJQI010000217.1 GCA_018819265.1 Alphaproteobacteria bacterium
TCATAGCCGCAACCTCGTCCGATTTTGGCGCGACATCAGGGCCACTAGCAACATCAATGGCTTAGCGAGGCGTTTATCGCGCCTTAGTTGACTCAAACCTCGCCGCACCATTGGTCAACTAAGGCGCGACGCCTCACTAGTGGCCCGTCGCGCCAAAATCGCATCATGGCCGCAACCTCGTCCGAGACATCAGGGCCACTAGCAACATCAATGGCTTAGTGAGGCGTCTATCGCGCCTTAGTTGACTCAAACCTCGCCGCACCATCGGTCAACTAAGGCGCGACGCCTCACTAGTCCTGCCGGTCGACTCGTGGCCACAGATCGGCTTCGAGCTTCGGATAAAAATGCATGACGGATCGTTGGTATTCGTAGCGCGCCAACGCGATTTTTTGCGTCCACGCGGGTAGCGGCTGCTGCATGGCTTCGTTCATATCGAGACCGCTCTCGAACGCCCCGCGGATGAGTTCCTCGACGGACTTCAGCCAGTCCCCCGTTTGGCGCAATGCCCTTGGTGTCCTTTCCATAGGACCATGGCCGGGCACGAGGCCGGAAAACGAGGTCTCGCTCAGCGTCTTGAGCGCGGCATGCCAAACCGGCAGATCCGCATGCGGCGTCGTCGGCGCACGGTCGAGGAACGCCAGGTCTCCGGCAATCAGCAGGCCGCTCGATTCGTCGAAAACGGCAAGGTCGCTGTCGGTGTGCCCGCCCAGAACAAGCGTGCGAAGTCGACGTTCGCCGATGTCCTCGACGCCCGTTTCGACGAGCCGTTCCGGCAGCACGACCTCGGTGCCGCGCATCCAGTCCCCGGCGAGATAATACATCGCCGAGGCGAAGTCCTCGCCCGAGCGCTTCAACCCCTCGACCACGCCGACCGGGCCGGCCAAGATCTTTGCCCCGAAAGGCTGGCTGCCGAACACATGATCGGGATGGAAGTGCGTGATGAACGCCCGAACGACGGGTTTTCCAGTGAGTTCCTTGGCGGTTTCCGCAAGCTGCACGCCATACCGCCGCGATGGCCCGGTATCGATCACGACCGCGCCCTCCGAGGTATCGAGAATGGTGATGTTGGCGATCGCCCCGCCGTTTTCGCGCGTGATGGCTTCGTCGACGCCGGTCAGCATCCAGGCGCCGGGTGCGATCTCGACGGGCTTCATCGTGTATCGCAACGGCGCGGCTTCAAGCGCGAACATCGGTAGCAACGCCAGGCCGCCGGCAACACCCGCACTCTTCAGAAAGCCCCTCCGGTCAACCGATGACGGGCCCCGGTCCCGCCTGCTGTCGAACTCGCAGGTCAAGCGCCCCTACTCCGCTCTCTTCGCGTTGTCGAGGCGGCTTTCGCGCCACGTCGTATCGATCTTCGAGGAAAAGACGTTCCCGCCGATATCGCGGCCCTCGACACCGATCAGGTTTTCGCCAAACGGCTGGCGCACCAGCATCGTCAGCGTCGGGTCTTCGCTGACCGGCTCGCGCATCTCGATGGTCGCCAGCACCTTGCCGCCTGTCGAACGCACGCGCAGCTGCTCGATGAAGAAGGCTGGAATATTGTCGCGCGTGAGCCCGGTATCCATCGGATGCTTGATCGTCATGCGCAACCGCGACATGCCGTCGGCCTGACGCCACGCGCGTCCGCGCGTATTGCCGACCGTCAGCGACCAGTCCGGCTTGTTGCGCGCCATGGCCGGAGACGAGCACCCCCCGCCTGCGGCCTCGAGGTACTGGCCGCCGACGTGCCAGACGCCATCCCCTGTCAGGGCCGCCGCGCGAACCGGGGTCGCCTGCTCGACCTTCATGCGGAAGGCGACGTAGGGCGCGGCATCATGCGGCGTCAGCGTCAGGGCATGCTGCACGGGATTGAGATCGGCAAACACCACGACCTTGCGGACATCGGATAATTGACGTGCGTCGACCGTTACCGGCACCTGCGCCTGATTTTCAACGACGCTTGGAACGCTGACCTTGACGCGCGCATCGAACTCATAGCGCCGATCGCCGAAGAACTGAGCCCGCATTTCCTCCCACATCGGCGAGTTGAGCGGATCAGCGTTGTCGCCGGCCTTCTCGCCGGCGTGCACGACTTGTACGGGCACGACCGGCCCGGGCACGACAAGTCCCAGCGACAGAATCGATAGGATCAAGGACGAGGTCCAGCGGCGCATGTCGATCACCCGTTCGAGTCTGCATTGATGTTGATGGAAGGCTATCATGTTTCGAAACGAGCGCACATACCGTTACTGGGCGTACCAAAAGCGCGGCCACCAGGCGATTCCACCTGGAACGTTGGCAAGAACGATGCAAGGAACGTTGCAAGCCCCACGCCCCGGGACGCCTGCCAGAGCCAGCTCGGCACGCGAGCCAATGCTGACCTGCGCCTCCCGGAACGCCGTTACTTCGGCGCGACGTAGCTGACGCCGTACTTCTCGAAGATCCTCTCCAGCTCGCCGCTTGATTTCATCTCCCTGAGCGCTCCGCCAATGGCATAACTGAGATCGCGGCTGTCTTCGCTGACTGCCATGCCGACATTCCATTTCGAGCGCAGCGTTTCGGGAAACTCCGGTTCGGAGAATTGGAGCCTGAGGTCCTTGCCGTGCAGAGCGTCCTCGATCTGCGCGCGCCGGCCCATCAGCCCCGCGCTTCCGCCTTCAAGAAAGTTTTCCGCCGCACTCTCGAATTTCGCGAACGGACTGACGTTGTTGCGCAGCTTGCCATCCCGGGTAAACGCCAGAAAGTAGTGCGTCGAGGTCGCGAACTGGCAGGCAACCTTGTTGCTCTTGCCGTCGGCGAATGCATCGAGAGACGCGTCGGCGCCAAGTACATCGGTCTTCAGCGCCAGGATGACGTGTTCATGATAGTAGGCATTGGAGATCGCCGCGAGGTTGTTGCGTGCGATGAGTTCACGGTCCATCGGAACGTGCATCAGGACATCGCCTTTGACTCCGCCTGTTCTCGGGCCCTGCCAGATGTTCGAACGAATGTCGTCGTCGACCTCCTCGCCTGCGGCGCGCGCGATGATGTCGGCCTTGACGCCGAGCTTCTGCGCGATGGCACGAGCGATGTCGGCATCGATGCCGACCACCTTGCCGTCTTCGGTTTCCCAGGCGAACGGCTTGAAGTCGGTGTAGACGACGACCCTCAGCGAACCGGCCTCGCGCACCTCATCGAGCGGGCGCGCCTGCGCTGAACCGGCCGCTGCGAAGCCGAGGCTCAATAGTGCGGCGGCCAGCAGGCCCCAGCCGCGACACCGTGCCAGCCTCGCTCGTAACGAACCGCTCATTCTTCGTGCTTTGATTCGACATAGGTCCGGATCGCCCACATCGCTTCCTGGTTCAGCGTGCCTTCGAACCCGGGCATGCGTGTGATGCCGTTGACAGTCGCGCCGTGGCGGATGCGCTCGATGAACCATTCGTCGCCATCGTCACCTTTGTCGAGAAAACGCAGGTCCGGCGACAGACCGCCCGAGATAACCTGTAGGCCATGGCAACGCGCGCAGTTCTGCGCATAGCCCGACGTACCGATCTCCAGCGCCCTGGCATTGCCACGATAAGGATTCTTCGTCAGCCACTCTTCGCCAAGCGGCTTAAGGCCCGATGTATCGACGGGCTGCGGCGTCACATCGCCATGCGCGTTAACCAGGGTCGACCCCGCCAGCAATGTGAGGCAGACCGCCAAAGTCGCGGTAAGGCCACGAATAAATTCCATGCAGACCACTCCTTGAAGTGACGTTTTCCTGTTTCCCCAGTGGCAACATATAGGCCGTCGGGCCGCTGACCGGACACTGTCAATAAGTGCAAACCGGCACCCGCCGGTTCGCTACGCCCGGCGCACGTAACACCGCGTTATGCACCTTTGTACATGTGCAAACCTCACCCTTCGTACCCTACGTTAAGCCTCGCTGGTCATACGTTACGCTTTTCAGAATGGCCGCCGCGGCCGGTCTCACAGGCCGCAGTATCGCGCCGCCAGGGAGTTGAAGCCTTTGAGAATGCCCCGATCGACCCGGTCCGCTCGCCACGCCGTTTGCGCCGGCATTTGCGCCTGCCTCGCCTGCCTCGCCTGCCTCGCCTGCCTCGCCTGCCTCGCCGGCGGCGCAGCAGCCAATGCCGACGAACTCTACGTTTCCAACGAAAAGGACAACTCGATCTCGGTGATCGACACCGGCACGCTTGAGGTCGTCCGCACGTTCGCGGTCGGCATGCGCCCGCGCGGGATCGCCTTTTCTCCCGACCAGAAGTTCTTCTACGTCTGCGCCAGCGACAGCGACGCCGTCCAGGTCTACGATGCTGCAAGCGACAAGCGTCTCGACGATCTTCCCTCCGGTGAAGATCCCGAACAGTTCGCAGTGACGCACGACGGCAAACACCTTTATATCGCCAACGAAGACAACGCCGTCACCACCGTTGTCGACCTGCAGACGCGCCTGGTAATCCGTCAGATTGACGTCGGCATCGAGCCCGAAGGCGTCGCCGTCTCCCCCGACAACAGGATCGCTGTCACGACGTCGGAAACGACCAACATGGCGCATCTGATCGACACCGCGACCTTCGAAGTGACCGACAATATTCTCGTCGACCAGCGCCCGCGCCACGCCGAATTCACATCCGACGGCTCCAAGCTCTGGGTGTCCGCGGAGATCGGCGGCACGGTGTCCATCATCGACATGGCCCAACGCAGGATTGAAGACAAGGTGAGTTTCGAGATCCCCGGCTTGACGGAAGATGTGATTCAGCCGGTCGGAATAAAGCTGACGAAGGATGACAAGACCGCGTTCGTGGCGCTGGGGCCGGCAAATCGAGTCGCGGTCATCGACGTTGCGACTAAGAAGGTGACGAAATACATCCTGGTCGGCCAGCGCGTCTGGCATCTTGCGTTGTCGGCCGACGAGAAGATGCTTTTCACCACCAACGGCGTTTCAAACGACGTGACGGCGATCGACACCACGACCTTGCGGGCGGTGAAGTCGATCACGGTTGGCCGCTACCCGTGGGGGCTGGCGCTGAAGCGAACGAAGTGAAGAATTCAATGGACGTGAACGTCACCAAGGATGCATGAGGCAATGTCGCCAGCGGGATCGACGTGCAGCGCTGTTGGACTTTTCACGGCCTGCCTGTTGCTGCTCGGCTTTCAGGCGAGCGCGCAAGACGATCATATCGATCCCGCGAGCGGATTTAGGATCTCCCATTACCGCGCGGTCGTGCCCGACACCGCCCCCGGAGCAACCCGCGTTGGCACGAAAGAGGTCGAGACGATCTACAAGGACGGCAAAGCCGCCTTCATCGACGTCGTGCCATCGACAGGAGCCGGGTTCGATCCCGACACCGGTGAATGGCGTCTGAGCGAAAGACACGCGAACATCCCGGGATCGAAATGGCTGCCCGACGTTGGACGCGGCGCGCCCGGCGCCGTGTTGGAAAGCTACTTCATGGCGAACCTTGCAAGCTTGACGGGCGGCGACAAGGCCCACCCCATTTTGATCTATTGCCAAGCCGATTGCTGGATGTCCTGGAACGCGGTCAAACGCGCCGCGACATACGGCTATGCCAATATCTACTGGTATCCCGACGGCATCGACGGATGGGCCGAATGGGACAACCCGACGGCACCGGCCGTGCCTGTTCCCGTCGATCTAAGTGAAGCAAAACAATGAAGGCAGCCATTCCGATGACCGTGTTGACATCCGTTTCGCGCCTGATTGCCGGGCTGCTGTTGCTGGCCGGGTGCTTCGCGCTCGCCGCACCGGTCGCACCAGTCAAAGCTGCAGGTCTCGAAGGCACCAAGACCATCTACCTCGTCGATAACGCTGGAGAGGAACGCGAAATTGGCACGGCGACATTTTCCAAAGCCGATGGAGCGGTATCGATCACGATTGCACTCGACCAAGGCCGCTTCTCGGAGAAGTTTCTCTCGATGCGCCCGTTCCGCTGCATCGATGGCCCGAAACAGACTGCCTGTCACCTGCCCTATCCCTACGAACTCAAGGACCGCATAACGCCCGAAGACTTGAGCGACCTCGAATACCGGCTGCTTTTCCTCCACAAAGGTCCAACGGATTACGGCATCGATGCCTGGAACGGCCTCTATTACAAATTCGAGTTGGCGGCCGACGGAACCCTCAAGGGAAAGCTGCATGAAGCCGATTTCAACGTCCTTGCCGTCCCGCCCGCACAAGCGTTCTCAAAACCGATCGGGCCCGCGGACCTCGTTCCGGGCGAGGAGGGTCGACACCGTTTTCCCAGCCTCACCATCCGCTGACGCTGACCAAAGTCGTCCAGCTCAACGCAAATTTTCGAGATACGGTTAATTTCCCTCAGAACCCCTGCCAAGAGGGGTATGCCGCGGGGTGTCGATCCGCTTCGAGGCATGCTATTGTGCTGGACAATGTTCCTCAGGGAACTGTGGGCCGAAACTGATCGGTACATTTATCGCATATTCATCCGCATGCTGGCAGCATGTCTGGAGTGATGCGCCATTGGTTCTCGCGACTTCGCTCGTGCGGGCCGACTTACGGATCAAGATTCAGGGAATCTCAAAATGTCTGGGCCAAGACGATCGATACTGCGAGTAGCCGCCGTCCCACTGCTGTTGGCGGCAGGATGGACCCAATCGAGCGCGCAGGGCGCCAAGAGCGACGACAACGTCGATATTGCCGCCCTCGCCCGGTCGATCGATCTCGACGCCAACCTCTCGCGCTGCACCGTCTCGAAAGAGCGCAGCGGCAAAGGCCTGGAGAACCTTCTGACCGTGTTGAAGGACGGCAAGCCCCCGGCCGTGGCGCGCGCGGTCTACCGCTGGAAGCAGCAGCGCATTGCCGGCGAAACCCGCAAGACCCCGAAATTCATATTCGGCAGTAAATCCGGATCCGACAAGGACGCCAAGATCGCCATCATGAGCGATGAGTACGATTCGGTTTCCTGGGGCCCTGCCTTTGACGACAAGGGCGGCCAGGCACTCTACGGAACCCTCGCCAAGGCCGTCGAAAACAAGGACGACTCGGTTCTCGAAGGTAAACTTGACCCGATGCTCACCGGCCTGCGTGAGGCCCTTGAAGTGACCGGCAGGGATGAGCTTGTTTCGTGGGGCCAGAAGTTCTCGAACCAGGATCTGGCAGCCGTTTCCCAGCAGGTCATCGCAACCCAGGAACCGCAGGAAGCCGAGATCGCCGACGGCGTTAAACTCGAAGTCGGGATGCAGACGTTCACGACGCGCCAGCTCTACGCCTATATGCACCCGGTCTACGATCCAGAAAAGAACGCGCTGTCCTGCGACAAGCTTGAAGATTCTCTGCCCGTTTCCACCGAATACCAGCTCTACGTCGCGCTGACCGGCATTCAGGAAGGCGAATCGGCTGAACTCGCCGATGCCGCCGAAGTCGCTCCTGGCGAACAAGAGGCCCAGGGTGACGCCGACCTCGCTGGCCAGGAAATCGATAGCGAAGTCGCACTTGCCGAAGGCCCAGAGGGCGAACCTGGCGGGGAGCAGGACACTGCCGCCTCCGATCCGGCCGGCGAAGAAGTCGCCATTGCTGAAGAAGGCGTCGAGAGTGCGTCTGAAGAAGAAGCCTCCGAAGTCGTCGAAGTCGACGAAAAGTCGTATGCCTCCGAACCGCGCCGCCAGCCCAGGAAGCGCTACCGCGCCCCCAGGGACGACTTTTACGAGGAGCCGATTGAGACGATCGAGTACGATCCGGTTTATATCGTCGACGATGTCGAGGACTATGTTGACGACTGGTATGATTACCCAGGCTACTATGACGACTACGGCTACACTGAAGTCTATTTCGAACCCCTGCCGCCGCCGATCTTCATTCGTCCGCCGATCATCGTAACCCCCGTCATCTCCTTGTTCGGCGGTGCGGTTGTCTTCGCTGCCGTCGCCCAGCCCCGCTGGCAGCGCCCGTGGTGGAACCGTCCGGTGGCATTCGCCGGGAACCGCCCGAACAACACCACGATCAACATCAACTTTATCAAGCCTAACCGTCCGAAGGCCTTCAAGCCCGGCTGGGGCCTGAACCAGAATCGTGGCTTCGTCCAGCGCAAGCCGAAGGCCATTGCTGGTAAGGGTCGCCTAATCCCTGCCAAAGCCACGCTCGGCGCCAAGCGCAAGCCCGGCAGCATCGCCGGCAAACCCGGCCTGTTCAAGCCGAAGAACGCCAATGCCAATCGCATTCGTAACGGCAAGGCCGCCAAGAAGGCGCTTGCTGCCAAGAACGCCGGTCAGAATTTCGGTCCCAAGGGCCCGAATGCAGGCAACAACGCTGCTATCGCGAAACGGCAGGCCGCGGCCAGGCAGGCCGCACTTGCCAAGAAGAAATCTGCGTTGGCCAAGAAGCAGGCCGCCAACAACGGCGCAGCCGCCAACAACCCGGCTGCCAAGGCCAAGGCTGCGAAAACCAAGGCGGCGCTCGCCAAGAAGCGTGCCGCTGCCAACAAGCAGGCTGCCAATAAAGCTGGAAACAAGAAGGCACTGGCAGCAAAGAACGCCGCCGCCAGGAATCAGGCTGCCAAGAAAGCGGCTCTCGCCAAACAGAAAGCGGCAGCAGGCAAGAAAGCTGCCGGCAACAACAAGGCAGCTCTTGCCCGGCAGAAGGCAGACGCAGCCAAGAAAGCCGCGGCGGCACGCCAGGCTGCAGCCAAGCAGAAAGCGGCTGCCGGCAAGCGCAATGCTGCCGCAAACAAGGCTGCGGCCGCCAAGAGAGCGGCCCAGGCAAAGCAGAATGCGGCCGCCAAGGCTGCCGCTGCCCGCAAAAACGCCCAGGCCCAGCAGCAGGCCAAGCAGCGCGCCAACCAGCAAGCCAAACAGCGTGCCAACCAGCAAGCCAAGCAGCGCGTCAACCAGCAAGCCAAACAGCGCGCCAACCAGCAAGCCAAGCAGCACGCCAACCAGCAAGCCAAGCAGCGCGCCAACCAGCAGGCCCAACAGCGCGCCAGGCAACAGGCCAACGCCAATAAGGGTCCCCGCCCTTGCCCGCCCGGCAAACGCCGCGTTCCAGGCAAGGGCTGCGTTTAACACGCCACGACTTAAGCGAACGGCGCATCGTCGAGATGCGCCGTTCACTTCTCACCTCGAGTTCAAGTTCCGACGCTCTCCTTTGCAACAGCGAACGGACAATCAGCACTTGAACACCACCACGAAATCGACGACTAGTACCGCCGATCAGAAGTCCCTGTGTCGTATCAGTCAACCGCTATCAGGGACTTCTGATCGAAAAGCGGTACTAGATTCAATATTCTACTAGTACCCTCTGCTTTCAGAAGTTCGTCAAGGTGGTTGCCGCGAATGACTCACGAACTTCTGAAAGCGGGTACTAGAGCATCATCCGACTAGACGCGATCGCTTTTCGCGCTTCGATGATCGGATAGAGATGCTCTAGCATTATGATTCTGGAGGAACTTTAGCCGATCCACGAATCGTCTTCGGCGATTCCGTAAGATCGGATGTTGCTCTAGAATTTCCCCGGCGCCCGCCCTCAAAAGGCGCGCTCCCGTTCAAGGCCAGCTCAGCGGAGCCCGCTCGAAATACACCCGGTGGATCTTCTGCCGGTCAGATGGTCGAACGGCTCGCGTTTCATGGAGACAATGATGAATCCGGTTAAGAACCTTCTCAACAGCGGATTGATTTGCGGCACGCTGCTCGTTGCAGCAACCTCTTCCGGCTTTGCAGCCGACGTCGACTTCTCGCGCTACTTCAAATCCGCGACGGCACTGTCGGCGGTTGCCAGCGCCGTCTCCATTCTCGAGCCGTGCGAAAAACCCATAAAGTTCTCCGAGAAGGTCGAAAATGACAGCGTCACGTTAACCGCAACCTGCCCGGCCTCAGACGCTGACTCCATCACCGTCAACATCAGCTTCCAGAAGGACGAGTCGGGCACCCTTTTCCCCGACTCGTTCGACTACGGCAACTGAGCTTCGAGCGGAATTACGCCGGCACGCGCCAACATGAAACGCGGCGTTCCAGTCACCTGGGACGCCGTTTCATTGTATTTCGCCGTCAAAAGGAAATCGCCGGCCGCGCGATCATCAGCCAAACAATAACCAGCACCGCAAAGAAAGCTGGAAACCCGCTCGCAAACCAGATCCGGAACAGCCGGTGATAGCTTTCGGGCAATTCGCGTCCCTCCCGCTCGGCGGCCCTGGCGAGATCGCGCAGGCGCATCTGTATGACGACGACCGGCAGCCAGAACAGCCCCGTCAACACGTAAAGCGCCAGCGAGACGACGATCCACCCCTCGCCAAGACCCCATCCCGTCGCTTCAGCGAGCAGCACGCCGGTGACTGGCTGCATCACGACTGCGGTTGCCGTGAAGATGAAGTCGGCGGCCACCACCGTTTGCGCCGTATGGGCGATGAGTTTTGCATCCCCAGTCCGATGCGCCATCACCATGAAGAACGCTATTCCCGCCCCCGTCCCGAGCAGCACGGCAGCCCCGATGACGTGCAGCCAGCGAAGCAACTCCACCCACTGCATCAGCGCTCCTCCGCCATCGCAATCAGGCTCAGCGCAACGCCGATCACGGGAAAGATCTTCAGGAGCGGTCCCAGCGGGTCCGCCCAAAGTTCAGGCGTCAAAAGGCTGCCGAGAATGAGATAGGCGGCCGAAACCAGAATTGCGGCGATACACGCTGGAACGAACGTCCGCCGCGCCAGCATTGCTGCTCCAACAGAAATATCGACGGCCGCGCCGCCACCGACCGATAACAAGGCCGCCGTTTCGCCAAGCTGGCCGGCAACGAGGCTCGCCGCCCCCGTCAACTGCCAAAGTCCGATGACCCCCGAAGCGATCCAGAACAGGGCGAACAGAACGACAAGGACCGGAAACACCAATTGCACCCGCGCGAACACGCGCTCCTGCCGTGTCGACGGCATCCTTTTGAGGGTTTCGGCCAACGACGAGAACTCTTCTCCGGTTGCCCGTCGCCACGGTTCCGGATCGCCGATCACATCGTTGTCGAGAACCTTCAGCGCCGTCGTCCTGAGCGGCGCCCGCCAACCAAGATAACCCGCTCCGTCAGCCAGACGGCCCATCGCCATCGCCAGCCAATGCGGCAATCGCCACACCGCGACAGGTGGCGAGAACCCCAGCCAGTTCCGGAACGTCAGGACAATCTCTTCGAGCGACACGCTTTGCGGCGCGACGAGATCGAAATCCCCCTCTGCTAGGCCGGGCTCGCTCAGCGCGCGGGCCACTGCACGGGCAACATCGCGCACGTCGATCGACTGCAGCCGCGCCTCCGCCAGCGCGATCGGCTGCACCAAGGGAAACGCCGCCAGCATCCGGATCAGGCTGGTGCCGCCGTAGGCCGTCTCGGAAATTACAAGTCCCGGCTTCAGGATGACCCAATCGAGACGACTCTTCCGCAGCGCCGCGTCGGCTTCGCCCTTGGTCGCCATGAACTCCGTCGCCGCATGTCGTCTCGCTCCCGGTGCCGAGATCTGCACAAATCGCGAAACGCCGGCCTGCGCGCACGCCCCGATCAGCGCCACGATGGCATCGCGCTGCACGCGCCCCAGATCATCCTTCAGCCCAGACTGCAAGGCACCCGAGGCGTTGACGACCGCATTGATGCCGGCCAGATGCCCGTCCCAATCCTCCGGAAACAGCAGGTGGTTGAGATCGCCTGCAATCCACCGGACCTCGGGCAACAGCTTCTCCCCGCGCGTTGGCGCCCGCGCCAAACCGGTGACGTCATGACCGCGCGCCAAGAGTTCCCGCACGACCGCCTGCCCGATCAGCCCGTAGGCTCCAAGTACGAGAACGTTCATTGACGTCTGGCTCCGTTGGATATTCGACAATTGCGCCCGTTCCCGGCTTCGCGAGAATCCCGTCGGGACCGTAGGGCTTTTGATCTGCTGCGCAAATGCCCGCTTGCCGGCGAGCGACGAATTGGCGCCGGAGCTGACAAACTTTCGTTTCGCCGCGACGGATTACCGGGTGCGTGGCCGTTGTTGTCTGTGAGGACCCCGAAGCACTGTCCGCACAATCAACAGGAAGCGAGTGAGATCATGTCGAAACGTCACCTAGCTATCGGCGCCGGCCTTGTTGGAGCACTCAGCCTTTTCGCCTTGAGCGCTGTAACCGACACCGTGTCGGCACGCGGCTGGAAAGGCGGCGAGCACCACGGCGGCTACGGACGTCATCACGGTGGCGGCAGGAAGAGTTTCCGGAAACTGCGCGGCATGGATGCCGACGGCAACGGCGAGGTGACCAAGGCGGAATTCCTGGCACCGAAGGAAAAGCGCTTCGGCGAACTTGACGGCGACGCCGATGGCAAGTTGACCGAAACCGAACTCTTCAAGGAAATGGACGAAACCGCCGACTATTATGCACGGCGGGCTATCAAGGACTTCGACGCCAACAGCGACGCCAAGATCTCCAAGGATGAATACGAGGCCGATGCCAGGAAGCGCTTCGGTATGCGCGACCGCGATGGAGACGGCAGAATCGAAGGGGACGAGATGCGCCCGCGCTGGAAGCATCGCAGGATGCATCGTGGTGACCGCACCGAGAACGAAGGTCGCGGCGATGGCGTTGCCGATGGCGACACGCCGGCGGAAGCCGCCGCGGCGACCGAACCATCCGAAAAGTCGGCTGAAACCGGCAACGCCGAAGAGCGTGGCGACGGTGACAGCCGTGGCTGGCGCGGACGTGACCGCAAGGACGGCAAACGGCATGGCTGGCATCACCGGGGCGGCAAGCGGGGGGGCGGAGCTCGCACAATCGAAGACACTCTCGAACGCAGCCGTGAGCGTTTCGCAAGCCGCGACTCCAACTCCGATGGCTTTATCGACGCCGATGAAATTCGTGCCCGCGGCGCCGAACGCATGGCCAGCATGAAGAAGCAGCGCATCGGACGCCTCGATACCGACAACAACGGCAGCGTCAGCAAGGAGGAGTACCTGGCAAAGTCGCAGGTCAAATTCTCCAAACTTGATCTCGACAGCGACGGCGTTATCACAGTGAAGGATCTGCCGCCGCGGGCCGCCCGCCGCTGGACCGAAAAATCCGGCAAGCGCGACTGACCCTCGTGCAGCTTCATTGGCTACATGGCGCGAGCCCGCCCGGCAGCACTTTGCCGGCGGACTCGACGGCAACGAGAACAACCCGCTTGGGGGGCCGCTTGGCGCAGCACGAGGACGGCGAGTTACTGGAGCGAATAGGCGCCGGCGACAGCGCCGCTTTCAGGCAGCTGGCCGAGCGCCATACATTGCGGCTCCTGCGTACGGCACGAAGCATTCTGCGTGACGAAACTGAAGCCGAGGATATCGTCCAGGAGGCAATGCTCCGGCTGTGGCGCCGGGCTTCCGAACTGACGGTCGAAAATCAAGCGGACGGCATTGGTGCCTGGCTTAACCGGACCACGCGGAATCTTGCCATAGACCGGTACCGCAGAGCCAAACGAGTTGACCTCGTCGACGAATTTCCCGAAACAGCCGCGTCAGAAGAAAGTCCGCACGCGCAGCTTGAAAACCAGGAACGGAGCCAAGACGTCGAAAATGCGATCGACCGGCTGCCCGAGCGTCAGCGAACCGCGATATTGCTGTTCCACCACCAGGGCCTTTCGGTCGCGGAGATCAGTTCGGTGCTGGAAACGAGCGAACATGCAACCGAGTCGCTGCTGGCGCGCGCGCGCCGCACGCTGAAAGACAGTCTTCAGTCCGTATGGCGGACGCTCAACGATACGGATTGAAATGACGCTACTTGACCACGGTACCGCAGTGACGACACCCGACCGAAACCATCGAACGAATGGCGCGACGCGATGACAAACAAACCGCAACACCCGGAACTGACCCGCCTTCGCGAGGTCCTCGAAATTTATGGTGCCGACCGCAGTCGCTGGCCGGCCGTCGACCGGCTTTCGCTTGGGCGTATCAACGCGAACTCCGAAGAGGCCCGGCAGTTGCTTGCGGAATACAGATCCCTGGACCGACTTCTTGACGCAGCGGCGCGGCGCGAAGAAATCGCCGTCTTGGCGCTGACCCAACGCATTTTTGCTGCCGCCGAACGCGACAGGGCAGCCCAGCGCGAAACTGCCTCCGCGTCCACCTCCTTGCCGCGGCCCACTGTCCGGCGCCTGCCCGTCCGCAGCCGGTTTCAGATCGCGGCACTCGCTGCGGCGGTCACGCTCGTATTCGGTATCGGCCTGTTGGCGGGCCTTTCCGGCATCGTTGCCCCCGATTTGCAGGAAATTGCCAGCACGGACGATACGATCGATATCGATGACCCGTTGTTGGACGAGGATGTCATATGACAGAGACCATTCCTTCCGGCCCTGAAATAAGTGACGCGCCGCGCGGCTGGACCTGGTGGCTGCTGGCCGGCTCGCTGGCGCTGAACCTGCTTGTCGCGGGAACCCTCGTCGGTTCCTACCTCGGCGGCCACCATCATGGCCGCAACTGGCACAAGGGCGGGCTCACATCGGTAATGAGCTTTGCGGACAGCCTGCCCGCTGACCGCGCCAAGGTGCTGGGAGACAAGGTTGTCTTGACGCGCGAAAAACTCAATTCGTTGCGCCAGGACCTCAAGACCGCGCGAGACGAAATCAAGACGCTGCTCCGCACCGAACCATTCGACGCCGAAGCCTTCAAGTCCGGCATGCAGCGAATCTACGACATTCGCGTCAACGCGCGTAAATTAGCCTCGGACGCATTCAGCGCCGCAGTGATGTCGATGACATCTGAGGAGCGCAAGCTGTTCGCCGATTGGCGCCGGCCGCGCCGGGACCGGCAAGAAGGCGGCGACCGTCGCTGACAACGGCCGTGACGGCTGCGAGTAACCTCGCCGCAAGCGAAAACTGAACCGACGTTCATGTCTGCAAAGAAATGTAAATGACGCGCGTTTCCTGGAAGTCTCCGACGGATCGCCCGACCGCCCATCGTTAATCCATCAAGCGCCGGGGAATGCGCGAAATTGAAAAGCGAAACTCAATCCAACCCTTCAGGAAGACAACCATGAAACGCATTGCAGTCGCATCCGCCCTTCTCATACTTGCCACCGGAGCCGCCTCGGCCCACTCAACCGCAAAAAGCGACGATGGCTACCACGCCAAGGGCCACACCTACGCCAAGGTTAAAAAGCATAGCGCCGGCAAGCTGACACTCCGCGAACGCCTGAAAATCGCGAGAGATCGCGCCCGCCTAGCTGCACTCAAGCGCCGCATTCACGCCAACGGCAAGGTGAGCTACCGCGAACAGCTGCGACTCAAAAAGGCAAAGGCCAGCCATCGCAAGCTGGTTCGAAGCGAGCGCCGCGACTAGCCGAACGGCTTCGATCTCCATGACTTCCCCCGCCGCGGCGATAAGCCGGCCGCGGGTTCCGCATTCGCTCCGGGATCGGACCTGCCAGCCGGCCGCGTCGCGACACACTAAAGACTCGGTGAAAAGCATCATGGCCGAATTGTTACCGCCGCCCAGATGGAAATAAGCCAGCCGATGTTGAATGACGGCTTCGGCGTAAAGACATATCATGCCGTCTGCCAAATCGACCGTTGGCCAGACCGACGCACCTCGAATGACCGCACCTGTGATGGTGCCCGGCAAAGGGAGATCCGATTGAAGCGCCCCTGGTCGCTGTTATCCCAGACATTGCTGCTGCTGCTGCTATCCGGCATCGGGGCGACGGCATGGGTATCGCGCGAACGCATCGGTGACGTGCTCGCCAATCTGCAGACCCCGGCCGGCGGCAAGCCGGAGGCGTCCGGCAAGGCTTCGAATGGAAGCACCGGCAAGGCGTCGAATGGGAACAGGCGCGGCGCGGCTCCCGTCATCGCGGCGGGTGTTTCAAGTCAGCGCAACGATGCGGTCGTCGCCGCAATCGGTACTGCGCGCGCGCTGAAATCGGTCACCCTGTTCGCGAAATCCGAAGGCGAGATCATGTCGTTCGCCATCTCCGCCGGCGATCCGATCGAGCAGGGCCAGACGTTGGTTCAACTCGACGCGACGAAGGCGGAACTGGCGGTTGACCTCGCCAAGAAAACGCTTGAGGACGCCCGCCAGAAACTTCAGCGCGCTGAGTACCTGAAGAGCCGCAATGTCAATTCCGGAGCCGGCGTCGAGGATGCGACCATCACGGTGGAGCGCGCCGAACTCGAAGTTCGCCAGGCCGAAGAGGAGTTGCGTGACAAAACGCTCTCCGCCCCGTTTGCCGGCGTCGTCGGAATCCCGAAAGTCGAGGCCGGTGACAGGATTACACCCGCGACCGAACTTGTCACCCTGGACGACCGCTCGCAATTGCTCGTCGAATTCCCCGTCGCGGAGAAATTCCTGGCAAGGATCAAGATCGGCGACGAAGTCTCAGCGACGACCCCAAGCTATCCCCGCCGGACATTCAGCGGACGCCTCGCTTATATCGACAGCCGCGTCGATCCTGTCTCGCGAACGATCATGGTGCGCGCCATCATCCCGAACGGTGAAGACCTGCTGCGGCCCGGCATGTCGTTTTCGATCGAGATGTCGCTGCCGGGCGACACCTATCCAGCGGTCCCCGAATTGGCGCTGCAATGGAGCCAGGGCGAAAGCTATGTCTGGCGCATCGACGGCAACGTCGTTCGCAAGATCGTGGTCGAGTCGGTCCAGCGGATGAACGCGATTATTCTCGTCAAAGGCCCGCTGACGACCGGTGACCTGATCGTCGTCGAAGGCGTCCAGCGGCTTCGCGACGGAATCGAAGTGACCTATGAGCATCCCGACGGTCTCGCTGCGCCCGGATCGGCGCGCGAAAAGGGCGGCGGCCCTGCGACCGGTCCGATCCCCGCAGCGACGGACCAGCCGGTCAAGCCACGGCGCTCCGCGCGCACGCAAACTGAGCGGAGGGGATGACGCGATGGCGCTCGGCCAGGGCCTACCCGCACTCAGCGTTCGCCGGCCATATCTCGCCGCGGTCCTCAACCTGCTCATCATCGTCGCGGGTGCGGCGGCAATCTACGGCGTCGAAGTGCGCGAATTGCCGGACGTCGACCGCCCGGTCGTGAGCGTGCGCGCCAACTTCCCCGGCGGTTCCCCCGAAACCATCGATGCCGAAATCACCGCCAAGATCGAGGGCGCTGTCGCCCGCGTCAACGGCATTACCGAAGTCCGCTCGTCGAGCGAAGAGGGCAACTTCCGCGTCCTCGCAACCTTCCGCCCGTCGGTCGACCTGATCGACGCAGCCAACGACATTCGCGAAGCCGTCGCCCGCGTCCAGCGCGAACTGCCCGACGGGGTCGAGGACCTCTCCGTCATCAAGGCCGACGCGGATTCGGACCCGATCGTCAAACTTGCAGTCTACAGCGACTCGCTGCCGATAGAGGAAGTGACGCGGCGGGTCGAGAACGACATCATTCCTGAACTGACATCGATCGCGGGCGTCGCCGACATTCAGCTTTTCGGCAACCGGGAACGGGTCCTGCGCGTCGTCGTCGACCCCATGAAGCTTGCCGGCTACGGCCTGTCGATCACCGACGTCGTCAACGTCCTGCGCAACGCCCGCTACGACGTGCCTGCCGGCAGCTTTGAATCCGACGAACAGGAAGTCATGGTCCGCGCCGACGCTTCGGTCGCCGATCCAGCTGCCGTCGAAGATCTCATCGTTCGCGACCCGGTGAAGCTCGGCGACATCGGCAGCGCCTCGTTCGGCCCCGCCGACGCCGAAAGCATCGTCCGCCTTGATGGCCGCCAGGTCGTCAGTCTCGGCGTCGTCCGCCGTGCCCAATCGAATACCGTAACAATATCCCAGGATATCGAAAAGGTCGTCGACCGTCTGAACAGCCGCCTGCGTTCGCTTCACATCAAGGTCACATCCGACGACGCCGTCTTCATCAAGGGTGCGATAGCCGAGGTCCTCGTCAGCCTTGGACTGGCGGTCGTCATCGTCGTTGCCGTGATCGCCCTCTTCATCGGCAGCCTGCGTGCCTCGCTGATCCCCGCCGCGACAATCCCCGTTTCGCTGATCGGCACCGTTGCCGCCGTCTGGCTGATGGGGTTTTCGGTCAACCTGCTGACGCTTCTGGCGCTGGTTTTGGCAACCGGCCTCGTCGTCGACGACTCCATCGTCGTTCTCGAAAACATCCAGCGGCTCAAGTCGCAGGGCGTCAAACCGCGTGCCGCGGCCATTCTGGGAAGCCAGCAGGTGTTTTTCGCAGTCATCGCAACCACGGCGACCCTGATCTCGGTCTTCGTCCCGATCTCATTCCTGCCCTCGACTGCCGGACGCCTTTTTGGCGAATTCGGGTTCGTTCTCGCCGTCACGGTCTGCATCTCGTCGTTCGTCGCCCTGACGGTCGTCCCCATGCTGGCCTCGAGGCTTCCCGAGAAGACCGGCCCGTCCCCCGTCGAACGGCTGCTGGGCGGCATTGGCGGAGGCTTCGCACGCGCCTACGAAAAGGCCCTCGACGGCGTCCTATTGATGCCGCTCGTGATCGTCGGCCTGTGCGGCTTCGTCGTCTTCGCGGCAACCCTGACCTTTGCAACCCTTGGCGAGGAGTTGATCCCCGAGGAGGATCGCGGCCTCATCACGGTCCGCCTGACGGGTCCCGACGGGGTCGGCCTCAAGTATACCGACCGCCAGGTTGAAAAGGTCGAACAAATCATCGCGCCGTTGGTCGAAACGCAGGTCGCCACCGGCCTGTTGTCGATCACCGGCCGCTACGATCTCAACCGCGGGCAAATCGACGCCCGCCTCGTCGACTGGTCGCAACGCGATATGCGCGGCGGCGAGGACGAAGGTGCCATCGCCCGCGACGTCAACAAGAAGCTGAGCCTCATCCCGGGTGCCCAGGCACGTGTCCAGCGCGGAAACTCGCTCGGCCTGCGCAACGCCGATGGCGGCATCCGCTTCGCTTTGACCGGCTCCAATTACGAAGCGATTGCCGAGCAGGCCTATGCCCTGGCCGAAATCCTGGAAAAAGAGGCTCCACAGGTTGAGAACCTGCGCGTCGAATTCCGTGCCACCCAGCCGCAGTTGAAACTCGATATCGACCGGCGCCGCGCCGCCGATCTCGGCGTGCCGATCGAGAATCTGGCGGCCACCGCACAGGTGCTTGTCGACAGTGACGAGGTGGCGGAACTGACCATCGACGATCAGCGCGTGCCGGTGATCTTGCAGGCGACAGCCGGTTCCATCACCGATCCGGCCGATCTCAACAACCTCTACGTTTCCGCGACCGATGGCCGTCTGGTTCCCTTATCGCAGATGATCTCGTTGTCGGAAAAAGCGGTCCCCGCCGAACTCGATCGCCACGGTCAGCGACGAGCGGTCGAGATCTTCGGCGACACGGCCGCTGACTACACCCTGCGCGACGCCGTCGAAGCCATCAAGGTCATTGCCGACCGTCAGGTTGCGCCGGGCTACAGCCTGCTTTTCCTCGACGAGGCCGCCGACCTCGATGAAACCTCGCACGGCGTTACCATCACCTACGCGCTGGCTTTGCTGATCGTCTTTCTTGTGCTCGTCGCCCAGTTCGAAAGCATCACCAGTGCCGCTATCGTTCTCATCACGGTCCCCTTCGGCGTCTGCGCGGCGATCTTCGCCATGGCGCTCACCGGTACGTCGATCAACATCTACAGCCAGATCGGCGTGTTGATGCTGATTGGCATCATGGCCAAGAACTCGATCCTGATGGTGGAGTTCGCCGATCAGCTCCGCGAGAACGGCATGAAAGTCTACGAGGCCGCCCGCGAAGCCTCCATCGTGCGCTTGCGGCCGATCGCCATGACTATGCTTTCGACGGTGCTCGCCGGCGTGCCGCTCATCTACGGAACCGGCCCGGGCGCGGAAAGCCGCGCTTCCATCGGCTGGGTGGTGTTCGGCGGGCTCGGTCTCGCGGGCATATTCACGCTGCTTTTGACACCGGCGCTCTACGTTCTTATCGCCGGCTTTTCCCGGCCGCGCAGTGAAACAGCGACGAACGTCGACGGCGAACTGGCCGAAGCCGCGACCACGAAGTTGGCGTCCGAAGCCGAACTTGCCGGACGCTAGTTGTGGTGCCTCAAGAGGTTGTTCCAGGTCCATCGTCGTGCCCGATCATCGAGCATAAGACCCCTCTCGCAATGTTGTGAATGGGCGTGTCTTGCAGGCGTCTTGGAACTGCCGCATCACAGGTTCATGCCAAAGCTCGCGTGGGCCCATGCCTGCAAGCAGCCCCCGGCACGCAACGGCATACGGTGAGAAATGATGCTCCAAGATCGATACCAGGGCCGGCACTCGACAACTTCCGAGGAAGCCGTCCGCGCCTTCGAGGAGGCCGTTTTCGCCGTCGCCGCGCATCGTCCCGCGATGACTGCGCTGAAAGCCGCATTGCAAGCCGATCCCCACCTTGTTGCCGCCCTGGCGTTGAAGGGGCTCGGCGTCGCACTGCTCGGCAAGGCAGAGGACTTCGCCGCCAGCCGCACCGCTCTTGCCCCGGCCAAGGCGGCGCTTGCCCGCGCCAACGACGGCACTGCCTACGAGCGGACGCTGGTCGACGCACTTGCGCTGGCCTCGCGCGGCGCATTGAAGGCCGCAGCCAGCCGCCTCGAATTCCAGGTTGCAGAAAACCCGAAGGACTTCCTCTGCCTGAAGCTGGCGAATGCCCTGCGCTTCATGACCGGCGAGGCCCACCGCATGCGTAAGACCACCGCGACTGCATTGCGCGACATGGGGGCAAGCGATGCAGGTTACGGCTTTGCGCTCGGCATGCATGCATTCGGGCTGGAGGAGACTGGTTCATTTGCCGAAGCCGAATCCGTGGGCCGGCTGGCGGTCGCAAGCGAGCGCGCCGACATCTGGGGCGTGCATGCCGTCGGCCACGTCCTGGAGATGCGTGGACGCCCCGAGGAAGGCGCGCGTTGGGTGGAGAATTCCCGCCAGCTCTGGCCGCTGTGCAACAACTTCAATTTCCACATGGCCTGGCATCTCGCCTTGTTCCACCTCGAAGCCGCGAACTACGATGCCGTCCTCGACCTCTACGACCGCGAAATCCGCCCGACACAGACCGACGATTTCCGCGACATGTCCAACGCCGTATCGATGCTGTGGCGCTTGCGGCAGGAAGGCGTCGACGTCGGTGACCGCTGGTTGGGCCTGCGCGCGGTTGCTCATCGCCGCCGCACCGACACGACCTACGTGTTTGCATCCCTGCACTATCTGCTGGCGTTGCTTGGCGCCGGCGACACGGCCGCCGCGCAAGAACTCGTCGCAGGCCTGTATCGGCGCGCCCATGCGCCCGATCCCGACGATCAAGCCCTTATCGCAGCCGATGTCGGCATTCATATTGCCGACGCGATTCTGGCGTTGCACGCTGGCGGCGCTTCGCCCGGCAACCTTTGCGAACTGTCCCTGAAGCTTCCTGCGATCGGCGGCAGCAATGCCCAGCGCGACGTTTTCATGCGAACGCTCCTGTTGATGGCCGCCGGCTCCGGGGAACCTGCCGCGTTCGAAGCCGTCAACAAGGTCCGGGAGACGATGAAGACGAAGGATCGCTTCGCTCGCCTCAGCGAAAACCGTCTCAAGCGTCGTTTTCAACCTTCACCGGACGCACGCAAATGCAAATTGACAGGTCACGCGTGAACCCGGCGCTCCAACGCCCGGACATTTTCCAGGTCGGCTAAAGTTGCTCCGGAAAAGAAATGTCAGTGCATCTTTATCCAGCTATCCGATCGCAAAAGCGCCATCGCACACTGTGAGTTGATGCTCTAATTTACTCAGCCCTTTCGTTTGCAAGGTTCAGGCTTCCGATTATGCCGATCAGCCACAAGTCTTCAAGCACCGCGGCCGCATTGCCGGCCGGCCAGGTCGCCACGCCTGGCGCCACACGTCA
>JAHJQI010000218.1 GCA_018819265.1 Alphaproteobacteria bacterium
AGCAATACCCGACAACGTTGTCATGCGTTGATCGCTGGGTCCCGGGGACAAGCCCCGGGATGACATTGGGGGATTGAAGAGCGCCCTCGGAAAGCTGCACCCACCATCTGTCATCCCGGCATTTATTACCGGGACCCAAGGTTCAGCGAGTCTAGCTTTGTCGGTGGAGGGGAGTGGTTGCAGCGGGCACCTTCTCTCTGTCATCCCGGTATTCATTACCGGGACCCAAGGTGCACCGGGTCTAACGGCGACGGTGGACCATGCGGTCGCAGCGAGCGTCCCTCGCCACATGATGTGCGGTAGCAATACCCGACAACGTTGTCATGCGTTGATCGCTGGGTCCCGGGGACAAGCCCCGGGATGACATTGGGGGATTGAAGAGCGCCCTCGGAAAGCTGCACCCACCATCTGTCATCCCGGCATTTATTGCCGGGACCCAAGGTTCAGTGAGTCTAACGGCGACGGTGGACCATGCGGTCGCAGCGAGCGTCCCTCGCCACATGATGTGCGGTAGCGACACCCGACCACGTCTTCATACGATTTCAGCGATTCGGTGAGCATGCTTGGCCTCCATCACCGCCGCTGCGATTATTTGACATCCGGCGGATGGTCCCGGGCGTCCAGGCACGCTGCGCCGTCCCAATAGTGGTATTCACCGCAGCCGTTGTCCGGATAGGGGATCAAACTCGGTACAGGATCAGCATAAGCCGGTCCCTCGGAGTAGTAGCCGTAGACGCGGGGGCCGCTGACCGGAGGCGCAACGTAGGGGCTTGGGTAACCATATGGGTCTGCGTAATAGCCGTTGTAGGCAGGCGGGCCGACATAGACCCCGACTTCCTGGGCTTGTGCCACCGCAGGCGCGGCTAGCACCACCAGGGCGAGCGATGCTGCAATCAATCGAGACATAACGCTTACTCCGTTGTTGTCTGTGTTCCTTCGCCTGACAGACCAACAATCGGGAATTTGATTTGTTCCGCGCTTGATATTTTGCCGCGCACCGACCTTACCGCATTCCCCGCCCCCTCACGTCACGCTCATCACGTCACGCTCATCACGTCACCCCAGGCACGAACACGCACTGCACATGCCAGCGGTCGCGCGGCGGCGGCCTCTGCGGGGCCAGCGGCGAGGTACGCTCTCCGCGCTTTTCGGACGGCACCGCGCAGAGATGATACCGGCCGTCCTCACTGAACCGGGAGCGGTCCTTGATCACGGTGTCGTCGACCTGGACAGGGCCGAACTTGTCGGTGTGCCAGATCTGGTAGGGTTGGCCGGGAACGCGCTCGATGGTGGTTACCGGAACGCAGTCTTCGCCATGGCAGCACTCGCGCGGATACCACGAATGCGCGCCCGCCACGGTTGGCATCGCAACGGCAAAGGCTGCAACGGCGATCCATTTCATAACGAAGCCCTGACGCTATTTCATGATGCGGCGAGCCAAGCCGGCCGAGCCGGCGAGCATGTGCTTCCGCAAGCCTCCTCACTCAACGAAGCATACGAACTTATATCCCCTGCACCATCTTTGACCAGAATCATTGTCCGCGGCAGCCTGCCTGCCAGACTGCACGCACTTCCAAATGGAGGCGTGCATGTCGTTCAACAAAATCGCGATCCTGTGCCTCGGTGGCATTCTTCTCGGCACCCCGGCGCTCGCCGGCGAAAAGTCCGGCCAGACCCAAATCGTCAGCGGTGAGGATGAGTTCTTGTGGAACTGCGCCGAGTGCCATGGCTTCGAGGGCAAGGGCGACGGCCCATTGGCCAAGGTACTGATCAAGCCGCCGACCGACCTCACGGCGATTGCCAGGAACAATCTCGGCGTATTCCCCGGCGAAAAGGTCTTCAGGATGATCGCGCAGGCTGATGAGGTCACAGGCCATCAGTCCTTCCAGATGCCGAAGTTCTGGGAGCGCTTCCAGCAGTCCGAAGGCCGCCGCGGCTACGACACGGCCGAAGTCCGCATCCAGGCTATCGTCGATTACCTCGAGACCATTCAGGCTCCGTGACCGCAGTCCCAATTAGGGGGTTGGGAGCGTTAGGTCCTGGCCACGGGCTGGCCGCCTCACACCTCCGGCAACAGCCGGTCGAGGTGAGGCGTCATGACGATGTCGTCCTGGTCGTCGCCCGACGAATGCACCACGATCCACGTGCAGGGCGCGCCCGAGTCGTTGACGGGCGCATGCGGCACGTCGCGCGGCATGAACATCTGCTCGCCCGGATTGAGGACGGCGCGGTGCTCCAGGTCGTCGCCATAGTAGACCGAGCAGCGCCCATCCATGAGGTAGGCGATGGTGTCGATGCCCTTGTGGTAATGCGACTTCGCCTTCGCCCCCGGCGGCATCGGCAGGACGTTCATGCACACGTCCGTCTCCCCGACGGTGCCGCGCGACACCCCCGCCTGATAGGTGAAGCCCTGCTGCCCGACGTAGGTTTTTCCCGGCGCGACGATTTTCGCGCGGTCAGTTTCGCAAGCCATGACGCGTTTCCTTCTCTTTCGGTTTCCCCTCGAAAAGTGCAACCAGCGGATAGGCGACCGCCGCTGCGATGACCCCGGTCGTGTAGGGCGCGGTGAAATCGAGCACCAGCGGACCGGTGATGGCCCACACGAGGGCGCCCGTCGCCATCGTCACGTAGGCACTGAGCGCGCCGCCGAAGCGCGTGAACAGCGCGAACATGGTCACGATGAACACGCCCGCCGTGCCGAACGCGGAGGCAAGTTCGACGAGATCGCCGATAGACTCGGACGACAACGCCAAGAAGAAGGCCACTGATCCGAGTCCGGCAACACCGCCGCGCGCCAGCCACACGCGCGCCCGCTCGTCCTCGAATTTCCAGATGTGCTGGAGGACGTTGTGCGAGATCATCGCCGAACATGCGATGAGGGCGGAGTCGACGGTCGACAGGATGGCCGAGATCAGCGCGCCAGCGAACATGACGTAGAAAATAGTCGGCAGGTAGGTCTGCGCAAGCTGCGGGACGAGTTGCTCGGATTCTTCGAGGCCGGGAATGAGCGAGGGACCGATCAAGCCGAGATAGACCGGGATCAGCGCAACGAGGAGATAGCCGCCGCCGCCGAAGTAGCTTGCACGTTGCGCAATTTGAGGAGTCCGGCAGGCCAGCAGCCGCGATATGAGTTCGAGCGCGACAAGCGATCCGCAGATCGGGATCGCCCATTGCTCGATGAATTCAAGATGCGATTGCCCGGGCGCGATGAGGGAAAAGCGCTGCGGATCGACGGTTGCAAGTTTTTCGAACGGCGAGCCTGTCGCGACGATCACGAAAACAATCAGCGCCACGAGGCCGATGACGATGGCAAGCCCTTGAACGAAATCGGTGTAGATGTCTGCCAGCAGCCCGCCGAACATCGTGTAGGCAACGACCGTGACGAAGGCGACTGCGATGCCGGTCGTCACATCGATTTCCGCCGCCGCCCCGAAGATCTGCCCGAAGCCGCGGATCTGCGCGGCGGCCCACAGGATCGATCCGGGGACCAGCAGCAGCACCGCGAACCGCTCGACGCCCGCGCCATACCGCTCGGCGAAGAGGTCGGCGAATGTGGTGAAGCCCCTGGCCCGCAACGGGCCGGCAAGCGCAAGGCCCATCAGAATGATCGCAAGGCCGTAAGCGAATGGCTCGCCCTGGGCACCCGAAAGCCCGTCCGAATAGACGCGGCCCGCCGAACCCAGCACGGTCTCCGCGCCAAACCACGTCGCGAAGATGGAGAAGGCGGCGAGCGCGGTACCGACATTGCGCCCGGCAAGGATGTAGTCGCTCTCCAGCTTGATGCGCCGGGCGACATAGATGCCGATCGCGAACTGAACCGCAATATAAAGGCAAATGCCGATCAGCGTGGCGTTCATGATCGCTATCCGATATCGGGCCGGGATTCGATATCTATCATGGAGCCGTCGGGCTGAGGCAATGGCCGGCGCGCTTCGGCGTTGGCAGGGCAAGGGCGCGATGTCACGGACTATCTTTCAAGGTGTTACCTGGGGGATCGATGCCAACGAGCGGTATGGGCGATGGTGCCGGAGGCGAACCGGCGTTGTGCCCTTCAAGCTGCTTGAGCACGGTCAAGCGTCCACCGTTTCCGATCCAGTATCATCATAATAATCGAGAATGCCGAGGCAAGCCGGATCAACCGAAAGGAATGCCGTCAATGAAAGCGCTCAAACAGCTTTTTCGCGATCAGGGTTTCCTGATCCATTTCATCGTCTACGCGGCCGTCAACGCGCTTTTGTTCGTCATCGACATGCTGACGGGTCCAGGCGTTTACTGGTTCCAGTGGCCGCTTCTCGGCTGGGGCATCGGAGTGCTCGGCCACGCCTACCTCACCCATCAGCAGATTCAACGCCGCGAGGCCGCCAAGCCGACGAAAACGACATGAGCAGTTTGCGCGGCGGGGCGCGCGCGACCTTGCCCGGGCCGATTGGCGCCCGCAGCGCCCACTCCCGAACGGCGCGGTGCCGTGGGTACTTATCTGCGAAGAGATGATAACAGGGAAAGCATAACGGCTTGAATTTTAAGCCAGAAAAGTGCGGTCGACACAATATGCCCCAATTCGATTGCGACCAAGCGTGCGAGGGAATACGCGATCGGGTTGCATGCCAGATTATTACAAGATCCTCGGCGTCGACAAAGACGCGGATGATGAAACCATCGCCAAGGCCTACAAGGCGTTAGCCAAACGCCTCCACCCCGACGCCAATGCGACGGCGGGCGGAGAAGCAGGCGAACGCGCTTCGCAGGACGGTGAAAGGCTGCGCGAGGTAATCGAGGCCTACAGAGCGCTTCGCAAGCCGGTCGGCCGCCTGGCCTATGATGAAACGTGCAGCGGTCGCCGCGCTGAGCTTCGCCGCCGCATACTCTTCATTGCCGTCTTGACCTTGGCCGCGTCCGTCACCCTCGCCAGTCTTGCGGCCGCCTATATGTGGCGTACCGAGCTGCTTCACGTCCAAGAGATGGCTCGGCGCCCCGTGAGCCTCGGAGATCTCATCGCCGGCAGGAGCGCGAGCCAGGCGCAGCCCGCGCCGGCGCCGCGCCAGCTTGACGACCGCTTAACCGCCGGCGCCCCCCTTGCCTCAGCCCCGGCGGCCGAACCGCTGCCCCTTCCACAACCGGCAGCGGCGACATCGCCGGCGGCCGGAGAAGTCGCGGCGGTAACCGGTCCGGTGAGCGTAGCCCGCAGCGTGCACGCACTGTTGGCTGCGAAGGCCGGCGAGGTGATCGATTTCGTCGAGGTCGCGGTTCGCGATGTCGCTGAGGAAGCCGATTCCGGGATAGAGGCAGGCTCAAAAGCGTTGGCCAATGCCGGTGCCAGTTCCGATGCTGGATCAAAGGCCGCATCCGAAGCGCAAACAGCAACAGACGGACCCGGCGCGCCAAGGACCTCCGTTGGCCCGCACATCATCGAGGAAACGCTCGCCGCGCCTTCCGCGCCCGCGCCCGTGCCGGCGCCGATGCCGGCGCCTGCGCCGATGATGCGCCAACGCCCGCCTTCGACGGTGGCCGCTGTCGACAGCGATCCGCTGCCGCTGCCGGACCGCCCGCCGCCGCAGGCGGAGCGCGCGCACCAACCTGTCTTCACCCGCGACGAAGCTCTGGCGTTTGTCAGCGAACAGTATCTGTCGGGCGCCACCCGCAACCGGCGTAGGCTCCTTGGCCTTTACTGCAGCCGGGTCGACTACTGGGGGGAGAAAGCCACGTCGAGAACGTCCGTCGTCAATCAGATCGCCGATTTCGCCAGCCGCTGGCCATTTCGCACCTATAAGCTTCGCCCGGCTACCTTTGAGTTCGCACCGGCCGGTCAACCGCTCAAATACAATGCCGATTTCACCTACGAGTTCACGGTCGCATCCGGTTATGGGTACGGCGGCGCAGCCGGCATTGCCAGCGGACGGCTTACGATCGAACGGCAGAACGGCCGCTGGCGGATCTGCTCCGAGCACGGCAGGGTACTGCAACGTACGGCCCTCCATTCCGGCCCCGGTTCTAGCCACGGTTCCGGCATGGCCGCTGCAAATTCATCCAAATACAGCAGCAGGCCGGGCATGGACATGCACCGCGTTCTCTTTGGCGAATAGGCCAGAACGCCCGCTTTATGGGCGTTGGTGGAGCGCAGCGTGAGATTTTTCGGCCCTGTTCCGAGCGAAACAGCGCCTCGCCCCGCAAGCGCGCATGTTCAGGTCACATCAACAACCACCTCGCCGCCGAAACGAAGCGGGACGGGGAACAGGATTACGAAGGGGAACTTCATCATGTCACGCATCATTCGCACGTCGCAGTTCGCAGCCCTCGGTGCAGCCCTCGTGTGGTCGGTCTCCGCCTCCGCCGACAGCGATCCAAAGGGCATCTGGTTTGACCACGATGGCCGTGGCGCAGTCGAAATCAAGGATTGCGAAAAGGGTGGCGGCCTTTGCGGCTTCGTCGTCCACGTCAAGGACAAGAAGAACGAAGATCGCTGCGGCACGCAGATCCTCGGCAACGTCACGTCCAAAGGCGGCGGCTGGATCTACTCGCCGAGCCGCGGCAAGAAGTACACCGTGCGCCTGACACGTCTCGACAGCGATAGCCTCCGCGTCGTCGGCAATGCGTCTTCAAGCTTCTTCTCGAAGACATTTACCTGGAAGCTCGCGCCCGAGAATGTCCAGTTGTGTGGCCAGTACGCCGCCGCCAAGCGCGACACGGTTGCCAGCAATGACGAGCCGGCCGTTGCTGACCAGCCAGCAGCCGGTCGTAAGATCGAGCGCGAGGTGGTTCGCCGCGCCGATCGCGATATCGTCGAAGCCCCGCAGCGTTTCACCAAGCGATCCTCGATTGCGGCACAGGAAGAAGCCGAACTCGGGCGCAACGCCGGCACGCCTGCCGATGAAACCGCGGGCAACGACGGCAACGCTTCGAAGGACGTGGAAGAAGAAGCCGGCGGCGCGAAGGAATATGGTGCAGTTCCCGAAGGCGACCAGGTTGACGAAAAGCCGATCGAGAACGACGTCACGCAGGTCATCGACGAACTCGTGGACCGCGCCAGCGAATATACCGGCAAGATGAAGCGCAAGTGCAAGTTCCACATCCCCTACGTCGACAAGGTCATCATGATCCCCTGCAAGGACTGAAGTTCGGCTTGAAAGGACACCAACTCATCCCATTGGGCGTCGGTCGCTAGACCGGCGCCTTGCGCGTTTTGCAGGCGACAAACGTCGCCGCGAACGACGTTTTTTTTAGAGCGCATGCAGGGCCGGTCTCGCCACGAACTCGTTTCACATCAGGAAAACGCTCCCAATGAGGGCGCATTGGGAGCGTCGGGCACCCGAGGGTCCCCAATCTTCGCACGAGAGCTTGCCCAACTACGGGGAAGCGGAGCCTAGCCTGATGCGAAGTATAACCATATGCCTGCTTCAATGAAGTGAAGCAGGTACTACATGATCTATTCAAGAAAAACCCAAGAGTCAAAGTCGTATGTATCGGATACTAAAAATTGTGCAACGCAACTAAGGAAATAGAATGTATTGACTGGAATTTAGACACCGGACGATCACTTGCTAGGCAGGATAAGCTCGACAATTGAGTGGTGGATCTGCGCCGTCGTCGGCCGGCACTGCAAGTCTTGCTGCGCTGCTCATATTTCGCTAATCGGTTTAGATCGATTCTAATCAAGGGAGCCGTCATGATTCCGGGCTGGGGTTTGGGCCGTCGCCATTTCGCAGATCTGTCCGAGCAGGAGGTGCTGGCGCTGGCGATCTCTTCGGAGGAGGATGACGCCCGGATCTACCGAACTTATGCCGAGCGGATGCGCGCGGATTTTCCCGATACCGCCAAGATCTTCGAAGGCATGGCCGCCGAAGAGGACGAGCATCGCTCACGCCTCATCGCTCTGCACAAGAAGCGTTTCGGCGACACCATTCCCCTGATCCGCCGCGAGCATGTCGCCGGCTATTATGCCCGCCGGCCGGTCTGGCTGGTCGAGAACCTCGGCCTGGAGCGTATCCGCGAGGAAGCCTCCGGCATGGAGACGGAAGCCCGTAATTTCTATCTCAAGGCCGCGAAGGAAACCACCGATGCCGATACGCGAAAGCTGCTCGGCGATCTTGCCGCCGCCGAGGCCGGACATCAGAAAGCGGCCGAACGCCTCGAGCGCAAGCACCTGTCTGAGGGCGTTCGCGAAGACGAGGCGCGGGCCGCCCACCGGCAGTTCGTCCTGACCTGGGTGCAGCCGGGGCTCGCCGGATTGATGGACGGTTCGGTCTCGACACTGGCGCCGATCTTCGCAACCGCCTTCGCCACGCATGACACCTGGACGACGTTCCTCGTCGGCCTCGCGGCGTCCGTCGGCGCCGGCATTTCGATGGGCTTCACCGAAGCAGCCTCCGACGACGGCGCGATTTCCGGGCGCGGATCTCCCATCAAGCGTGGATTTGCCTCAGGCATCATGACGACGATCGGCGGCCTCGGCCACGCGTTGCCCTACCTCATCCCGGATTTCTGGACGGCAACCACCATCGCCTTCGCCATCGTCTTCATCGAGTTGTGGGCCATCGCCTGGATCCAGAACAAGTATATGGAGACCCCGTTCTTCCGCGCCGCATTCCAGGTTGTTCTCGGTGGCGCGCTGGTCTTTGCCGCCGGCATCCTTATCGGCAGCGCTTAATCCGGGCGTCCCAGCCGAGGGTGCTGCGTTCGTCCGGCAATTTCGCTGACGCTGTACTGGTCGAGCACGTGAAGAAAGGCGTCGGTGGCCTCCACCATCGCCGACTTCAGCGCGCAGCGCGGTTCGAATGCGCATTGCGGCCCCGACTTGCCCAGGCAATCGACGACGGCGAATTCGGTTTCGATTGCGCGGATCACGCTGCCAACGGAAATCCCTCGCTCGTCTTCCACGATGCGCACGCCACCCGTCCGCCCGCGCTGGGTCGCGACGAATCCGCCGGCGGCAAGCTGGGAAACGATCTTCATGACATGGCTCTTTGGCAGTCCGAGGCGCGCCGCGATCGTCTCGACGCTGAGCGCTCCTTCCGTCTTTAGCAGAAGGATCAGGATGCGCAGGGCGAAGTCACTGGCGCGAGTAAGGCGCACTGGCCGGATCTCCTAAAGCACGTTCGGCGATAGCCTGTCACTGTGAAGGCGGTGTGTGAGCCATGCCTTGCCGGAGGCGAGCAACCGTTTTGCAATTCGAACATGCGTTGAAACAGGGACCTAGAGCATTATGCGAGCACACGGAAACGCATCCGCGTTTTAGTGGTCGGATGAAAATGCTCTACATCCATGATTCTAGAGCAACTTTATCCGACCTTTGAATCGCTGAAAGCGATTCCGTCAGGTCGGATATTGCTCTAGCGCACATCAGGCGAGCTCCATGAAAACATTCATTTCATATGTTGATATTGGCACGGTTGCCGTGCTATGCAAACATTCATGGGAAATGAATGTTTGTAAATTGTCGGAGACCCGGACATGCCGATAGACAGCGGCGGGATCCAGGTTCGGCCGGCTGGCCGCGAACCGGTCCATCCATCGATCACTGAAGACCAGATCTCCGAGCTCGTCGATCGGTTCTATGCGCGTGTCTGGGCTGACCCGCGCCTTGGACCGATTTTTTCATCGCGCCTGGAAAACACCCGCGAAGCGCACCTGGCGAAAATGCAAGCATTCTGGTCGTCGGTGCTTCTGAGAACGGGTGCCTATAAGGGCAAGCCGGTCCCTGCGCATGTGCGGTTGCGCGAAGTCGCAAGCGCTGATTTCGAGATCTGGCTTGGCCACTTCCGCCCGGTTGCAAATCAAGTATTTACGGCCGCGGCCGCTCCTCTGGTCATCGAGGCGGCCGAACGCATCGCTTCGAGCCTGTGGCTGGCGATGTTCGGCACCCCGTTTCTCAATTCGCCGGACTGGCAGCAGAACTCGCGCGCGGCAGCAGAGGAGAGCAAGCCATGAACGAAGTCGTCAGCCAAACCTACAATGAATTGCTGGACGCAGGCATTGGCCACAACGCCAAGGATGTGTCACTGCGCATCGAAGTCCGGCTTTTCAATTCACTGCAGAAGTACGCGGGCCCGCAAGGCTGGCGCTCGAACGTGGAGGTGATGGCCGGAACGACGGTCGGTGATATCGTCACGCAGATGCGCGTGCCCAGGAACGAGGTTTTTCTCGTGATGCGCAACGGCCGCGATATCAGCGCCGGGCTCGTCGCCGGGCCGGTCAACTTCGAAGCGGCTGTGGAAGACGGGGACGTCGTCGCCTTTCTCGGGCCGGTCCCATACAGCTATGGTTTTGGGGCACCGATCGTGTGACGCCGGCGTCCGCCCATTGCCGTTTGGCATTGCGCGCTTACCAGGTCAATAGCGACTGCGATTACCTATTCGAGACTGAAATGCAATCACCGGAGGAAACAAATGAAAAAGACTTTCATCGCCATATTCACCATCGCCGTCGTCGCTGCTGCAGCCCTGGCTGCTGCCAAAGACGAGGAGATCGCATTCCCTGCCGACTATAAAAGCTACAAGAATTATCTGAGCCTCGACCGCGTCGGAAATGCCGATCAGATCATCCGCCTGTTCGCAAACGGCAAGGCCGCCGCCGGACCGGGCGCGGACGGCAAGCTCGCTGAAGGCTCTGTTCTCGTCGGTGAGATCTACAAGGCCAAGCTCGACGACAAGGGCCAGCCGATCGAGAGCACGCTAGGCCGCCGCATCCGCGACAAGCTCGCCGCGATCGCCGTGATGGAGAAGCGCGCAGGCTGGGGCAGCAAATTTCCAGAAGAATTTCGCAATGGCGACTGGGACTTTGCCGTCTTCAGTGCGGACGGAAAGCGCCTCGACAAGGACCTCAATACTTGCCGCGCTTGCCATGCCTCGCTGAAGGACACCGATCACCTCTACTCATTTGAACACCTCAAGTAATCGTTCCGCGTCGCTACGGATCTCAACGCCTCGTTAACGCTGTCGGGCGTACCTTGGCGCTGTCCGGCGGGCGGCCGGGCCGCGTAGGGTGAGAAAAATCAACGACGATGAAACTCTTCCGCGACAACACCGCATCGGGAGACCAAGACCCGTTGTCGCAACGGGTCGAGCCGACGCTTGCGCCACCTCCGGACAGGCGGCTAACGCCAGCGCCAGCGACCGAGCGTCCCGCGTCGTCCGGCAGAACCGAAAGCGGCGTACCCGTCCAGCCGTCAGGTCCCCCAGCGCAACGGATCGATGCGTGGGCAAGGTTCTGGGCGCTGCGCGATGGCGCCCCTGATCCGCCGGCCTTTTCGAAAATACGTCAGCCAGCATCGCCCCCCGCATCTCGCATCGAGAATGCCCGGCCCTGGCAGGCGAAGAGTCCGGCGTCACCTCCCACACCGCCTGCCCGCAAGTGGAGCCTTCGCCTGCGTGCCGTGGCCCTGCTGGCGATGCTTGGCGCCGCCTGGTTCGGTGCGATGATGGTCTACTATACCGCCAGGTTTCCAGATCCGATGTCCGTCCATGGCGCCAGGGCCCCGACGCTGAAGATCCTGTCGCGCGATGGCAGCCTGCTTGCCGAGCGCGACAGCAAGCACCTCTACATCCCCATCGGAATGCTGCCCCGTCATGTGACCGATGCCGTCGTCGCCGTCGAGGACCGGCGCTTTAACGAACACATCGGTGTCGATTTCTCAGGCCTAGCGCGTGCCGCGTTCGCCAACCTGCGCGCCGGCCGCTACGCGCAGGGCGGCTCGACGCTCACCCAGCAACTCGCCAAGAACATGTACCTCTCTTCGGAGCGGACGATGTTGCGCAAGCTCGATGAGTTGACGCTGGCGCTATGGCTCGAGCTGCGCCTGGAGAAGCGCGAGATTCTCGAACTCTACCTCAATCAGGTCTATTTCGGCGGCGGCGCCTACGGCATCGAAGCCGCCGCACAGCGTCATTTCGGAAAATCCGCCAGCGCACTCTCCGTTGTCGAAGGCGCCATTGTCGCAGGCCTGCTGAAGGCGCCATCGCGCTATTCGCCGACCAGCAACCCGGCCGCAGCGCGCCGGCGCGGCCGCGTCGTCCTGCAGGCCATGAACGAAGCCGGATTTCTGAGCGGCGCCGAACTCGCGAAAGCACTGACGCAATCGGTGCGCTTTGCCAGGGATGGCGGCGAGAACAGCGCCGAGGGTACCGAATATGCGATGGACCTTATCCTCGAAAGAATGCCGGCGCTGATAGGCGGCGACGCCGATTCGATCATCGTCGAAACCACCATCGACAGTTCGCTGCAGAAATTTGCCCAGCGGCAATTGACGCAAACCCTTTCCCGTGACGGCAGGAAGCTGAACACCGGCCAGGGGGCAATCGTGGTCCTTGATGCGACCGGCGGTATTCGCGCCCTCGTCGGCGGTGCCGACTATGCCGCGAGCCAGTACAATCGGGCGACCAAGGCCGAGCGCCAGCCAGGCTCGACATTCAAGCCGTTCGTCTATCTGACGGCGCTCGAGCACGGCATGAAGCCTGAAACGATCACCTACGACCTGCCGCTCAGCATCGCCGGCTGGGCCCCGCGCAACGCCAACGGGCAGTATCGCGGCGAGGTGACGCTGCGTGACGCGCTCGCTTCGTCGATCAACACGGTCGCCGTCCGCCTCGCGCTTGATTTCACGCCGGCAAAGGTCGCAGATACGGCGCGCCGCGCCGGCATTCCCGGCGAGCTGCGGGAAGAACCCTCACTGGCGCTGGGAACCTCCGAGGTCACCCTCCTCGATCTGACCGGGGCTTACGCGCTGTTTGCCAACGGCGGCCGCCGCATCCAGCCCTACGTCATCCGCCGCATCATTTCTTCGTCCGGCCGCGTGCTGTACGCCGACGCCAGCGACAACTCAGAGGCCGTCGTCGATCTCCGCCACGTCGGGGCTATGAACGACATGCTCAATGCCGCTCTGGTCGCCGGAACCGGGCGCAAGGCGGCGATTGAAACCCACCCGGCAGCCGGCAAGACCGGAACCAGCCAGGATTTCCGTGATGCCTGGTTCGTCGGCTACACCGCGCACCTGACGGCCGGCATCTGGCTCGGCAATGATGACGGAGCGCCGATGGACCGCGTCGTTGGCGGCAGTTTGCCCGCGAGCATCTGGCGCACGGTGATGAGCGAAGCGCACAAGTCGCTGCCCGTACTCCCGTTGCCTGGAACCTATCGCCCAGGGACCCGCATCGGCCCCGACAGGGAGCATTTACTTGCCCGTGACGGCACCGCTGCGGGACAGCGAGGCAAGCTGGCGGCGGAGACCGGCCAGGACCAAACGGCAACCAACCGGTTGTCGCCAACACGCATGAGGATCGCGCCGCCCAAGAGCCGGGTTGCGCAACAGCCGACCGGCAAGAGCTTTGCACCGGTTGTTCCCCCGCCGCTGCCCAAGCTCCACAAAAAGCCCGTCCTCAACCGTTTGGCCGGAACCCGTAGTCATCCGGAAGAAGGCATTTCGCAAGATTTCATCGCCCACGCTCTCGAAGCCGTGCCGGCAGACCCGGCCATCTCGGGATCTCAGCTGGCCGCAACCACCAGTGGCTTCGATCTGGACGAGATCCGTCGCCGTCTCGACAAGGCATCCTCCGGCAATGACGGCCACAAGCCTTACATGGCCCTCGGCGCTGGCCAGACCGGCAGGTAGGCGGGAGAAAATCTGGAGCCGCGGATGAGCGAACGGGTGCGGATGCCGCGAAGCGGCGGCATCAAAGCGCCGGATGAAAACAGCTGCTATTCGCTGACGCCGTAGCGGTGGAGATCCATCCCGTAGATCTGCAGCCATGTCTTGGCGTCGTCCATGCGCGGCACGGCGCCGTCGACGAGTGCCCAGAAGCGCAGTCCGTGGTTCATTTCGCGCAGATGCGCGACTTCGTGGGCTGCCACGTAGTCGAGAACGAACGGCGGCGCCATCACGAGGCGCCATGAAAACGACAGCGCCCCCGTCGATGAGCACGAGCCCCAGCGGCTGGTCTGGTCGCGGATCGCAAGCTTTTTGGGACGCAGGCCGAGGCGCTGGGCATGAAACATTACGCGCGCGTCGAGATCCTTCCGGGCCTGTTTGAACAACCAGCTGCGCAGCCGTGGCGGACCGTTGTCGCCTTCGACCGCGACCCGGATTTCCTTGTAGCCGCGTGCCGGCTTGTGAATGTGGACGACACCTTTGCCACGCTGCGGCTGTATGAAGATGATCCGGTGCGGCGTTCCGCGTAGCGGCATCATCTGCCGGTGGGAGAACGGAACCGGTTCCGGTAGTGTTCCAAGTCTTTCCCTCACCCAATCGATGTGGCGATGGACGAACGATCCCGCTTCGCCGATGTCGCACTGCTTGGGCAATGTGACGATGACCGCGCGCCGTGTCCGACTGACGCGCAGCGTCAATCGCCTTGCCTTTGGGTGCCGACGAACCTCGACCGGGGCGCCCAGGTCGCCAAGTCTGGGGTCGTCGAGTGAGACAGCCCTGTGATCGTCTGAAGGCCGCGGCATTGGAAAACCTTGCTAGCGAGGGGCGCTGGTTAACGGAAGAACGGCCAGGAAGCAGGAGAGAGTCAGCTGGATGGAGGAACCGCCGGGCCCTCAATTCGCATGACTTCGAAACAGCTTTCGAACCGAACGATCGTCCAAGTCTAGAGCTTCAAAACGCCATGCGCCAGTGACTTCCGACAACAACATTTCTGGCACATGCAACTGTCGCAACGCAGCACCGGGACTTATTGGCAGTACTGCTATTGCAGAAAAGACGCAGTATTTATTCTTGTAAATCAAATACATAGTACTTGTTTAAGATTTTTTACAACTCATGCCAAAACGCAACGCATGTTGCATTTTTGAGTAGCCGCGGCTCGATTCCCTTCTGGGAGCAGGGCCGGATGGCTGCGACGCGAATCGTTGTATCAGACCCCGGAATTTCGCCGTGGTCCGAACACGCCCTCGATCATCATCTGCGAGGCGAGCGCCCACATGCGGAATGGTGCAAGAAAGATCATTCCGCCGCCCTCTTCGTCGTCCTCCTGTCGAGGCTCGCCGCGTGCTTCAACAGACCGAAACGGGACGACGGCAATGCCACGCTCCTTTAACTTCACCGCCATCGGGTCGGGAGCAACGTCGTTGGCCGGCGCGAATGTGAAGGCCACATCCGAAATTTCGCAGTCCGAGCCATGCGCGGCCGGTTTTGCGGCAACTGCGGCTGCCACCGGCATTTCCGCGATCAACGTGGCCCTTGAATCGTGAGCGCGGTTGAACTGCGTGATCCTCGGAGCGATTTCGTTGCGGAACCTCGATCCGTTGAAGATGCCGTAGTGGCCGACACCCTTGACCTCGAAATGGGTCTTGAGGTGCTTTGGCAGTGACGGGGTCATGGTATGGGCCGCGCGGCACTGGCCGAGACCGGTGATGTCGTCCATCTCGCCCTCGATGGTCATGATCGGCACCCGGCAGATGGCGCCCGTATCGACGCGCCGGCCGCGATGCTTCATCTCGCCCTTTGGCAGCGCATGCCGGACGAATACGGTATCGATCGTCTGAAGATAGAACTCCGCAGTCAGGTCCATCACCGACAGATATTCGTCATAGAACGCGCGGTGCTTGTCGGCTGAGTCGCAATCGCCATGCACCAGGTGAAGGAACAGGTCCTTGTGCGCCGTCATGTGGCGGTCGAGGTTCATCGTCATGAAGCCGGTCAGCTGCAGGAACCCTGGATAGACCGACCGCCCGTAGCCGAGGTTGGTCCACGGCACCACTTCAATGACGTTGCTGGCAAACCAGTTGATGCCTTTTTCTTCGGCGAGTTCGTTGACCGCGGTCCTGTTGATCCGGGTATCGAGTGGTCCGCCGGCAAGCGTCAGCGTTGCTGGAACGTTCGGGTCGCCGTCTTCTTCCATGAGGGCCACTGCGGCCATCACCGGCACAGCCGGTTGGCAGACCGCGAATACGTGCACGTCGCCGCCGAAATGACGAAACATTTCAATCATGTAGTCGATGTAGGAATCGAGATCGAAACGTCCTGCCGCCATCGGGATCGTGCGCGCGTCCTGCCAGTCGGTGATGTAGACTTCGTGATCGGGGAGGAAGCGCTCGACTGTGCCCCGCAGCAGCGTTGCGTAATGACCTGACATCGGCGCCACGATCAGCAGTTTCGAATCCTGGTTCGCGCGTGCCGTGCTGATGCCTCGCTCGAATCGGACGAGACGGCAGAACGGCCGCTGCCACACCACTTCTTCGCGGACCGCCACCTCGTGCCCGTCGACGCGGGTCGTTTCGATACCGAATGTCGGTCTTCCGTAGCGCCGCGTGGTCCGCTCGAAGACTTCGCACGCTGCGGCTGCATGGCG